>DATATH010000172.1:0-11242 GCA_036268895.1 Sphingomicrobium sp. | reverse complement strand
AATGGATGATTTCGGCACCGGCTATTCGAGCCTTGCCTACCTGCAGCGACTGCCGATCGACGTTCTCAAGATCGACAAGAGCTTCGTCTCGGGAATGATGGTTGATCCTGATGCGGTCGCAATCGTTCGAGCCGTGCTCAGCCTCGCGGAGGCTCTGGGCATGTCGACAACTGCCGAAGGGATCGAAACTGTCGAGCTTGCGACCACGCTCGCGACACTTGGATGCGCGTCGGGTCAGGGTTTCTATTTCGCCAAGCCGCTCGAGGCTTGCGACGCGTTTGAATATTGGAATTCGCGCCGCCGCTGATCGCGCGTGAGAGCATTGCCGGATGGCTTTGGAATTCTCGGCTCGAGCAGGTTTATGCCCTTCGCGACGGTTCGCGCAAACCTGGACCACCGTGCTTCCCTTCTAGCGGGCGAGGAGGTCGCCATATCGCGCTACGCGGCGGTTTCGCGTGACCTTTCTGAACGTCCGGTCGATGCTTCGGACAAGGAGCGGATGCCGGCAATCCGGCGGGTGCACTCCGATACGAAGGACCTCGATGGGTGCGCGGCGTAGCGCCGCGGCTGCAAGTAGCGACGATGCGAGACGAAGCCGAGTGCGACTTGCCCAGGTGATCACCGGTCCGCTCGCGAGCCTGGCTCCTGTCGACGGCGACCAGACGCTCAGATGATCTTCTGCAATCGGGATTCCACATGCGGCAAGCGCGGCGCGGGCGCCTTCGCCATAGAGCCATGCTGGCGCAACGAAACCATCGATCCGCCTGCCGATCACATCTTCGAGCAATGATCGTCCTTCGGCGATTCGGCAGGAGGCATCTTCGAGCGAGAGGCCAAGGAACTCGCCTTCTCCAGCAGTCATGAACCGGGCGCGAAGGCGGTCGGCGTTTCCGCGATGTCCCTTCTGATCGCGGTGGAAATAGCCGTGAAGGAAGATTTCGGTTCCAGCATCCGCCCATGCGCGCAAACGCGCCGCGAATGGCGACCCGGGCGCGATCGGAGCCCCGCCCCAATGGTTTGGAACAACCAACATCGCGATCCGATCGCCGACGAAAGGTGCAAGCAAATCGAGGAGGCGATCGACCTCGCTCTCGAAGCGCGGCGAGACGTCATGAATCGATGCTAGAAGTAGGCGCTCATGACCAGTCGACATTCGCGCGCTTCTGGGCCAAGCGTGTCGCTTCTGCCAGTCCATTAAAAAAGCTTCACTTGATGTTTACGGCGCCCGACCGCTTCCATGAGCCGATGCGCATTGCCGACGTTACCGCCTTCTACACGCCATTTGGCGGAGGCGTCCGAACCTATGTTGAGGCGAAGTTGCGCGCTGCGGCGCGCTTCGGCCACGAGATGATCATCATTGCTCCGGGAGAGAACCACCAGGTGATCAAGCGTGGCCCCGGCGCCTGTCTCGTGACGATTCCATCGCCCAAGCTACCGGTCGACCGCCGCTATCGGTATTTCGACGACGAGCGTCTCCTCCACTCGACGCTCGACGCCTGGCAACCGGATCATGTCGAGGCATCTTCGCCCTGGTCGAGCGCAACGATGGTCGGCCGCTGGCAAGGCCCCGCGACCCGCTCGCTGTTCATGCACGCCGATCCCCTTGCAACCTACGCCTACCGTTGGCTCGGCGGCATTGCTCCAAGAAACGCCATCGACCGCTTGTTCGGCCGTTTCTGGAGGCACCTGCGCGGCCTCGGCAACATGTTCGATACGATTGTGTGCGCGAATACGGATCTTGCCGATCGGCTCGCCGAGGGTGGACTCTCCAATGCCGAGACCATTCGCATGGGCGTCGAACCAGGCCTGTTTTCGCCCTTGCTTCGATCGCCCGACCTGCGCCGCGCTGCCCTGGCCGCCCTCGGGCTCGATTCCGAAGCATTGCTGCTCATTGGGATTGGCCGCTTTTCGGCGGAGAAAAGATGGGAACTCGTGCTGAGGGCGGCCGGCGAATGCGGGCGCAAATTACCCGTCGGGCTGCTGCTCGTCGGAGACGGTCGCGCACGGCAGAAACTCGAGCTGATCGCCGAGCAATATCGCAATGTCGCAGTCCTTCCTCAGATCACCGATCGATCGGAGCTCGCCTCGCTTCTCGCCAGCGCGGATGCGCTGGTCCACGGCTGCGAATCCGAGACATTCTGCCTGGTAGCTGCCGAGGCCCGAGCGAGCGGCGTTCCGTTGATCGTGCCCGATGGCGGCGGTGCGCCCGATCAGCTGGTCGAGGGCGCCGGAACCACCTACAGGTCCGGACGGGAACAGTCGCTCGAAGAGGCAATCGCTCGCTTCCTCAATCGCGGGCCGGAGCTTCAGCGGGCGACCGCAATTCGAGCCAGCTGTCCGCGAACCATGGACGAGCATTTCGCGGACCTTTTCGCCCGCTATCAAGCGCTCGCGCCCGAGCATGTGGTCGTTCCGGCCGCGCTCGCCGTGGGCGGAGCAGGGCCGATTTTTGAACCGCTGCCGGAGGTCGCACTGGCTCGCTCGCCCTTCAGGCTGCACTAAACCGCTCGGGCGGGAGCAAAAGGAAACGAAGCGCGGCACCTCAAGAGAGCGGAGCGAGGCCCGTTGCCTTAAGGGCAAGTCATACCTCTCGCCCGGCAGGCTGATCGGCTAGGACTGTACTTCAGCGAGGGCTTCGGCAACGATCGCCTCGAGCTCATCTCCTTTGGGAAAGCCTGCAGCGACCCAGCGATCCTCGATCCTTCGCAGGGTCCGTGCAACGACCGGGCCTTCAGGCAGGCCCCGTGCGATAAGGACTCCGCCTCCGATCGGCAGGCGCGGCGCATGCCACTTGGTGATGCGTGCAGCCTCTTCGGATTTCCCCGAGAGCAGGAGGGCATCGACTGCACAGTCGATTCCCAGTCGGTAGGCCAGGGCTTCGGGCACCGAGCCGGCATTGGCTGCCGCCGCGCAGGCAAGCCGCTTTCGCGCCTTGTTCGACAGTTTGAGGCGGACCGCGACCGCTTCGACGGAAGCTGGGCTGTGGGGCAGTAGCGCTTCGAGGCGGCGGAGGCCGTCGGGCTCGATACCTGCGTCTTTCTCGGCGGCGATTAGCGACCGCAAGTCCTCAAGCCGTTCGGGACCGATCTCGGGAACGACCGGCTTCAGGATGCCGTGCTCCACCATGATCTGAACGGTTGCCGAGGGGTCCGATATGGCCAGAAGCTTGAGCAGTTCGTCGGCGATGCGCTCGCGAGACAGCGCCATGAGGTCGTTGGCGCGCCGAGTGCATGCGTCGAGAGCTGCGGCATCGGGCTTGCCGGCGCCGAAGCGGGCGTGAAAACGGAAATAGCGAAGGATCCTAAGATGATCTTCAGCGATCCGCTTCAGCGGGTCGCCGATGAAGCGCACATGATGTTCGAGAAGATCCTCGAGGCCACCGAAATAATCGAACACTTCGCCGGTCTTCGGGTCCGCCGACAAAGCGTTGATGGTGAAGTCGCGGCGGGCGGCGTCCTCCTCCCAGTCGGTCGTGAAGGCGACTGTTGCACGGCGACCGTCGGTCGAGACGTCGCGCCGGAGCGTCGTCACTTCATAAGGCTGGCCATCGCTGACTGCGGTAACCGTCCCGTGATCGATCCCCGTCGGAACTGCCTTGATTCTCGCGGCTTCCAGCCGCTGCACGACCTCATCCGGCTGGAGACGAGTTGTGAGGTCGACGTCGCTGACGGGCAAATCGAGCAGGTCGTCCCTCACGGCACCCCCGACGTAGCGGGTTAGTCCACGGTCGGCGTCGAGCGCCTCGAGCAGACGCTTCATCCCGCGACGGCGGCGCCACTTCGCGGCCTCGATCTTCAGTGCCACTGGAGCCTGCGCGAAAGGTTGACGATCATGCCCGCGGTTGCACCCCAGATCCTGCGTCCGTTCCAGATGATCTCGTAATAACGACGCTCGCGTCCCTGCAACAGCGCGCTTTCGAGACGCTGGTTGGCCGCATCGAGCAGGAAATCGAGGGGGGCTTCAAACAATTCGGCCACTTCATGCTCGTGCGGCAAGAGCGGCAGTTCGGGAGGAACGACACCGAGCACCGGAGTGATGATGTAGCCGGTGACGGTTCGATAGGCCTCCATGCTATCGATGAGGTCGACAGCGGCGGGATCAAGCAGAACTTCCTCATGCGCTTCGCGCAGTGCCGCCGCGGGCGCTGTTTCGCCAGGCTCAATCCGCCCGCCGGGAAAAGCGATCTGGCCTGCGTGGGTCCGCAAATGCTCGCGCCTGACCGTCAACAGCACGCCCGGCTCGTCGCGATCGGTTATTGCGATAAGAACGGCTGCCTCCTTCGATGCGCGCATTCTTAGTCCTGCATGATCGCCCTCGATGGGCGGGTCGGCCGGGGTAGCCTTGAGCGCCGCCCGCAGCCGATCGGCAAGGCCGCTCACTCAGTCATGTCCAAGGGGAAAAAGGCATTGCTGCTCCAGATGCCCGGAGGATCGGAACCTTCCGTGAGCGCGAGTTCCACCAGCTCATAATAGACCGCGCGCGAGAGCTCGGCCTCAAGCCCGTGCCGGACGGCGAGCCGGGGCGAGGGGCCATCGTCCGTCTGCACGATCCGAAGCGGATGCTCAGCATCGAGGATCAGTGCATCGCCGCTGTCCAGCCGAAAGGCGATCCGCCGGCCGGGGCCTTCGCCTTCACTCTCCATCTCGACTGCACGAAAGGCGGTGGCTTCGACCTCGATGTCGAGCTTTTCGACCGGAGTTACGAGGACGTGGCGGCCATCCGCCTCGCGCCTCAGCACAGTCGAGAAGAGATGCACCATTGCCGGCCTGCCGATCACACTGCCATCGTGATACCAGGTGCCGTCGCGAGCGATGCGCATTCCCGAATGGCCGCAGCGCTCGGGATGCCATTGATCGACCGGCGGCAGCCGGCGCTCAATGAGCAGTTTCTCGAGCTCGGCGAGGCTGATCCCGTGGAAATCGATTGGAAAATGGCTATCCGGCATTGCATCTGCACTAGCCATTGCAAGTGGAACGACGCAATCCAGCCTTGCGCCGGCCGGATTGCTTCGTCACTTCCATCGTTCCAATGACGAGTGAGCTTCGAACCGCAATCGTCACCGGTGCCGGCAAAAGGATCGGCCGCGAGATTGCGGCCGCTCTTGTCGCTGACGGCTGGTGCGTGATCGCCCACGTCCACCACGACGAGGACGACGTGCCCGCGGGCGCGGTGAAGGTCGTCGCAGATCTCGAGGATGCCGGGTGCGCGGAGACGATCTTCGCCGCCGCTGGAGGACTTCCTCCTCTGCGCCTCCTGGTCAACAATGCCGCGCGATTCTCCTGGGACGGCTTTGGTGAGTTCGCCCCGAGCGAATTGTCCGCTCATATGGCCGTCAACGTCAGGGCGCCCGTGCTTCTGATCGAACAGTTCGCCATGGCTGGGGACCAGAGCGAGGATTCGCTGGTGGTGAACCTCTTGGATTCGAAAGTTGCGGCGCCCAATCCCGACTACCTCAGTTATACCTTGTCGAAGCAAGCTCTTGCAGCGCTCACCGAACTTGCGGCCCGTGCGCTTGCCTCTCGTGGAATCCGCGTGAACGGCATTGCTCCAGCGCTGATTCTCCGGTCGCCCGGACAGAGCCAGGAGAATTTCGAGAAGATGCATGCCAACAACCCGCTCCGGCGCGGGGTCGAGGCGAGCGACGTCATCGATGCAATCCGCTATCTGATCATGGCCCGATGCGTGACGGGGGAGGTGCTGGTGATCGATTCCGGGCAGCGGTTTTACGGGCTGGGACGCGACGTGCAGTTCCTGGGCGAGCCATGAGCGACCCCAAGCTCCAAGGCCTCGTTCCCGAGACGCTGAGGGTCCGGTCGGCTCGAATCATGCTTGAATCGCTCGAAGTCCGGGTCGACATCGGCTTTCACGATTTCGAGATCGGGACCCCCCAGCGGCTCCTCGTTACGATCGAGATCTGGCTCGACGACGCGACGCCGCCGGCCGAAGACGATCCGGACCGCGCCTGGAACTACGACTTCCTGCGCAGGGAGGTCGAGGAGATAGCCTCGTCGCGGCGATTCAACCTCCAGGAAACCTTCGCGCACGCAGTGTTCGAGCGGCTCGCTGCCTTTCGAGGCGTTCGTGCACTTCGTCTGCGGATCTCCAAGCCGGACGTCTATCCCGAGGCTCACGGCGTGGGCGTCGAGATTGCCTCGTTTCGTGGGCTGTGGCCCGACGATTGAGCAAAGCCTTGGGCAGAGAGGAGTTTCACGCCTTCCGCCTGTGGAACAAAATCCGTTGCACGGCCTTTGAGCCGGCGATAAGGAAGCGCGCTTGTCGCTGGTGACATGTTGTTACTCCGGCGGTTTCATCAAGTGGCGGGGCGCGCGTCTGAACGCCCGGTCCTGACCGTGGAGATTCCGCGGCGTGTCGAGGAGAAGTGCGGGTTAAATGTCCTACGCGCAACGCAAACAACTGAGCGGAAATCGCGGCGTTTCGATTTTCCTGACGGTCGCAGTCGTAGGGTCGCTTTTGTATGCGATCGTTACCGGCCTTGCATATGACGTGATCAAGAAGGGTGTGGAAAACCTGAAGGTGGTGGATGTCGAGCAGAAGCCGCCGCCGCCCCAGAAGCCGCCGCCACCGCCCAAGGATATGCCGAAGGTGCCGCCGCCGCCGTTGACTCCTCCGCCGCTGGTCCAGGTCAACACGCCTCCACCGCCGACGATTCAGACTGTGACGGCGCCGCCGCCGCCGGTGTACATTCCGCCGGTCGCACCCGCCCCGCCGCCACCGCCGCCGCCGCCGCGGAAGGTGGTTTCGGCGCAGAGCGCGAGGGGTGACATCCGTACGCTGTTCAGCGCTGACGACTATCCGGCCTCGGCGCAGGCTGCGGGCGCGGAAGGTACTGCACAGGCGGAACTGACGATCAGCTCGAGCGGGCAGGTCGTCGGCTGCAATCTCATCAGGTCCACCGGCAACAGCGCGCTCGATTCCGCGACGTGCAACATCCTTCGCCGCCGAGCGAAGTTCACGCCGGCGCGCGACAGCAACGGCAATCCGACGACCGACACATATACGACCCCGCCGATCCGGTGGCAGCTCGAGGGCTGATCATCGATTGCATTTTTGACAGGTTACTAGATTTTCAAAAGGAAATTGAAGCATGCAAGCACCACCACCACAGGGCTCAGAGTACGGCATTGGACCGGCTCTATCGCAGGGCGGCATCATCGCCATCTCGGTGTTCACCATCCTCGTCCTGATGTCGATCTTCTCGTTCTACATCCTCTTCACAAAGCTGATGCAGCAGCAGAAGATTATCAGCCAGGGCCGCAAGGTCCGGTCGAGCTTCTGGAATTCGGCGAACCTGCGCGAAGCAGCTACCAAGCTCGACAAGAAGAGCGCCTATCGCTCGATCGTCGATGATGCGCTGCAGGCGCAGGATCAGCACGGCAAGCTGACCGATCCGATCGACCAGCACGACTGGATGGCAAACAGCCTGGCGCGCAGTCAGGGAGCGATCGCCTCCCGTCTGGGCGAAGGGCTCGCGTTCCTGGCGACGGTGGGTTCGACCGCTCCGTTCATCGGTCTCTTCGGCACCGTCGTCGGCATCTACCGTGCGCTGATCAAGATCGGTGCGTCGGGCGAGGCCTCGATCAACACGGTTGCCGGTCCGGTCGGTGAAGCGCTGATCATGACCGCGCTCGGTCTTGTCGTCGCGGTTCCGGCGGTGCTCGCCTACAACTGGCTGATCCGCCGCAACAAGTCGATCATGGAGGACCTCGCGGCCTTCACGAACGACCTTCACGGCTATCTGATGTCGGGAGGCTCTGTGAAGCCTCGCTTCGGAGAGTCCGGTGCCGTCAAGGGCGCGTCGGCGAGGACAGCCGCTCCGCAACCCGGCAGTGAGCCGGTTCGTCGCACGGACGCCCCGACGAACGCGAAGTGATCAAGAGCGGAAGTCCACCTTGGCGGGTGGGCTCCCGCGTCCGTTGAAGAAGTTAGGAAAGAACCCAGCCGTATGGCAGGACAAGTAATTCAAGAAGGTGAAGAAGACACGGCGTTGTCGGACATCAACGTGGTTCCGCTGACCGACGTGATGCTCGTGCTCCTGATCGTCTTCCTGATCACCATTCCGGTGGTCAACCACCGAGTCCCGGTGATCTTGCCGAAGGTCAGCTATCAGCCGACGGTTACGAAGCCCGAAAACGTTTCCTTGAGTGTTCGAAACGGCCCCGGCGGCACTTGCGAGGTCTATTGGGAGCTGAAGCGGGTCACTCAGAAAGAGCTCCTCGACATGGCCGTGAAGAGGCTCGAGGACGAGATCAAGGCCGTCGGTGGGGTCCAGAACATCAATGAGGACAATATGCCCGAGGCGCATATCCGCGGCGACATAAATACCCAGTACAAATGCATCGGCGCGACCATCCTCACGATGCAGGAGGCTGGGTTCCAGCGCGTCGGCTTCATTTCGCAACCGGGTGCCGGCCCGGTTCCGCGCCTGTAGGAGTAGTTCGCCATGTCGATGCAGACCACTACCGACAATTCCACCGGCGAGCCGATGATCGATATGAACGTGACGCCGCTGATCGACGTGCTGCTGGTTCTTCTGATCATGCTCATCATCACCATCCCGCCGCAGACCCATGCAGTGAAGCTGGATCTGCCGGTCAACCAGCCGAATGTTCCACCGCCACCGATCGAGCCGGTCAAGAACACGGTTGGAGTTACGGCTCAGGGTGCGATCACCTGGAACGGCACACCGATCACCCAGGATCAGCTGCGCTCATACCTCGAGGTGACCCAGCAAATGAATCCGGTCCCGGAGCTTCACCTCCAGCCTGACGCGACCGCTCGCTATGAGCTGGTCGACGAGGTGCTCGCGATCACGAAGAAGGCCCACGTTCAGAAGATGGGCTTCGTCGGAAACGAATATTACCAGAACGTCTTCTGAGCCATTCACGGGGCTCACGGGATCTGAGGGGCGGCTCCGCGGCGAGCCGCCCTTTCTTTTTGTGCGATTGCCTTACGGTTCCGGGCCTCAGGCGCTCGCAACGATCAAGAGCGAGCATGTAGACGAGGTTGGCTTCGTCGGGAACGAACGGTACGTGAATTTATAGGCTGCCGCCCGGCACTGGCGCTCGCCTGAGCGCCATGCCATTGCGCTCCGATGAGCGATCAGCGCCGCTTCGCCGTTGTCATTCTTGCTGCGGGGCAGGGTACGCGCATGCGCTCCGACACCCACAAGGTCCTTCACCCGATTGCGAGCCGGCCACTGCTCCTCCACCTGCTCGATCGCGTCGACGCGCTCGGCGCGGATCGGCGGGTGGTCGTCGTCGGCAAGGGCCGCGAGCAGGTCGAAGCGGCGATAGCGGGGCGGGATGTAACGGTCGCCTACCAGGCTGAGCAGAAGGGCACGGGCCATGCCGTCCTGCAGGCCGCAGAAGCGCTCGCCGGCTATGATGGTCCCGTCCTCATTCTCTACGGTGATACGCCTTTCGTCGAGGCCGATACTCTCCGCCGGATGCTCGATCGCCTCGACGGCGCGGATGATCCCGGCGTGGTCGTTCTCGCTTCCTGTCCGCCTGACCCGCTCAAATATGGCCGAATCATTCTGGGCGATGGCGATCGCATCGCCAAGATGGTCGAATACAAGGACGCGAACGAGGAGGAACGCTCCGTTTGCCTCTGCAATTCGGGGATGATGGCGCTCCACGCCCCAGACCTTTTCCGGTGGCTCGCGAAGGTCGGCAACGACAACGCCGCCGGCGAATATTATCTTCCCGACGTGGTCAACATCGCCGCAGCCGAAGGTCGCAAGGCGGTCGTGATCGAGGGCGACCCCTATGAGACGGCAGGGGTCAACAGCCGGGCCGAGCTCGCTCATCTCGAGCTCGAATGGCAACGCCGGCGGCGTGAGCAAGTCCTCGACGAGGGCGCGACCCTGATCGATCCGGAAAGCGTCTGGTTCGCCTACGATACGAAGCTGGGGCGGGACGTCACCGTCGAACCGCATGTCGTCTTCGGGCCGGGAGTTCAGATCGCGGACGGCGCGACCATCCATGCTTTCAGCCATATCGAAGGCGCTCTGATCGGTATTAGAGCAAGTATCGGCCCATTCGCGCGTATCCGGCCGGGTACGAAGCTCGGGGACGAAAGCAAAGTCGGCAACTTCGTCGAACTGAAGAAGGCCGACGTCGGCCAAGGCGCCAAGGTCAATCACCTATCCTATATCGGCGATGCTTCAGTAGGCTCCCTGGCGAACATCGGCGCTGGTACGATCACATGCAATTATGATGGCTTCGGCAAGTATCGAACGGAGATCGGCAGCCGCGCCTTCATTGGTTCGAACACCGCTCTTGTAGCGCCCGTCAGAGTCGGCGACGGAGCGATCGTCGGCGCGGGATCGGTCATCACCCGGGACGTCGAGGCAGATAGCCTTGCAATCGAGCGGAGCGAGCAGAAGGGCATAGTAGGCTGGGCAAAGCGCTTCCGCGAGCGAATGACCCGCAAGGCGCCGGAATAGCGTTTTGAAGAGCAAGGCCGCGCTTGCGGCCAATAGCAATGTGCGCGACATGCCAAGCCCCAGGATATGCCGCGCGGTTCATTAGCGCCGCGCTGAGCGCTTCAAAGGAGCGACGCGGACGGAATGTGCGGGATCGTAGGTATCGTCGGGACGTCCGAGGTAGCGCAGCGGCTGTTCGATGGTCTCAAGCGGCTCGAGTATCGCGGCTACGATTCGGCTGGGATCTGCACGATCAACAATGGGCAGCTCGACCGGCGCCGGGCCGAGGGGAAATTGGAGAATCTCGCGCGCGAGCTCGCAACGCATCCACTGCCGGGGACGACCGGCATTGCCCACACCCGCTGGGCAACGCACGGCGCCCCGACGGTCGGCAACGCCCACCCGCACATCGTCGGATCCGTTGCCCTCGTCCACAATGGGATCATCGAGAATTTCAAGCCGCTGCGCGACGAACTCTTGGCGGAGGGGCGGAATTTCGAAAGCGAGACGGATACGGAAGTGGTTGGTCACCTTGTCGCCCGCGAGATCGAGCGCGGCAGGTCGCCTCAAGAGGCCGTCGCAACCGTGCTGCCGAGGCTGACCGGCGCTTTCGCGATCGCTTTTCTGTTTCGTGATCGTCCCGATCTGATCATCGGCGCTCGCCGAGGCGCCCCGCTCACGGTCGGCTATGGCGACGGCGAGAATTATCTCGGCTCTGATGCGCTTGCCGTTGCGCCCTGGACCCAAAGGATCGCCTATCTCGACGAGGGCGACTGGGCGGTCGTTCACCGCGAC
>DATATH010000171.1:0-33253 GCA_036268895.1 Sphingomicrobium sp. | reverse complement strand
ACCTTCATCACTGGCTTGCCTGTCACGTCCTTTCAATTCGGCTCCGCGTCGAAGGCGAGATCCCCTCCGGGATCCATCTCATTGCCGTCAAGCACCAGTCGATGTTCGAAACCCTTGAGATAGTTCGGCTCAGCAACCTGCCGATCATCGTCATGAAGAAGGAGCTGGTGGACATTCCGCTCTTCGGGTTCGTGACGAGGCGTTATGGCGTCATTCCGGTCGAGCGGTCGGCTGGAGCGAAGGCACTTCGCTCACTCGTCGAGGCGGGTGCTCGAGCGAAAGAAAGTGGCCGCCCGGTGATCATTTATCCGGAAGGAACGCGAGTTCGACCCGGCCAGTCGCCGCAGCTCAAATCGGGTTTCGCGGCGCTCTACCGAGCGCTCGGGATGCCGGTTATCCCGGTGGCGGTCGACAGCGGCCGCTTGTGGGGCCGAGGCTTTGTCCATCGCAGTGGGACAGTGACGGTCAAAATTGGCGAATCCATCCCTGCAGGCCTTCCACGCAGCGAGATAGAGGCGCGCGTTCATGCGGCCATCAACAGATTCGAACTAGGACCGGAGGCGGGCTCCTAGCTTCTCCGCTGCAGCCACGATCCGCCTCGAGATTTCACCGATCTCGTCGTCGGTGAAGCTTTTCGCGATCGGCTGGAGAGTCACCTCGAACGCGAGCGAAAGGCCTTCCGGGGTCTCGAACCGATCGAACAGCCGGACGAGCGTGATCGCCTCTTTGTCGGCGCCGCGAATGGCGCGGAGCAGCTTGTCGGCTGAAAGCTCGGCCGCGACGATGAACGCGAAGTCGCGAGTGATCGCCTGCAGCGCCGGGGGCGCATAGGCAGCTCGTGCATGACCACCCGAGCGGCCCGCCGGGATCGCATCCAGGTAGATTTCCGCGGCGACCGCGCCGACGGGACAATCGAGGCTCTTCTGGAGCCGGGGGTGAAGCTCGCCGAACGCTGCGACGATCACCTTGGGGCCGAGCCGCAGGGTGGCCGAACGACCCGGATGCCAGGTCGGGCCTGCATCGGGAAAGACCTGGAGGTTGTCGACCGGCGTTCCGGCGGCGTCGAGCAATGCAAGAGTCTCGGCCTTCGCGTCGAACGAATCGAAAGCCCGCACCTTGCCGACCTGCCAGCCGCGCGGCCGACGCTCTCCGGCAAGGATGAAGCTCAGCGTCTGATGCTCCGCATCGCCGAGATATCGGCGGCCGATCTCGAATAGCCGAACCGCCGGTGCGCCGCGGTCGAGGTTTTTCCGCGCCGCCGCTATCAATCCCGGCAATAACGATGGCCGCATCACCTTCATCTCTTCGCTGATTGGATTGGCGAGCGTCCAGTCGGCGCCGCCGAAGGCATCGGCCTCGGCTTTTGAAATGAAGCTCCACGTCACCGCCTCGTCGAGACCGCGCGCGGCAGCGGTCCGCCGCGCCTTTCTGTCGATCAGCTGCGACCGGGTCGCGGTCGGTTTGGCAATACCGGGCAGGCGCTCGAGCGGAATTGACGGAACGCGGTCGTAGCCGTGAATTCTCGCGATCTCCTCGACCAGGTCGGCGGGCCCCTCGACGTCACGCCGCCACGTCGGGACCGTGATCGCATTGCCATCGAGCTCGAAGCCGAGGCTCTCGAGGATTTCCTTCTGCTTTCCTTCCGGCACGTCGATTCCGCCGAGAGCTCTCGTCAGAGCGGGGTCGAACATGACGACCCTTCGTTCGACCGGCGGCTGTCCGGCATTGACGGCGGCGGACGGTTGGCCGCCGCAAATGTCGAGGATCAGGCCGCTCAGAATTGCGAGGCCGTCATCGAGGAAGCCCGGGTCGACTCCGCGCTCAAACCGGCTGCGCGCGTCGCTGGTCAGTCCGAGCGCCTGGCCGGTCCGTGCAATCCGCTCCGGCGTGAAATAGGCGATTTCGAGCATCACGTCGCTCGTCGCGCCGCTGACCCCGGAATCCTTGCCGCCCATGATCCCGCCGATGTCGTGGACCTGCACATCGTCAGCGATGACGGTCATGAACGGCTCGAGTGCATATTCCTTCTCGTTGAGCGCAAGGACTCTCTCGCCTTGGCGAGCCGGGCGGGCGGTCAGTCCGCCGCTGAGCTTGGCGATGTCATAGGCATGGCTAGGCCGGCCAAGATCGATCATCACATAATTTGTGATGTCGACGAGGGCCGAAATCGGGCGCTGGCCAGCTGCTTTCAGCCGCCGCTGCATCCATTCGGGAGAAGCCCCATTCGTTAGGCCGCAAATGGCGCGGCCGAAGAACGCCGGACAGCCTTCAGGATCGTCGATTCTGACCGGCACCGGACAAGGGAAGCTGCCTTCGATCTGCGGGACTGCGAGCGGCTTAAGACTGCCCATGCCCGCCGCGGCGAGATCGCGGGCGATGCCCCGCACGCCCATGGCATCCTGGCGGTTGGGTGTGACATTGACGTCGAACGTCGGATCGTCGAGCCCGGCATATTGGGCGAAGCCAGCGCCAATGGGGGCATCCTTTGGCAGTTCGATGATACCGCTATGGTCTTCGCCAAGCTCGAGCTCGCGCGCCGAGCACATCATTCCCTTTGATTCGACGCCGCGGATCGCCGCGATCTTCAAGGTGAGCTCGCTGCCGGGAATATAGGCGCCGGGGGGACCGAAAACGCCGATCATTCCGGCATGAGCGTTGGGGGCTCCACACACGACCTGGATCGCTTCGCCGGTACCCGCATCGACCGTCAGCACCTGCAGCTTGTCGGCCTGCGGATGCTTCTCGGCAGTGAGCACCCTTGCGACCTTGAACGGCGCCAATGCCTCTGCCGGATTGCTGAGGTCCTCGACCTCGAGGCCGATATTGGTCAGCTTCTCGGCGATCGCCTCACCTGACGCGTCCGAATCAAGATGGTCCTTGAGCCAGGACAAGGTGAATTTCATGCGCCCACTCCGCCCGACAGCGTCGGCACGTCGAGCGCCCGGAAGCCGTAATGCTTGAGCCAGCGAATATCGCCGTCGAAAAAGGCGCGCAGGTCGTCCATTCCATATTTTAGCATTGCGAGGCGGTCGATTCCGCAGCCGAAGGCAAACCCCTGCCACCGGTCGGGATCAAGGCCGCAATTGGCAATGACCCGAGGGTGCACCATCCCGGAGCCGAGAACTTCCATCCATCCCTGCTGACCGCCGACCACCCGGCGGCCCTTCTCGATGGACCAGCCGACGTCGACCTCGGCCGAGGGCTCGGTGAAGGGGAAATAGCTGGGCCGCATGCGAAGAACGACGTCATCGCGTTCGAAGAAGGCTCTGAGGAATGTCTCGAGCGTCCATTTGAGATGGCCGAGGGTGATGCCCTTGTCGATGACGAAACCTTCGACTTGGTGGAACATCGGCGTGTGGGTGGCGTCGCTGTCGGAGCGA
Source organism: Sphingomicrobium sp. (assembly GCA_036268895.1). GTDB lineage: Bacteria > Pseudomonadota > Alphaproteobacteria > Sphingomonadales > Sphingomonadaceae > Sphingomicrobium. The sequence goes on along the minus strand of DATATH010000171.1, from coordinate 29,873 downwards.
TAGACCCGGCCCGGAGCGATGACGTAGATAGGCGCGCCGCGCGCCTCGCCAGCCCGGATCTGGACCGGAGAAGTATGAGTCCTGAGGACACGCGGCTCCTCGTCCGGCGATCGCGGCTCCAGGTAAAAGGTATCCATCATCGCCCGGGCGGGATGGCTCTCGCCCATGTTGAGGGCGGTGAAATTGTACCATTGGGTCTCGATCTCCGGCCCCTCGGCGACCGAAAAGCCGAGGTCGGCGAAGATTTCGGCAAGCTCGTCCATCACCTGGCTCACAGGGTGGACGGTGCCGGAGATGCTGTCGGGCGCCGGAAGCGAGAGATCGATCGTCTCGGTAGCAATCTTGTGGTCGAGTTCGATGGCCTCGAGTGCCGCCTTGCGCTCTGCAAGAGCGTCAGTCACGCGTTCGCGAAGCGCATGGATCTTGGGCGCTTCGGCTGCTCGAGTGTCCGGGTCCATCGAACCCAGCGACTTGAGCTTTGCGGTGATCTCTCCCGACTTGCCGAGCAGCGACACTCTTACCGAATCGAGTTGCTGGAGGTCGCCTGCAGCGGCGATGCGGTCGAGCAGAGCGTCGGACATGGTCACGGCCTCTAGCAATGCCGCACCGCAAAATGCAAAGGCATGAGCACGATGAGCGACTGGCCCGAGCTGAGCGTCGAGCGCGACCATGAGACGCTCGCGCTGCTTCACCTCGCTGCCCAGATGATCGGAAAGATCCGTGTCGCTCACGCGCCGTGGATGAATCACGGCTGGCATGTCGCGCTGCAGCCCAATGCCCGCGGGCTCGGCATTCTCCCGACCGGCGCCAGCGGCGGACGGACCTTCACTCTTACGCTCGATCTCTGCCGTCACGCGATCGTGCTGTGGATCAGCGACGGCGGCCGTGAGGAGGTACCGCTAAATGCCGGGAGCATCGCCGCGCTTCATCGTCGGCTCATCACGATTCTTGATGCTCACGGCCTTCCGACAAGCTTCAACGAAAAGCCGAACGAGCTTTCTGGCGCGATCCCCTTCGGCGACGACATGACCGCGCGAGAATATGATCGCGACTCGGCCGAACGGTTCCGCGGAGCGCTTGCGGCGATGCTGCCCGTCTTCGCGCGCTTCCGTGCCGGTTTTTCCGGTAAGGCGAGCCCGGTCCACTTCTGGTGGGGAAGCTTCGACCTTGCGGTCAGCAGATTTTCGGGCCGCACGGCGCCGCCCCATCCGGGAGGCGTGCCGGGCCTCCCCGACCGGATCACTCGCGAAGCCTACAGTCACGAAGTCAGCAGCGCCGGCTTTTGGGCCGGTGGTGCGACCTCGGCCGAGCCGTCGTTCTACAGCTACACTTATCCCGAGCCGAAGGGCTTCCGAAGCAGCAGCCTCGCGAACGGCCGCTTCGACGAGACTTCTGGCGAATTCGTTCTCCCTTACGCCGAGGTGCGGAAGTCGGACGACCCCGGGAAATTGCTGATGGACTTCTTCCAATCGACCTACGAGGCCGCTGCTGACCTTGCCCATTGGGACCGGGCAGCACTCGAGCGGGAGCCCGTCGCGCCATAAAGAAAAGGGCGCCGTGGACCTGCCGGACGCCCTTTTTCCGTTTTCTCGTTGAAGCCGAAGGCTTAGGCCGCCTTCTTGTCCAGCGCGCCCTTCGCCTGTGCGATGATTGCGCTGAACGCCTCGGCCTCGTGCATCGCAATGTCGGCAAGCACCTTGCGGTCGAGGGTAATGCCGGCGAGCTTCAGCGCGTGGACGAACTGACCGTAGGTCAGCCCCTCAGCGCGAACGGCTGCATTGATTCGCTGAATCCATAGGGCGCGGAAGTTCCGCTTCTTCACCTTGCGATCGCGATAGGCATACTGGCCGGCCTTCTCGACCGCCTGCCGGGCGATGCGGATGGTGTTCTTGCGGCGGCCATAATAGCCTTTCGCCTGCTCGAGAATGCGCTTGTGCTTGGCGCGAGTGGTCACGCCCCGTTTGACTCTTGTCATGGGAGGACCTCCTTAGTTCAGGCCGTAGGGCGCCCAGCGCTTCACCGTCTTCGTGTCGGCGTCGCTGAGGATTTCGGTACCGCGGTTCTGGCGGATATATTTGGCATTGTGGCTGATCAGCCGATGGCGCTTTCCCGCGACCCCGTGCTTGATCTTGCCCGTGGCCGTGAGCTTGAAGCGCTTCTTCACGCCGCTCTTGGTCTTGAGCTTGGGCATTTTCGTCTCCTGACGTTCTTGAACGGCCGCGGCAGCCCTTTTTCAAGCCGGGCGCGTTCGATTGATTCCAGAGGCTGGAAGAGCGCGGGCCTATAGAGGGGGATCAGCGCTCTTGCAAGCTCACCAAGGCAGTTCCGAACCGTTCCTCCGAAGGAAGCGGCCGCTGTCCTCGATGCCGAGTCGCTCGATCAGCCTGCGCATGTCGCTGACGCTTTCCTTCGCGGTGATTTCGGCACCCGACCCCCCCATCCGGGTCTTCACCCAGCCGGGGCTGATCAGGACGCAGGCTATACCGCGCTCTCGAGCCTCAAGCGCGAGCGCGCTCCAGGCCATGTTCAGCGCTGCCTTCGAAGTCCTGTACGGGATCCATCCACCGCCATTCTCGCCGATGCTCCCCATTCCGCTGGAAATCGCGATCATCTTGCCGTTCCTGGTCATGCGCGAAAGGAGCGCCTCGCCGATCTGGAACGGAGCGATGGAGTTCACCATCAGCATGCTCTGCCAGTCGCGAGCATGGTTCGCGCCATCGGTTTTCATGGGATGGTTCGTTCCTGCATTGGCGATGAAGAGGTCGAGCGGGCCATCGATTCTGCCCGAAAAGGCCGCGACCTCATCGCCATCAGAAAGATCGAGCTGCTCGACCTTGACCCCGAGGCGATCGAGCTCAGGGCTACGGTTTCGGACCGTCGCCACGACGTCCCATCCCGCGGATGAATATTGGCGCGCAAACTCGAGGCCGATGCCGCGGTTGGCGCCAGTGATCACGACGCTCGGCATGGCCTTCGAACGCTACGAGAGAGGAAAAGGCTCATTGGCTCTCCTGGGGTGCCGCGCTGACCGAGAGACTGCCGCCTACGCTTGCCCGGAGCAACTCCGCCGAGCTTGCCGACCCATCGAGCCAAGAGCGCCATCGCGGCGGAGTGAGCAGCGCCACTCCGCGATCATGATAAGGCGCGATGTCGGGACCCGGCGGAACGGTCAGCATGGTGAAGGCCTCGCCGGCCAAGGGATTGTCCCGGACGAGCCCGGCGATCGCCACCTCGCCCTTAGACGGACGGAAGAGCCAGCGGTCCTTCCGCTTCTGCTTCGGGTCGGCGGGTGCGGTGAATTCGTAGAAGCCGTCGACCATCACGAGGCAGCGATCGCGCGGGAACTCCCGGCCGTCCGAACGCATGTTGAACACCGGCTTTCCATTCGGGCTTGGCCATGACCAGCGTCGTTCGACCAGTTCCGCGACGTCGCGACGAAAATTGAAGCGGACAATTGGCGCCTTCTCCGAAATGCGCACGTCGCGCGGCTCGAAATTCGGAATGCCTTCAGGGAAGGTGAGCGGGATTTGGACTTCGGCGAAGAGGCGTCGGATTGCGTCGGGGTTCTTCTCGAGCCGATAGAGATTGCACATCGCCCGGCGGATCAGTCGAACAGGCTGGAGACCGAGCTCTCGTCCGCGATCCGCTTGACCGCCTCGCCGAGAAGGGGGGCGATCGTGAGGCGCCTGATCTTGCTCTCCTTGGGATCGGATTCGCCTGTCCAGATAGTGTCGGTGACCACCAGCTCGCTAAGCTCCGACTTGGCGACGCGTGCCGCCGCCCCGCCCGAAAGCACGCCATGGGTGCAATAAGCGAACACTTCGACCGCGCCCTGCTGTTTCAGTGCAGCGGCGGCGTTGCACAAGGTGCCGGCAGAATCGACGATGTCGTCAATGAGGATGCAGGTGCGCCCGTCGACGTCACCGATGATGTTCATGACTTCGGATTCGCCGGCCCGCTCGCGGCGCTTGTCGACGATCGCCAGCGGCGCATTGTCGAGCCTCTTCGCTAGCCCGCGGGCGCGGACCACTCCGCCGACGTCGGGCGAAACGACGAGGAGGTCACGGTTCCCGAAGCGTGCATGAATGTCGGTCGCAATCACCGGCGAGGCGAAGAGATTGTCGGTCGGGATATCGAAAAAGCCCTGGATCTGTCCGGCATGGAGATCGATCGACAATACTCGGTTGGCGCCCGCAGTGGTGATCAGATTGGCGACCAGCTTTGCCGAAATGGGCGTTCGGGGACCCGGCTTCCGGTCCTGCCGGGCATAGCCGAAATAGGGAAGCACGGCGGTGATCCTCTTGGCCGACGCGCGCCTCAGAGCATCGATGCAGATCAAAAGCTCCATGAGATTGTCGTTCGCCGGATAGCTGGTCGACTGGATGACGAAGACGTCCTCGCCGCGAACATTCTCGTTGATCTCGACGAACACTTCTTCGTCCGCGAAGCGGCGGACGCTCGCGTCGGTCAGCGGCATCTCCAGATATTCGGCGATCGAGCGGGCCAGCGGCAGGTTGCTGTTCCCGGTAAGCAATTTCATGAGCGCATTTCCCCAGCGGAGACTCGGCTTTAGCGAGACGTGCGCCGTTCCGTAAAGGTTGCGGGCCCGGCGGGGCTCGCTAAATCGCGCTCATGGCCGACAGCTTGCGCATTGCCTTTGCCCAGATGAACCAGCGCGTCGGCGATCTTGAAGCCAATGCCGCATCAATCCTGGAGATGCGCCGAAAGGCAGGGGATGCTGATCTCCTCTTGTGTCCCGAGCTTCAGCTGATTGGATATCCCCCCGAAGACCTGGTTCTCAATCCTGAGTTCGTTCGGAGGGCGCACGAGCGGACCGATGAGTTGGTGGCGGCGACGGCCGAGCCTGGCCCCGCCATCCTGTTCGGGACCATCGTGGCCGAGGGAGATCGAACCTACAATGCCATGCTTCTTGCAAGCGGCGGGCGCGTTCTTGGCCGAACACTCAAGCGGGAACTCCCCAATTATGGCACCTTCGACGAGAAGCGGATCTTCGCTCCGGGCCCGCTACCCGGACCGATCGAATTCGAGGGCGTGAAGCTCGGAGTTCCGATCTGCGAGGACATCTGGGCGGAAATCGTCTGTGCGCACCTCGCCGAGGCCGGCTCGGACCTGCTGCTAGTCCCCAACGGCAGCCCATACGAGCTCGACAAGGATGAAACCCGCTATCGGCTGGTGCGCTCGCGAGCGCTCGAAACGGCGCTCCCGATCGCTTATCTGAACCGTGTCGGCGGCCAGGACGAGCTGGTGTTCGACGGCTCCTCGTTCATCGTCCATCCCGACGGCGAACGGGTCGTCCAGATGGCCGACTGGGACGAGGCGCTGCTGATCACCGACTGGAGGCGAACGAACGAGGGCTGGCGCTGCATGACGAGCGAGGCGCACGCGCTCGATACGTTCCCGGAGGACGTCTATCGGGCAATGATGGTGGGCCTTCACGACTATGTGCGACTGAACGGCTTTTCGGGCGTAATCCTCGGCCTTTCCGGCGGGATCGACAGCGCCCTCTCGGCGGCGATCGCAGTCGACGCCCTTGGCCCCGACAAGGTCTGGGGAGTGATGCTTCCGTCCAGATATACGAGCAGGGGGAGCCTGGACGACGCTCGCGAGTGCGCTCGGCTTCTTGGCTGCCGCCATGACGTCGTCCCGATCGCCCCCGCCGTCGAGGCGGTAAGCGAAATGCTTCCGGACATGACCGGTCTTGCCGCCGAGAATATCCAGGCGCGCCTCAGGATGGTTGTCCTTATGGCGCTCTCCAACTCGGGCGGTCAGATGCTTCTGACGACAGGCAACAAGAGCGAGATGAGCGTTGGCTATGCTACGCTCTACGGCGACATGGCGGGCGGTTATTCGGTGTTGAAGGACGCCTACAAGACCACGGTCTTTGCTCTCTCGCGGTGGCGAAACGCGAACAAGCCCGAGAGCGCTCTGGGCCCGGACGGACCGGTCATGCCGGAGCGGGTCATCACCAAGCCGCCGACCGCCGAGCTCGGGCCCGGGCAGAAGGACGAGGACAGCCTTCCTCGATATTCGGTGCTCGACCGGATCTTGGAAGGCCTCGTTGACAAGGAGATGTCGGTGAAGGAGGTCGCGGCCGCGACCGGCGAGGACGTTACGCTCGTCGACGACATCGAATCGAAACTACTGAGGGCCGAGTACAAGCGCCGCCAGGCTCCGCCCGGAGTGAAGATCGGCGTTCGAAATTTCGGTCGTGATCGGCGCTACCCGATCAGCAATTTCTTCCACACGGGCCCAAGGACGGACGTGCCGCGATGAGCGTCGTTGCTCGCTTCGCCCCGTCGCCAACCGGCCGCCTCCACGTCGGTAACATTCGAACGGCGCTACACAATTTCCTGTTCGCGAGGAAAAACGGCGGCGTCTTCATCCTTCGGATCGATGACACCGATCGCGAGCGCTCAACGGCCGAGTTCGAGCGGTCGATCCGCGACGATCTCGAATGGCTCGGCCTGGTGCCGGAAGGAAGCGTCCGGCAGTCCGAGCGCTTCGATCTCTATGAGCAGGAGTTCGAGCGGCTCAAGGCTGCGGGCCGCGTCTATGCCTGCTTCGAGACGGCCGAAGAGCTCGAGCTTCGCCGCAAGGTCCTGCTTGGACGCGGGCTTCCGCCGGTCTACGAGCGCAGGGCCGCGGATGCACCAATTCCTGAGGGCCGCGCAGCGCACTGGCGATTCAGGCTGGATCATGATTCGCCGATCGCCTGGAACGATCTCATCCGCGGCGAGCAGAAGTTCGACCCCAGATTGCTCAGCGACCCGGTGGTCCGGCGCGAGGACGGGAGCTGGCTCTACCTGCTGCCAAGCGTGATCGACGACATGGATCTTGGAATTACGCATGTCGTTCGCGGCGAGGATCATGTTTCCAACAGCGCCGCTCAGATCCAGATGTTCGAGGCGCTTGGCGCGGAGCCGCCGAGTTTCGCGCACGAGGCTTTGCTCGTTGCAGCCGAGGGCAAGCTCTCGAAGCGGCTCGGCTCTTATGGGACAGAGCATCTGAGGCAGGATGGGGTCGAACCCATGGCGCTCCTCGATGTGCTCGCGCGCATCGGGACTTCGCAGCCGGTCGAGCCGATCGCCTCCCTCGACGAGCTCGCAGCGAGCTTCGATTTCTCGACTTTTGGACGCGCACCGGCGCATTTCGACCCGCACGAGGTGGAGCTCGTCAATGCCAGGCTGCTCCATCATCTTGATTATTCGGCCGTTGCGGGCCGGCTTCCCGAAGGAGCGGCGGAGGAGGATTGGGTGACCTTGCGCGCAAACCTCGAGCGGCTGGGAGATTTCGCTGGCTGGTTCAGGGTCCTCTCCGGCGAGATCGAACCACCCGAGCTCGCCCATGACGAACGGCTGCTGGTGAGGGATGCCAGCGCAATCGCCGAGAAGCTCGACTGGTCAACCGATCCCTGGCGAGCTCTTACGGACGAGCTCAAGCGCACGACGGGAAAGAAGGGCCGCGACCTGTTTCATCCGCTTCGACTGGCGCTGACCGGGCGCGACAGCGGCCCCGAGATGGCGCCGCTTTTCGCCAGAATGGGCCGGGAACGCGCGCTAAAACGCCTCGAAGCGGTGGCTCGACGCTAATATTCTTTTTACCGACAGAACGAGAAAGATACTTTAACCACATTTGGTTATGTTGTAACATGCAATTGCACGGAGCCGCTTTGAGAGAGGAGGTTCGAGATGCTCGCATATGCCGCCAGTCGGCCCCGCGTCGGCGCTCGCCAGTCCAGCCCCAACGCCATGTTGCTGGTGATCTGCGCACACCTGATCGTCGTTGCCGTGGTGCTGAGCACCAAAATGACAATGCCACCCCGGACGCTCAATCGACCAACTACGATCATCTCGGTTCCGGTTCCCAAACCGCCGCCTTCTCGGCCGGTAACGACCGCTCGCCCAGAAACTCGGACTCCGTTCGATCAGACGCAGCAGCCGGCAGCAGGGGTCGCCACCGCGACGCCAACGCAGATGCCCGTTGATGTCGGAACTGGCGATGTCGGACCGGTCGCGGTCGGCGGTATGGCCATTCGGGATCTTCCGCCGCTGCCACCGCTTCCGCTTGCGACGAGCAGTGCTGCCCAGCTTGTTACGCCTTTGTCGGACCTGAAGCCGCCCTATCCCGAAGCAAAGCTGCTCACCGGCGAGGAGGCGACGCTGACCCTTCGCCTGTCGATCGACGAGCGCGGACGGGTGATCGCCATCGATCCTGTCGGGCGCGCTGATCCCGTCTTCCTCGCTGCCGCCCGGACGCACCTCTTTGCGCACTGGCGATACAAGCCTGCGATGAAGGACGGCCGAGCAGTTGCGTCAACGACCGTAATCACTTTGAGATTCGAGCTCGACGGCTGAAACCGAACGGACTGGCGGTTGGCCGCTGCCGGTCCTATCTTTCGATCCATGTCTTTTTTTCCGCGCCCGTCGAGTCCAGGCGCCGCACTTCGCGACCTCGCCGCCTTCATGCGCCAGCGAAGCCGCGAGCAGGTGATCGGCGCCTGCCTTGCCCTCTTGGTCACTGCGATCATCGTGATCGAGTTCCTGGTCGATTCCAAGATGGACACGGCGCCGCCGCCGCAGGTGGTCGAGGTTCAGCTCTATTCGCCCAACCGGACCGACGCCCAGATCGTCGCCGACCAGAAGAAAGACCAGGCGGAGGCGCAAGCGCAGAAGAAGGCGGACCAGGAGCAATACAAGCAACTCGCCAAGCAGCTCCATATTGACTGATGATCGGCGATGGATGGGCGAAGCCGTCACCCTTGGTGAAGGCGCGCGGGGCCGGTCGGCACCTAATCCGAATGTCGGCTGCATAATTCTCGCCACGAGCGGCCGACTGATCGGCAAGGGCGCCACCGCGGCCGGCGGGCGGCCGCACGCCGAGGCGATCGCGCTCGAACAGGCGGGTAAGCGCTCGGCAGGTTCAATTGTCTATGTGACGCTCGAACCCTGTGCTCACGCCAGCGAACGCGGGCCCGCATGCACCGATCTCTTACTGGCTGCAAAGCCCGCTCGCGCCGTGATCGCGCTCAGGGACCCGGACCCCCGCACGTCCGGCAAGGGCATCCGCCGGCTCCGCCGCGCCGGAATCGAGGTGACCTTGGGAGTTGAACGCGAAGCCGCGAAGCGCTCGCTTTCGGGCTGGCTGACCCGGCTTGAGCTTGGACGGCCGCGAATTACGCTGAAGCTCGCTTTGTCGATCGACGGCAAGATCGCTTTGCCCTCGGGCGAATCGAGGTGGATCACCGGGGAAGACGCGCGCCGGGACGTGCACCTGGAGCGCGCCCACAGCGACATGATTCTTGTCGGCCGCGGAACCTACAACGCGGACGAACCGCGCCTCGACGTGCGGCTTCCCGGGCTCGAGGAGCGATCTCCTCGGCGGGCTCTGCTCACCCGCGGAGACGCGGTCGAAGGCTGGGAAATCCTTCGCGATCCGAAGGACGTTTATCGGCTTCATGACGTCAATGATCTGCTTGTCGAAGGCGGATCGACGACAGCGACCGCGTTCCTCGCGGAAGATCTAATCGACCGGATCCTGATCTACCGGGCGCCGATCATCGTTGGCGAGGGGAAATCGAGCCTCGGTTATCTCGGCCTCGATGCGATTGCCGACGCCCATGATCGCTGGAGTCTCGTCGACGAGCAGCGCCTTGGGGTCGATCGGCTCGAAGTTTACGAGCGAAGGCGGCGGGACTAAGCCCTCCAGCCAATGTTCACCGGGATCGTCACCGACGTCGGCACTGTCAGGAGCGCACAGCAGCGGGGCGACCTTAGGCTGGTCATCGAGACAGGCTATGATTTGGACAGTATCGAGATGGGCGCCTCCATCGCCTGTTCCGGCACATGCCTGACGGTGGTCGACAAGGGCGACGACTGGTTTGCGGTCGACGTCTCGGCCGAAACGCTTTCGAAAACCGCCCCCGGGCGCTGGATCGAGGGCGCTCGCCTCAACCTCGAGCGATCGCTCAGGCTCGGGGACGAAATCGGCGGCCACATCCTTGCCGGCCACGTCGATTCGGTCGGCGAAGTTGTCCGTATCCGTGCCGAGGGCGATTCGAAGCGCGTCGAAATCAGTGTCCGGCGCTCCTTGGGGTCGATGATCGCGGCGAAGGGATCGGTCGCGCTCGACGGTGTTTCCATGACCATCAATGAAGTCCGCGATGGCGAGGACGGGACGACCCGCTTCTCGGTCAACGTCATCCCGCACACGGCGCAGCACACGACCCTGGGCGAGCTCGTCAAGGGGCGACAGCTCAATGTCGAAGTCGATGTCCTCGCCCGCTATATCGACCGTATGCTTACGGCGCGTTCACAATAGGAACAGATCTGTTCCTCCTTTCAATCACACCGCAGTGTGATAGATCGCTCTCATGAGCACCACCCTCATCGAGCGGCTCGAGGCAATCGTCGCCACTGGAGAGATCAGCCGCGCCGGCCTTGCCCGGGCCGCCGGCCTCCACCCCAATTCGCTTCGCAAGCTCGGCCAGGCCGACTGGAATCCGACCGCAGATACGCTGGGGCGGCTCGAAAGGCTGATCCAGCGCGGGACGACGGAGATTCTGGTCGGTCCCGAGATCATCATCAACGAGGCGCGCAATGGAAGGATGTTCATCCTCGTCGACGATGAGGACCGGGAGAATGAGGGGGACCTCGTCGTTCCCGCGCAGATGGCGACCCCCGATGCGATCAATTTCATGATCCGTCATGGCCGCGGGCTTGTCTGCCTCGCGCTTACCAAGGAGCGGTCCGACCAGCTTGGCCTGGAGCCGATGACCCGAACCAACCGAAGCCGGATGGAAACCGCGTTCACCGTCTCGATCGAAGCTCGAGACGGGATTACCACCGGGATCAGCGCCGCCGACCGGGCGCGAACGATCGCGGTCGCGATAGATTCCTCGAACGGGCCGGACGCGCTGGTCTCCCCGGGGCACGTCTTCCCGCTGGTCGCGCGGCCAGGCGGCGTTCTCGTGAGAGCCGGACACACCGAGGCCGCAGTCGATGTTGCACGGCTCGCGGGCCTCAACCCGTCGGGAGTGATCTGCGAGATCCTGCGCGATGACGGCACGATGGCGAGGCTCGACGATCTCATGGACTTCGCCCGGTCGCACGGCCTCAAGATTGGCACGATCCGCGATCTCATCGCCTACAGGCTCAAGAAGGATCATCTCGTCGAGCGGGTCGCGACCTGCCTCTTCACGGCCGACGGCGGCTCCCAATGGCAGGCACAGGTCTTTCGCGACAAGTCGAGCGGCGAGGAGCAGCTCGCGCTCATCTACGGAACGCTCGACACGACCGCACCGGTGGTGGTTCGGATGCACAGCCTCGACCTCTTCGCCGATGTCCTTGGCGAGGCCGGGCCGAAATCGGGTCTTCTCCAGGGAGCGATGCGTATGATCGAGGACGAGGGATCGGGCGTGGTCGTCACTCTTCATGCGGCAGCGCCCGGATCCCTGTCGCGCTCGATCGACCTGCGCTCAGGAAAGCCGGCCGAGATCGGCGATGCGGTCCGTGGCTATGGGACCGGCGCCCAGATCCTCGCCGCACTTGGAATTCACGACATGATCCTCTTATCCAACGCGCGTCACTCGCCGATCGGCCTTTCGGGTTATGGCCTTGCAATCCTCGAAGAGCGGCCGATCAGGGTGGAAGAATAGCCGATGTCGACATTTCTCCTGGTTGAGGCTCGTTTCTATCCGCACCTCAACGACATGCTGCTCGATGGCGCCCGCAAGGTCATCCAATCGGCGGGGCACAGCCATGAGACTCTCACCGTTCCAGGAGCCCTCGAGCTCCCGGGCGCAATCGCGCTTGCGGCACGAAGCGGCCGGTTCTGCGCATTCGTTGCGCTCGGCGTTGTGATCCGCGGCGAGACCTATCATTTCGAGGTGGTCTCGAACGAAAGTGCGCGCGCGATCATGGATTTGACTCTCCAGGGTTACGCTATCGGCAATGGAATCCTGACCGTTGGGAACGAAACGCAGGCCATCGAGCGCTGCGATCCGAGCCAACTCGACAAGGGCGGCGCCGCGGCGCGAGCGGCCCTCGCGCTCTATGAGCTGAGGACGAAATATGCGCCCTGACCGGGCGCCAAGCCTTCTATTACGCCAGCGAAGAATGTCAGACTCCGGGCCGTGGTGATGAAAGAGAGGGAGGAGCGCCGCGACCCCTATCTCCATCCGCTTGCCTTCCCCGCGCTCCTCATCGGCAATGTCGCCCTCGCATTCGGGCCATGGCTCGTCCGACTGGCGGATGTCGGGCCGGTGGCGACGGGATTCTGGCGGCTTGCGCTGGCCCTCCCCTTACTTTTGCTGATCGGTCGCTTCGCGGGTCAGCCGGCGTACTGGCCCCGGCGAGCGCTCGTCGCGACGGTGGCGATCGCAGCCCTGTTCTATTCGCTCGATCTTGCGGCCTGGAACGCCGGCATCCGGCTGACGAAGCTTGGCAATTCGACGCTGTTCGGAAATTCCGGCAGCTTCGTCTTTGCAATCTACGGCCTCGTCCTCGCGCATCGGGCACCCTCGGTGAGGCAGGGGCTTGCTCTCCTCCTTGCAATAGGGGGAGCCGCTCTGCTCATGGGCAGGAGCTATGAAATGAGCTCGAAGAACTTCGCTGGAGATCTTCTGACTCTCGGGGCCGGGCTGCTCTACGGCGGCTACCTCGTGTTCGTCGAGCGCGGGCGGACCGAGCTCAAGCCATTGCCGCTTCTCATACTCGCCACCGCTTTTTCCGTACCCATCCTCCTCGTCATCAGCCTCGGCCTTGGCGAACGAATCTGGCCGGACGACTGGACTCCGCTTCTGATCCTTGCGCTTTCCAGCCAGGTCATCGGCCAGGGGCTGCTTGTCTATTCGATCGGCACCCTGCCGCCGCTCGTCGTCGGTCTTGCGCTCCTGACGCAGCCGGCGATCTCGGCCGCAGTCGGCTGGATCGCGTACCGCGAGAGCCTCTCGCCCGCCGATATTGCCGGAGCGATAGGGATTGCCGCCGCACTCGTCATCGTCCGCCTTCCCGAACGGGGCTTGCGTGCGTCGAGCGAGCCGCCCAGTTGAGACCCATGGCTGAGCCGAGTCCACTCGAGAAACTTCGCCGTCAACTGGCGCTGGCGGTTGGCGAGAATGCGGTTTTCGACGGCTGGACTCGGCAGGCGGTGGATTCGGCCGCCCGGCAGCTCGGCGTCGACCCCCTCCAGGCGCGGCTCGCGATGCCCCACAGCCAGGCCGGGATGATCAACCTGTTCATCCAGGAGGTCGATCGCGGGCTTGAGGCATATTTCATGCCGGACCGGCTTTCGACGCTCAAGGTTCGCGAGAAGATACGGGCGCTCGTCTGGAGACGGTTGGAGATCATGGGCCCGGCGCGCGAAGCGGTGCGCCGAGCACTTGCAATTCTCGCTCTTCCGCAAAACATCCCGCTTGCCCTTCGCATTTCCTGGCGAACGGCGGATCTCATGTGGCGCATCGCCGGCGACTCCAGCACTGACTTCAATCACTACACCAAGCGCATGACGCTGGGCGCGGTCTATGGCTCGACCTTGCTCATATGGCTCGATGACAAAAGCGAGGGCTGGACCGAGACGGCCGGCTTCCTCGAGCGGCGAATCGAGGATGTGATGAGGATTGAGAAGATCAAGGCGCAGTGGCGCGGCTCGTCCGAACGGAGACTGAGCCCGTCTCGCTTCCTTGGCCGCCTGCGCTACCCGCCCCGGTAAGTCCCTTCAACGAATTTCCCATTCCTTGGCGCCCTCGATTTTTGCCTCTGGCAAGTCGTACCCGTTAATGATAATCAGTCGCAAGAATGAACGCGCCTTTTCAACCCAAGACTGTCCATCTCGACCAGCTTGAGGTCGGGATCAAGGCGCGTGTCCTGTCGATCGACTGGAGCGCTCTCGATGAGGCCGAATCGTGCCGCCTCAGGCATTTCGGCTTCGATGAGGGAGTGACGGTCGAGCCTCTCCATCTGGGACCGTTCGGGCGTGATCCGATCGCGATCCGGGTCGGTCGAATGACGGTCGCAATCCGGCGCAGACACGCCAGCGCCGTCAGAGTTATCCCGCTAGAAGCGTGAACCCGCTCCCGCTTGTCGCCGTCGCTGGCAGCCCCAATGCCGGCAAGAGCGCGCTGTTCAACGCGCTGACCGGCGCTCGCCAGAAGGTCGGCAATTATCCCGGCGTGACGGTCGAACGCCACTCGGGCCGGCTGACGCTCGCCGACGGCCGCCCGGTCGAGCTCGTCGATCTTCCCGGCGCCTACAGCCTCGATCCTGCCAGCCCCGATGAAGCCGTAACCCGCGACGTTCTGCTTGGCCGACAGGAGAGAGAGCGCCAGCCCGATGCTCTGGTGATCGTTGTCGATGCGTCGAACCTCGACAATCACCTCCGCTTCGCTCTTCAGCTGATCGAGCTCGGCCTTCCAACGATCATCGCGCTGAACATGGTCGATCTTGCCAAGCGCGATGGTCTCGAGCTCGATTCGAAGCGGCTGTCCGAGGATCTCGGGGTTCCGGTGATCGAGACGGTGGCAGTTCGCCGCCGAGGCATTTCTGATCTCCAGTTCGCGCTCGACGACATGCTCTCCGCACCGCGCTGCGGAGTTCACAAGCGTGTGAAGAGCGATCTCGTCCACCTGCAACGCCGAGCACGGGAGATCGCGACCGCGGCGGTGGTCAGCGAGACGCCGGTGCGGCGCTGGACTCATCGCCTGGACGCCGTTCTGCTCCACCCGCTTTTCGGTCCGATCATCCTGGCCGCAATCATGTTCATCATGTTCCAGGGAGTCTTCGCCTGGAGCGCGGCTCCGATGGACTGGATCGGTCAGGGCGTCGCCTGGCTTTCGGGAATCGTCAGCAACGCCCTTCCGCCCGGGCTTTTGAGGTCGCTCCTCGTCAATGGAGCGATCGCGGGCGTGGGCGCGGTGATCACATTCCTTCCGCAAATCCTCATTCTCTTCTTTTTCATTCTGCTTCTTGAAGGCACCGGCTACATGGTCCGCGCGGCTTTCCTGATGGACCGGCTGATGCACGGTGTCGGACTTTCCGGGAGGGCCTTCATCCCGCTCCTGTCGAGCTTTGCCTGCGCGGTCCCGGGAATCATGGCGACCCGCACGATCGACGACCCCAAGGACCGGCTGACGACAATCCTCGTCGCCCCCCTGATGACCTGCTCGGCTCGCCTGCCGGTCTACACGCTCATCATTGCCGCCTTCATCCCGAACAGCCGCGTCGTCTGGGGTGTAGGGCTCCAGGGGATCGTGATGTTCGGCCTTTATATCGCCGGCATCGGTGGCGCACTGCTCGCAGCTTATGTGCTGCGCCGCGGAGTGCTGAAGGGCGGCGGCGGGGGCTTCATGATGGAGCTTCCCAAATATCAGTGGCCGCCGTTCAAGGATGTTGCGATCGGCATCCTCACCCGCGCCCAGATCTTCCTCAAGCGCGCGGGAACGATCATTCTCGGAACGACGATCCTCCTTTGGGCACTTGCCAGCATCCCGCAGGCCGGACCTGGTCAGAAGCAGAGCCAGGTTTCCATCGCCGGCCACATCGCAAACGGTATCGAGAAGGTGGTAAAGCCAATCGGCTTCAACCACGACATCAGCCTCGCCCTCCTCCCGGCAATGGCGGCGCGCGAGGTCGCCGTTAGCGCAATTGCGACCGTCTATTCGATCGATTCGCCCGACGGGGCAGGTGGGACCCAGAAGCTCGAGGATAGCCTGAGACACCGCTGGCCACTTCCCACTGCGCTCGCCTTCCTCGCCTGGTTCGTATTCGCTCCTCAGTGCATCTCGACGATCGCGGTCACCCGCCGTGAGACAAACGGTTGGAAATGGCCGCTGTTCATGATCGGATATCTGTTCCTGCTGGCCTATATCGCGGCCGGGATCACCTACTGGACGGCGGTGGCGCTGCGTCTATAGCTGTCCCCAAGGAAGAGGAGAGTTTCATGGCGGGCGTGAACAAGGTGATCCTGGTCGGCAATCTCGGCGCGGACCCCGAGGCTCGCTCGCTCAACAACGGCGGCGAAGTGGTCAACATGCGAGTCGCGACGTCCGAGCAGTGGAAGGACCGCGACGGCAACCGCCAGGAGCGGACGGAGTGGCACAACGTCGTAATCTTCAACGAGAACCTCGGCCGCGTAGCCAAGAATTATCTGCGCAAGGGGAGCAAGGTCTATCTCGAGGGCCAGCTGCAGACTCGCAAATGGACGGACCAGTCGGGGAATGACCGTTACTCGACCGAGGTCGTCCTCCAGCGTTTCCGCGGCGAATTGGTGCTCCTCGACAGCCGCGAGGGTGCGGTCGGCGGCCGCTCCTCGTTCAACGAGGATCATGACGATTTCGGTGCCGGCGGCGACTCTACGCGAACTCAGGCCCGGCCGCAGGCGGCGGCGTTCGACACCGACCTTGACGACGACGTTCCTTTCTAGGCTTGCTCGCCTTTCTTGAGCCTCGCGAGCACGGCGAAAGGACTTGCCTGCTCTTCCGACAGGACCCCCGCCTCCTTGAGCGCGGCGTCGGCGCCCGCGCTTCTTGGGTAGGGATCGATGCTGAGCGCAAGCGTATCAGCAATCGCGCCTCCAAGATCGATCGCGGCCCCGTCATAAAAGACCGTGTCGCAATCCCCTTCGCCGAGCTCGATCTCTTCGTCAGGACCGCTGCTGCCGAACGCAGGCATGAACAGCAGTGCAAAGGGCTGGTCGACGTGAGCAGCGACGCGTTCGCCGGTGACGACGCAGCTTTGATCGAGCGTTGCCGCAATCCGTCCTTCGGCGCGGACGCGAGGTCCGGACCTCGACAGGCGCACATGGGCTTCCAGGCGCCCGAGGGCGCTTACCCCCAGTCGCTCGGCAATATTGCCCCGCTCGACATCGTCGGCAACAAGGTCGAGCCGCTCGCCGCCGCGAATCTGGTCTAGGCGCAGGTGATGCGCGAAGCGGTCGATCATTGCAGCCTTCCCGTCGCGAGGTCCTCGAGGCTCAGTGCCGCGAGCCCGGCAAGGAGGTGTTGAAGCTCGGTTGCCGAATGCACCAGCGCTTCGCTTGAAACCTCCGCCTTGTAGAGGCTGTCGCGGGCGGCGGATTTCCAGTCGGTTTCGTCCGCCGCAACCCTTCTCCAGAGCTCGTTTCGCCGGGCCAGCGCGCCGACGAGCCTGCGCACCGTCCTGCCGAGCGTCGGGTCGCCAAGGCCGAATTCCCGATGCTCGGCCTCCATCACCTCAACGAATCGCTCGGTCAGAGCGACTGAAATGCCGCTACCTTCCTCGTCTTCGCTCTCGAGGCGGACCA
The DNA here is from genome assembly GCA_036268895.1 of Sphingomicrobium sp. Taxonomy (GTDB): domain Bacteria; phylum Pseudomonadota; class Alphaproteobacteria; order Sphingomonadales; family Sphingomonadaceae; genus Sphingomicrobium. The sequence continues at coordinate 12,578 of DATATH010000171.1, read as the reverse complement.
GCACCAGCGCCGTCAAGGTCGCGAGTACCGCAAAGCGACCGTCGAGCGTGTCGGGCACCTTGCCTTCGACATACCAGTGCGGTTCGCGTGCAATTCTAGTGATGCTCTCGAAAAGGGCCGAACCGCGTTGCGGGTCGGCCGTTAATCTCCGGAACAGGAAGTCCAGCATAGCGTCCCTTGCTCTGGTGGCGGCCTGGCGGTCTTGCGCTTTGTCGCGGCGGGCATATTGAGGTCCGCGCGCCAGCGTGCAAGGCATGGGCGATGTCGGACGCGGTGAGCGCGTCCACGGAAGGAATCAAGGACCGATGAAGCTCGACTTTTTGAGAGTTACGATAATCGCCGGTGCGGCGCTGCTCGCTGCCGGCTGCGCGAGCAACCGCGCACACAAGGGCGCTGTCCTCGACCCGCAGCTCGTGAGCTCGATCCAGCCGGGAGTCGACAACAAGGCGTCGGTCCAGAAGCTGCTCGGGACTCCGACGCTTGCCGGCGAATTCACTCCGGACAACTGGTATTATGTGTCGCGCGACACGAACCAGGTCGCTTTCCGAAACCCCCGGGTCACCAGGCAGCTCGTGATGCTGGTCCGGTTCGACCAGGCCGGGAACGTCTCCTCGATCCAGCGGACGGGCAAGGAACTTATTCTCGGTCTCAACCCTAGCCACCGCCAGACGCCGACGCTCGGGCGCAGGAAGAGCTTCTTCGACGAGCTATTTGGCAACATCGGGTCGGTGAGCTCGGGCGGATTGCCCGGAGGCGGTGGGGGCGGCGGTACCGGCCCCTACTAGAGCGGCGCTTCCGCAGCTTAGAAGTTTCGCTTAAGCGGCGCCCATGACCGCGACGCCCGCCGGCATGACCTATGCCCATTATCTGAAACTCGATCAGCTCCTCTCGGCGCAGCAGCCCCTGTCGGCGTTGCATGACGAAATGCTGTTCATCGTCATCCACCAGACCAAAGAGCTGTGGATGAAGGAAATGCTCCACGAGCTTAAGCTCGCGATCCGACTGATCGGCGAGGATCGCTTCGCCGAGGCCTATAAGGCGATGGCCCGGATCAGCCGGATCCAGGCCGTGATGACGCTGTCCTGGGACGTCCTGTCGACGTTGACTCCGGTCGATTACCTTGCCTTTCGCGATGTCCTCGGCACCTCGTCCGGCTTCCAGTCGGCCCAGTTCCGCGAAATCGAGTTTCGCCTGGGTCTCAAGAACCGGACCTTCCTCGAGCAGCATGAGGAAGGATCGCCCGAGCGGGCGCGCCTCGAGGCCGCGCTTGACGAGCCGAGTATTCGCGACGCTGCCACGGCTGCACTAGAACGCGCCGGTTTCGACGTCGGCGACGGCTCTCCGGAGGCGCTCTCGGCGGCCTGGCTCGAGGTTTATCGCGACGCCGAGCGGTGGTTCGAACTTTACGAGCTCGCCGAAAAGCTCGTCGACATCGACGATGCGCTCGCGTCGTGGCGTCACAAGCATGTGCTGACGGTAGAGCGGATCATCGGCAACAAGCGGGGAACGGGCGGCTCGGCTGGTGCTCCCTATTTGAGGTCGACGCTCGACAAGCGAGTTTTCCCGGAGCTCTGGGACCTGAGGACCGATCTTTGAGCTTCAAGGAGCTGTTCTCACGCAGTCTCTCAGCTGACCCGACTCGGCTACATTTCGCGGCGCACAGTCATCACCTGTGGCCGGATGCAAGCTTCGCCGGTCAGGTGGCGGCATGGAACGACGCCGCTCGTCTTGCCGACCGCAAGTGGGACAAGATCATGGGCGAGATCTGGCCGGAGGCCCAGGCCCATGTGGCCCGCGAGCTCGGTGGCGAAGATGCGTCGATGGTCGTCTTTGCCTCAAATACACACGATTTTCTCGTCCGTCTGATCACAGCCGCACCGGCGCAAACAGCCGGGCCTCTTCGAGTGCTGACCAGCGACGGCGAGTTCCACAGCGCACGCCGGCAGTTTGCCCGCTGGGCAGAGGCCGGCTGGATCGTGCTCGATACGGTTGCGGCGGAGCCAGCCGAGGATTTCTCGGACCGTTTCCTCGAAATGGCTGCGAAGGGCGGTCATGATTTTGTTCTCGTCAGTCAGGTCCTGTTTGGCAGCGGGCGCATCTTCGACCGAGTCGCCGATCTGGCCGCGATCGCGCGGCCCGAAGGACCCTGGGTCGTGATTGACGGCTATCATGCGTTCATGGCGATTGAGCAGCCATTCGGCGCACAAGCTGCGAGCAGAGCATTCTACCTCGGCGGAGGGTACAAATATGCGATGGCGGGAGAGGGATGCGCGTTTCTCCATGCGCCCGCCGGGTTCGGCCCGCGGCCGCCGGTCACGGGCTGGTTCGCCGAGTTCGAGGACCTGAGCCTGCCGCCGGGAAAAGTCGGTTATGCGCCCGACGCAAACCGGTTTATGGGTGCGACTTTCGATCCTTCCGGCCTTTACCGCTTCAACGCCGTTCAGCGGACGCTCGTCGATAACGGCCTCACGACGCCGCTCATGTCGGCCCATGTCGCCGATCTTCAGAAGCAGTTCGTTGACTCAATCGGCGATAGCGCGCTCGCCTCGGCGGAGTTGCTGAATCCGCTGGATGGATTGAAGCATGCGCGATTCCTCGCCTTTAGAAGTCAAAACGCAAAGCGCTGGAATGAAGAACTTAGGGCGAAGAACTGCATCACCGACGTTAGGGGCGACGTTCTCAGGTTCGGCTTTGCCATTTATCATGACGAGATTGACGTCGAGCGCCTGACGGCACTTCACGGCGAGCTTTCATGAACAATTTCTCAGCCGCAAAGCAAAGCGCTCCGCTCGTGCTCGCGCTCCTTCTTCTCGCCTACATTTTCAACTTCCTCGATCGGCAGATTCTGGGAATCCTCGGACCCTCGATCCAGGCCGACCTTCACCTTTCGAACGCACAGTTCGGAGCGATCGGAGGCACAGCCTTCGCTTTGCTCTATGCGGCCCTTGGAATACCGCTTGCATACCTCGCCGACCGTAGCAGCCGGAGTGCGGTCGTTGCCGGATCACTCGCCGTCTGGAGCGCCTTCACCGCCCTCTGCGGCCTAGCGGCAGGCTATTGGAGCTTGTTCCTTTTCCGGCTGGGCGTCGGTGTCGGAGAGGCCGGCGGAGTGGCGCCATCCTACGCCCTCATCTCCGATTATTTTCCCGAGGAGCGCCGCGCCCGAGCTCTCGCGATCTTCTCGCTCGGCATCCCGCTCGGGCTCGGCGGAGGGTCGTTCATCGGCGCCCGCCTCGCCGACTGGTTCGGCTGGCGCGCGGCCTTCGCGATCATGGGCCTCATCGGTCTCGTTCTGGCGCCGATCGTTCGCCTCATTGTGCGCGACCTGCCGAAGTCGATCACGACGTCCGCGCCGGCGCCGCTGTCGAGCGTTTTCCCGATGGTGGCTCGCAATCCGGCCTTCTGGCTGCTCGCGTTCGCCTCTTCGGCCAGTTCGCTGTGCGGCTACGGGCTCGCGCTGTGGACTCCCAAGGTGATGATGCTGAGCTTCGGCCTCGACCTCGTCTCAACCGGCAACTTCCTGGCCTCGGTGCTTCTGATCGGCGGCTGCGCTGGAGTGTTTGCCGGCGGGTGGTTTGCCGACCGGCTCGGTTCAACCGATCGAGGCTGGCACGCAAAGCTTCCGGCGATCGCCTGGATCATATCGATTCCGGCATGGGGCCTGGGCTTTTTCGCACCCAGCCTGTGGATCGCCTGGCCGCTTCTTCTGGTCGGTAGTGCCGTCAATATCCTCTGGCTTGGACCGGTTATCGCGGCGGTCCAGCATCTTGTTCCGCGACCGATGCGTTCGACCGCATCGGCGAGCTTCCTTTTGATCAACAACCTTATCGGACTGGGGGTCGGCCCGTGGCTGATGGGGCGCATCTCGGACGCACTCAAGGGCGCCTACGGCGCCGATGCGCTGCGCGATGCGGCGGTTGTCTGTCTTGGCTTCTATGCGCTCGCAGCCCTGCTCATGGTCCTTTCGATACGGTCTCTCAAAGCCTCCTGGATTGCCGACTAATATTAGCTAACTATCTGAACAAGCTAGCAATTTGCGGTTCACCCTAGTGCGGTAGGGTGCAGGTCCCGGCCGTTCAATGGTTGGAACGGCACGACGAACGGGCCGTTTTAACCGTTCGGAAGGAGACAGAATCATGACCAGGGTGTTTCTCGCAGCGGGCGTCGCCTCGCTAGCGATCGCAGCCCCGGCAGTTGCAGGACCGCATGGTCAACACGGTGGCGGCCAGGCCGCGTTCGTAAGCGGCGGCCGCGGCGGCGGCCACAACGGCGGCGGATCTGCGGCCCAGCGGATGGACCGCCAATCCTTCGCGCCGAGGATGCAGCGCCAGTCGTTCGCCGCTCCCAGGATGGGGCATCAGCAGCGCCGCTTCACCGCTATCGAGCGGCCGCAGCGCGCCGGGCGCTTCGGCATGCGCGCGCAATCGCGCGCGATGCACGTGAGCCGGACCGGGACCCGAATGGCAGCTCGCGGGCAGGTGCGTTCAAATCGAGTGCGGGAAAGTCGGATCGCCGGCCGTCAGCGGTTGCGCACCAATCGCGTGCAGCAGGCGCACAATCTGAGAACGTTGCGCATGCAGACGCGGACGGCCGCACGCGACCAGCTTCGGGCGAACACCGGCCACGGCCAGAAGCGGATGGCGATGACGCACCAGCTTCAGACAAACCGGATCCAGGTCCAGAACAATCTGTCGGCTCGTCAGCAGCTGCGTTCTGGACGGCAGATGGGGGCGCAGAACCTCCTTGCGCAGCGCCGGGCGCTCCGCGTCGACCGGATTGCCAATGCCGAGGCGTTCCGAACGAGCAACTTCGCTTCGCTCGTCCGATCGCCGGCCAATCGGGTGGTTGCCCCGGCAGATGCCATTCGCTTTGTCGGTCAGCCGGTCAGTAGCGTCGGCAACTTCGTCACTCTGAACGCGCTTCCTGCGTCGGTCAGCTATCTCTATCCGCCAACGCCCTATTATTATTACCAATATGGCGGCGGGTACCTTTACCAGATAGACCGTGACACCAGTCTCATCGATGCGTTGATCCCGCTTCTCGCGGGCGGGTTCCTGCCCGGTACTTACCTGCCGCAGCCGTTCATGAGCAGCTATGTCCCCGCTTACTACGGCCTCGACAGCTTCTATCCGGCCAGCTTCGATTATGGCTTCGGCTACGGAAACGTCTGTAACCGTTACGCCTATGGCGTGGTCTACCAGGTGGATTGCTTTACCGGCATGGTCGAGAACGTGATCCCGACCTACGCGGGCGGGTACGGTGTCGGACAGATGCTGCCTTCGGCCTACAGCTATTACAATGTGCCGATGCAGTATCGCAGTCTCTATTATCCGACTGCCGACTATTCCTATTGGTATGCGCCGGGCGCCATCTACCAATATGATCCGCGGTCGAGCCTCATCACGTCGGTCGCGGCGTTGATGTCGCCTGGCTTCACGATCGGTCAGCCGCTGCCGGTGGGCTACAGCATGTACAATGTCCCGCTCGCCTATCGTAGCACCTATTACGACACGCCGAACGCCTGGTACCGTTACAACAACGGATACATCTACCAGGTCGACCCCTCGACGATGCTCGTGACGTCGATCGTCGCGTCGCTACTCACCTAGTCTTGGTCGGGAAGCAGATCGTGATGAACTGAATGAATGGCCCGGTGATGGAACCCATTCCATGCCGGGCCATTTCGTTTGCAAAACAAAAAAGGAGGCCAAGCGCATGAAGACTCATGCACTCGCTCTCGGAGTCGCCGCGGCGGCACTGATCTCACTTAGTGGCTGTAACAAGGGCGCCAGCAACGCGGCCAACGGTCCGCAAAATGTGCAGTCTCCCCAGGCGCAGAAGGCGGCCGGCACCAGGACCATTGCCGCGGGGCTGCCGGCAAACGGCAAGTTCATGGCCGCAGCCAGGGCGGCAGGCCTCGACCAGACCCTCGCAGGCCCGGGTCCCTACACCGTGTTCGTGCCAACCGACGAGGCGATCGCCAAGGCTCCCGCCGGCACTTTCGACACCGCTCCGGGCAATCGCGCCCAGCTGACCGGGATCATCACCAACCTCATCCTGCCTGGAACGGTGCTCGTTGCGGACATCGACAAGGCGATCGACGCAGGCAAGGGCAAGGCCCCGCTCGCCACCATGGGTGGCGGCACGCTGACCGCCACGAAGAAAGGTGGCAACACCGTCATCACCGATTCCGCCGGCAACAAGGCGACGATCGCAAAGGACGACGAGCAGTACAGCAACGGCGTCGTTCACGAAGTCGATGCAGTCCTGATGCCGGCGAAGCAGCCGTCCGCGAGCGCTCCGGCCCTAGGCAAGAAGGCAGGCAAGTAACACTTACGCGTTTGCGTCGCATCGACGTTCAACTGACCACTTCCGCGCGCGGAACGGCTCGCTATAACCGTGCCGTTACGTGCGCGGATGATGGGGCTTTGAAGCAATGAAAGCGACGATTGAGCGGGCAGTCCTACTGAAGAGCCTTGGCCACGTGCAATCGGTGGTGGAACGCCGCAACACGATCCCAATTCTGTCGAACGTGCTGATCGAGGCGCGCGAGGACGGTTCAATCCGTCTGATGGCCACCGACCTCGACCTTCAGGTGGATGAAAGCGTCCAGGCGAACGTCGCGCAAGAGGGAGCGACCACCGTCCCGGCGCACACCTTCTTCGAGATCATTCGCAAGCTGCCCGAGGGCAGCCAGGTCGAAATCACCGCCGCCGAGGGCAAGATGCAGATCGTCTCGGGTCGATCCCGGTTCAATCTCTCGACTTTGCCGCGCGACGATTTCCCGGTGATCGCCGAGGGCGAACTTCCAACGAAGTTCGAGCTTCCGGCAGCGACTCTTCGCGAAATCATCGAGAAGACCCGCTTCGCCATTTCAAGCGAAGAGACCCGCTATTACCTGATGGGAATCTTCCTCCACATAGTCGACGACCAGCTGCGCGCCGCCGCGACCGACGGACACCGCCTCGCCCGGGTGACGGTCTCGCGGCCGGACGGCGCCGAGGGAATGCCGGACGTGATCGTTCCGCGCAAAGCCGTGACCGAGCTTTACCGGCTGCTCGAGGAGCTTGAGGGCACTGTCGAAATCTCGCTTTCGCCGACCAAGATCCGCTTCGGACTCGGAAGCGCGATCCTTACCAGCAAGCTCATCGACGGCACCTTCCCGGATTACAACCGGGTCATCCCGACCGCGAACGACAAGCTCCTCAAGCTCGATCCCAAGAGCTTCTCAGCCGGGGTCGACCGGGTCTCGACGATTGCCAGCGAGAAGACTCGCGCGGTCAAGATGAGCCTCGACCGCGACAAGGTGACGCTCTCGGTGACGTCGCCCGAAAACGGTGTCGCGACCGAGGAGCTTCCGGCGGACTATGGAGCCGACGGTCTCGAGATCGGCTTCAACGCGAGGTACCTGCTCGACATTCTGAGCGAAATCGATGGTGACACGGTCGAGGTTCACCTCGCGGATGCCGCCGCTCCAACGCTTCTGCGCGAGAATGACAAGTCCAACGCGCTCTATGTGCTGATGCCGATGCGGGTGTGATCCGCGTCGACCGGCAAGAGAGGGCAGTGACGTTGCAGTGCGTGTCACTCGACTCACCCTGAACGATTTTCGCTCCTACGCGACCGCCTCGCTGGATCCCGGGCTCGGCTTCGTGCTTCTGTTCGGCGAAAATGGCGCTGGAAAGACGAACCTGCTCGAGGCAGTTTCGATGCTTGCGCCGGGCCGCGGCCTTCGGGGCGCTTTGCTCTCAGAAATGGGGCGCCAAGGTGGCAACGGCGGCTGGGCCGTCGCCGCGCGCTTGGAAACAACGGACATCGGGACCGGCACCGTCGCTGCAGCGCCGGAGCGGCGGCAGGTTCGGATCAACGGTGCTCCCGCAGCCGTGAACAGCCTTTCGGAATGGTTGTCCCTCCTCTGGCTCACCCCGGCCATGGATCGGCTCTTCACCGGTAGTGCCGGGGAGCGGCGCCGGTTTCTCGACCGGCTCGTTCTCGCTCTCGAACCGGCCCATGCCCACCACGCATCGCGGTATGAGGCGGCGATGCGGGCGCGGAACAAGCTGTTGTCGGAAGAGCGGTGGGACGAAAGCTGGCTAAGCTCGCTCGAAGCCGCGATGGCCGAGCATGGGGACCGGATGGCCGAAGGGCGGTCCCGGACGGTCGCCGCGCTCGAGGAGCGCCTCGCCAACACTCCCGACGACGAATTTGCGAGCGCCGCGATTGGACTGGAAGGCTGGAGCGGCGCCGATCTCGAAGCGCTGCTGGGCGCCAATCGCCGGCGCGATTCGGAGGCTGGGCGAACGACCGAAGGACCGCACCGGCACGACCTTGCTGTTCGTCATCGGGGCAAGGAGTTGCCCGCTTCGAAATCGTCGACCGGAGAGCAGAAGGCCTTGCTTCTCGGCCTGGTTCTCGCCCACGCCGAGCTGGTGACAGACCGGCGCGGTGAGCAGCCCATCCTTCTCCTCGACGAAGTCGCCGCTCATCTCGACCCGAGGCGTCGCTCTGCGCTCTTCGCCCGGCTCCAAGGCCGCGGGCAAGTGTGGATGACGGCGACCGAGGCGGCATTGTTCGATGGAATCGGCGCGGCCAGCCGGTTCCGGGTGATGCCGGGGTCCGTGTCGGCAGCCTGAGGCCTGCGCGCGTGCGCGCGGGCGCGCGTGACTTCCAGCGCGAAATCCCTATATCTCGACTATGGCAACTACCCCCGAAAACGGCAGCAATTCTTATGACGCCGAGAGCATCAAGGTCCTCAAGGGCCTGGATGCCGTGCGCAAGCGGCCGGGCATGTACATCGGAGACACCGATGACGGTTCCGGCCTTCACCACATGGTCTTCGAAGTTTCCGATAACGCGATCGACGAGGCGCTCGCCGGTCATTGTGACAAGGTCCTAATCACACTCAATCCCGATGGTTCGGTCAGCGTCGAGGACAATGGCCGCGGAATTCCGACCGGAATCCATCGCGAGGAAGGGGTATCGGCCGCCGAGGTCATCATGACCCAGCTGCACGCCGGGGGTAAGTTCGACAACACGAGCGAGGACAATGCCTACAAGGTCTCGGGTGGCCTCCACGGCGTCGGAGTCAGCGTCGTCAACGCACTTAGCGAATGGCTCGATCTCACCATCTGGCGCGATGGCGAGGAGCATTTCATGCGCTTCAGGAACGGCGATGCCGAAGCGCCCCTGAAGATTGTCGACAAGACCGAGAAGCGCGGCACGCGAGTGACGTTCATGCCGTCTTCCGAAACCTTCAAGCAGACGGAGTTCGACTTTGAGTTCCTCGAGCATCGCTTCCGCGAGCTCGCCTTCCTCAACTCTGGAGTGCGCCTCCTACTCACCGACGCCAGGCACGATGAAGCGAGGAGCATCGAATTGTTCTACGAGGGCGGGATTGCAGCCTTCGTGAAATGGCTCGACAGGGCCAAGACCCCGCTCGTTCCTGATCCGATCGCGATCGAGGGTCAGCGCGATGACATCGGGATCGAGATCGCTCTGGAATGGAACGACAGCTATTACGAGAACGTCCTCTGCTTCACGAACAACATTCCGCAGCGTGACGGTGGTACGCACCTTGCGGCCTTTCGCGCCGCACTGACACGCACGCTCAACAATTATGCCGACCGCTCTGGGATTTTGAAGAAGGAGAAGGTTGGGCTGACTGGCGACGACATGCGCGAAGGCCTGACGGCCATCGTGTCGGTCAAGCTCCCCGACCCCAAGTTCAGCTCGCAGACCAAGGACAAGCTTGTGAGCTCCGAGGTGCGTCAGCCGCTCGAGAGCTTGATTGCCGACAAGCTCAGCGAGTGGCTCGAGGAAAATCCTGCGCACTCCAGAACGATTATTCAGAAGATCATCGATGCCGCCGCAGCGCGTGAAGCCGCAAGGAAGGCGCGCGACCTCACACGGCGCAAGGGTGTGCTCGACATCGCCTCGCTTCCCGGCAAACTCGCCGACTGCCAGGAACGCGATCCGGCGCTCTCGGAGCTGTTTCTGGTCGAGGGCGACTCGGCGGGCGGCTCGGCCAAGCAGGGTCGCAACCGCCACAACCAAGCGATCCTCCCTCTTCGAGGCAAGCTCCTGAACGTCGAGCGAGCCCGTTTCGACCGGATGCTCTCATCGAAGGAAATCGGAACGATGATCCAGGCTCTCGGTGCCGGGATCCGCGAGGACTTCGATATCTCGAAGCTGCGTTACCACAAGATCGTGATCATGACGGACGCCGATGTCGACGGCGCCCACATCCGAACGCTGCTTCTGACCTTTTTCTATCGCCAGATGCCGCAGCTGATCGAGAATGGCCACCTCTTCATTGCCCAGCCGCCGCTCTACAAGGTTAGTCGCGGCCGGTCGGAGGTGTATCTGAAGGACGACGCCGCGCTCGACGATTATCTCGAAGGGACCGGACTTGAAGGCCTCGTCCTCGAGGCGAGCGACGGACAACGAAGCGGCAACGATCTCAAGGCCGTCGTCGATCATGCCCGCCGGATGCGGACTCTGATGCGCTACGCGCCGCGCAAATATGATCCGGCGCTGATCGAGGCGCTCGCGATCAACGGAGCGCTGAAGCCCGGGCTCGATCACGACGGCAAGGCGAAGGTGATCGTCCATGTCGCCGAATGGCTGAACGCAGGCGACGTCGAGGCAAGCTGGTCAGGGGAGCTGGCGGCCGAGGGCGGTTATCTGCTCAAGCGGCTGTGGCGCGGCGTGACCGACGCCTACGTCATCGAGCCGAGCTTTCTCGTCTCGGCGGAGGCGCGCAAGCTCGACATGCTCGCAAAGGAACAGGCCGCAGCCTATTCCAGGCCGTCGACCCTGCGCACGCTCAAGAAGGGGGCTGCGGTCGAGCAGGAGCCGGCGCTCGGGACAGGTGAGAGCGAGGAAGCTGCCGAGGAGGTCGCTTCCGAAACCAAGGGCAAGCCGATCTGCGTTACTCGTCCTTCGGAACTGCTCGACGCAGTTCTGGCGGCCGGCCGGAAGGGCCTGTCCATCCAGCGCTACAAGGGCCTTGGAGAAATGAATGCCGACCAACTGTGGGAGACCACCCTCGACCCCTCCAATCGCTCGCTTCTTCGGGTTGAAGTCGCGCAGGCCGATGTCGCGGACGAGATCTTCACCCGGCTGATGGGCGACGTGGTCGAACCGCGCCGCGAGTTCATCCAGGACAATGCGCTCAACGTCGCGAACCTCGACGTCTAGGAACCATTCAGGGCCAGGGGCTATTGGCGTGGTCGTGAGCCCCTCGATCACGCTGGCGAGCTATAATATGCACAAGGCCGTCGGCCTCGACGGCCGCCGCGATCCGCACCGCATCCTGCGGGTCCTTCAGGAGATCGACGCCGACATCGTCGCTCTGCAGGAGGCCGACAAAAGGATCGGCGGCCGTGGCTCGACCGTGCCGCACGAGCTGATCGACAGCCACGGCATGTACAAGCCGGTGCATTTCGGCGTTCGCCACAAAAGGGTGCTCGAAAAGGCGCGCAAACACACCGATCGACTGCTCGGGATCAATACGCGCAACATCGGCTGGCACGGGAACGCCATTCTCGTGAAGCGGCACATCGGAGTCCTCGCCTGCGCCGCACTCGACTTGCCGATGATCGAGCCGCGAGGCGCGGTCATGGCCGAACTGCTGGTCGGCGACAGGCCCTTAAGGGTCGTAGGTATGCACCTCGATCTCTCCGGTCTTTGGCGCCGGCGCCAGATGCGCGCGATCCTCGAATCGATTGAGCGCCGCCCCCAGAAGATGCCGACGGTATTGATGGGCGACACCAACGAGTGGCGGACAATCGGGGGCTGCCTCAACGACCTCGAGCCCGATTTTCACATCGCTCCGACAGGACCGAGTTTCCACGCTCGCCACCCAGTGGCGCAGCTCGATCGGATAATCGTTCAGAGCGAACTGAATATCGAGGCGGCGGGAGTCCATATGAGCGCGGTTGCCCGTCGCGCCTCAGACCACTTGCCGATCTGGGCGCGGGTGATCGCCTAGCCCGCGATCTTCCTCAGCCGGCGCCTCTGGATCGACGAACCGATCCCCATCGACTCGCGATATTTGACAACGGTCCGGCGCGCGACGTCGAAGCCCTTGGCCTTGAGCAGCCCGGCAATCGCATCGTCGCTTAGGATTTCCGTCTCGGCCTCGACGAGCTGCCGGATCGCCGCCTTGACTGCTTCTGCCGCCGCACCTTCGCCGCCGGTCGACTGAACCCCCGAACCGAAGAAGTATTTCAGCTCGAAGAGACCGCGATCGCACAGAAGATATTTGTTCGAAGTCACCCGGCTGACGGTGGATTCATGCATGCCGATCGCCTCGGCGACCTCGCGAAGTGTCATCGGCTTCATCGCTGACACTCCGCGCTCGAAGAATCCATGTTGCAGTTTGACGATCTCCGAGACGACCTTGACGATGGTTCGGGCGCGCTGGTCGAGCGCCTTCACCAGCCAGTTGGCGCTCTGAAGGCATTCGCTGAGCCACGCTCGAGACCTCTTGTCCTGCGGTCCGGACTTGAGCTCCTGATAATAGCGTCGGTTGACGAGCAGCCGCGGAAGGGTCGCCTGGTTGAGCTCGACCGCAA
>DATATH010000170.1:0-6949 GCA_036268895.1 Sphingomicrobium sp. | reverse complement strand
CCGAGAGGCCTTCCCGGGGCTGGCCGACCGCGGCTTCTTCGAGCGGTTAGATGCCGTATATGCCACCGGCAAACCTTTCGAAGCCCGGGGATCGCTATCGTCCTCGATGGTCACGCCATCGATCCGGCTGGATCTTCCTTGACGCCGCGTGCGACGATCCGGAGCGATCCGTCCGGAAGCGGCCGCTGAAGCTTCAGGGCCTCATCCGGACGCGCCATCATCCAAGTCTCGACCTGCTCCGGCGTCGTGAGGATCACGGGCATCGGTCTTCGGATGGACGGCACCTACTTCGGCGTTCGGCTCCGTCGTCAGGAATGCGTACAGATCGTTGGTGGTTTCGCCTTCCTTGACCTTCCGGACGGACGTCCAGTTGGTCCAGATGCCGGCGAAACAGGCGAGGGGGCGGCTCTCGTCGAGCGCAAACCAGATGTCGCCGCCCTCGGCCTTGTTGAACTCGCTGAACGAGTTGAACGGCACCACGCAGCGGTTTTCGGTTCCCAGCCAGCGCGTCCAGTGTTTGCTCTTCATGTTGCGGATGTTGGTCGTGCCGGAGTCCGGCTCCATCCAGAGCAACTCCTTGAAGTCGACCGACTTGCCCTTGGCCTCCAACTTTGCGCCACGCTTCTTGGTCGCCTCCATGAGCGCGTGCGCCGACGACGGCATGCCCCAGCGTGCGGTGATGAGTTCGCGGCCCTCGGAACCTGCCCGGACGATCGGCGCCTTGTAGTCCGGAAAGACCCCTGGCATCGGCGCGAGATTGCCGACGTATCGATTGACCACGCGGAACAGCGCGCTGATGGCCGCCTGGCTGGTCGTGATGGAGTAGAGGTTGCACATCAGGGTTCGTTTTCGCCATCCGACCGCTAGGGTCTGCCGCTCAGGTTTCGATACGTGCGTGCCGCGGCTGCCAGGCCAATTGTAGCAGGGTCGCCGCTGGCCGTCGGCCCGCCTTGGCACATTTACGGCACCGCAGCCGGCTGGCGAGGTCGTGGACGAACGTTGTCGGCGGGTGCTTCATCGCCGCGAGGTCGACGTCACTTGGCGTCTTGCACCGCGCGCACTGGATCTCCAGTCAGGGAAAGCCGCCATTGACGGCCTGGTCGATGGTCGGCGGCGGCTCGATCGGTTCGCCGTCCGACCACATCCGTTCGTTCCAGCTTTCGCACATGAGCTTGTCGGCCTGCCGGATCAGGGACTCGCCCTTGGCCCGGGTCTCGGCCGATTGAGTGGCCAAGATTTTCGTCATCGCACGCGCCTTGCCAAGCTCTTTGCCAAGAGCCTTTCGATCGCCGCCCGACAAGGGCGTGGGATGATATTTCGGGACCATCCGTTTCATCCAGCCAAAGAGTTGGATCGGCAATCCGGGGCGGGCTACGCCTCGAAATTCGGCCAGCACCCGTCATCCTCATGGCTGCCGGTTCTATTTTGGCAGGTATCGTCCAGGAGCCGCTGTCCCACTTGTTTCCAGATGGCTTTCGCGCCGTACAGGCGGATCGCATCGACCGTCTGAATTTCCACGGTCCGCTCGCAGCGGCGGCAGGAAACCCGCAGCACATGCCGCTGGATTTCCGAAAGCGGTCGCTGCCGCAGTTCGGCGCCGTTGATCCGGACGCGAGGGTCCTTGAGAAGGGAATCCCAATATTCGGCGGGAAGCGCCGCATCCGGAGCAACAGCAGGCACTGTCTGCCGCCGGGCCGCTTCCGAAGCCAGTTTTTCCATCTGTTTTGGGGTAGGCATGCGCCAGCTCGCGGGTCGGTCAGTCATGCTCGATTAGAACATAACATGAACATTTGTCGAGTCCGTCCTGGCTCAAAATTCGGAAAAAGATCGTGGCCCTGATGTCGGAACCAGACCCCGCCATTCGTCTTGAGTCGGAGCCGCCATAGAGGAGTCCTGCGTATCATGGCCCCCCGCGCCAACTGGAAAGGCTTCCTGCGCCTTTCGCTCGTCACCTGTCCCGTCGCGCTGTACCCAGCCACGTCGGAATCCGAGAAGGTATCGTTCAACCAGCTGAACCGGAAGACCGGCCACCGGATCAAGTATTCCAAGGTCGATGCCGATACCGGCGAAGAGGTCGCCAACGAGGACATCGTCAAGGGCTACAAGGTCGATACCGACACCTTCGTCGAGGTGTCCAAAGAAGAACTCGAGAACGTCGCTCTGGAATCGACCAGGACCATCGATATCGATGAGTTCGTCGACAAGAGCGAGATCGATTCCCGCTACCTGATCCGCCCCTACTACCTACGTCCGGACGGCAAGGTCGGACACGATGCCTTCGCGGTGATCCGCGAGACCATCCGCGAGATGGGCAGGGTCGCGATCGGGCGCGTGGTGCTGACCAGCCGCGAGCACATCATCGCGCTGGAGGCGATGGACAGCGGTCTGATCGGCACCCTCCTACGCTACCCGTACGAAGTACGCGATCCGGCCGAATATTTCGACGACATCCAGGACGTCAAGGTCACCAAGGACATGCTCGATCTCGCCAGGCACATCGTCGAACAGAAGGCCGGCCGCTTCGAACCCGGCAAGTTCGAAGACCAGTACGAAACCGCCCTCGTCGATCTGATCAACCAGAAGCGCGCCGGGAAGGCCATCACCCCGAATGAGCGACCGCGTGGCGACAACGTGGTCGACCTGATGGAGGCGCTGCGCAGGAGCGTCGGCGGTGCAGCCGCTGCGCCTTCTGCTTCGAAGAAGCCGGTCAAGAAATCCAAGAGGGTCGCGCCCGGCCAGAAGGAGATGCTGATGCCGATCGCCGGCAAGAAGCCGGCAAAGGAAGCGGCGAAGAAGCCCGCCGCCAAGGCGCATCGGAAGTCCGCCTGATCGCCAGAGTAGGAGAGCCGCATGGATATGAAGGAAACCTCGGCAATGACAGAAGCCTCCGGGCTGACGAACGAGCAGGACGGCGTCGAGCAGACGTCCGATGCGAGGCGGCGACCGCTCCAGCCGCCTTCGCGGGATGCCGCCATCCGCTGGGCGGACGGCCTGCGCAAAGTGATTGCCGGGGCCCCGCTGCAGTCGCTGTTCGTCGCGTTCCTGCTGGGTGCCTGGATCGCGCGTCGGCGCTAGGATCGTATCGGGCCTACTGTTGCGGCGGCTGCCCGTTCGACGCGGAGACGCCGCCGTCCACGGCGACGTTCGCGCCGGTCATGAAGCTGGCGTCCTCGCTCGCGAGGAAGGCGATCACGGCGGCGACTTCCTCCGGTTCGCAGACGCGGCCCAACGGAATCCGCTCGGCGAACTTCGCCAGTAACTCCTTATCGTCCATCATGTCTTCGGTCATGCCGGTGCGCGTTAGGCTGGGACAGACCGAGTTGACCCGAACGCCCTTCTTTCCGAGATCCATCCCAAGAGCGCGCGTGAGATTGACGACGGCGCCCTTCGCGGCGTTGTAGGGGCTCATCGCCCAGTCGCCGCCCGTACCGGAAACGGAAGCGGTATTCACGATCGAGCCTTTGGTCTTCTCGAGGTGAGGAATGGCGGCCCGGCAGCCGAAGAACACGCCGTCGGCATCAGTCGCCATGACCTTCCGCCACTGCCCGTCCGTGATTTCAGCAGGATCGCCGCCTTCGTGGACGCCCGCATTGTTCACCAGCACGTCGAGCCGGCCGAAGCGCTTCACGGCCGATGCCACCATCTCGCCGACGGCCGGCGAATCCGATACGTCCGCGATGTGGACGAGCGTGCGGTCGGACGGAAGTTCTGCGGCGACCTTTTCCAGCGCCTCGCGTTGGCGGTCGACGAGGACGACCTTTGCGCCTTCGGCCGAGAAGCGGCGCGCCGTCGCCTCACCGATGCCGGATGCGGCGCCAGTGATGATGACGACCTTGTCTTCGAAGCGATCGTTCATTTTTCAATCATCCTTGTTCATATCTTCGTCGTCGCCGAGCCCGAGCGTGCCGCCATCGCCATGCACCAGGTCGCGGTGCTCGCCTTCGGTCTTGTCGGCATCCTCGACGATGGCTTGGCGCATGTTGCGCTCCTTGTCCTTCCGGGGCTCGGAGGACGGCATCTTCGGCTTGCCAGCTTTCAGCGACATCTCGATCTCCTTACTTTTTCAGATTCTCAGGCAAGGCGCGTCGGCCTTGGCGGATGCGCCGTCTTCGGATGGCGGTCGTGCAAAAACTCCGCGAGCTCGTTGGCGACGGCGCCGTCGTCTACCACGGCGGCAAACAGCCGCTCTTGCGCATCGCGCGGAAGATCGGCCCAGACCTTGAGGGCCGCGTGTCCTAGGATTGCGGCGAACCTGTTCTCGTTCATAAGCGGCGACTCCGAGTAGCCTGAGGTGTTTGACCGTGTCATCTGTTCCTGCGGCAGTCGGCCGTCCTCGGTGGATGCCGAACTCTTGTCGGTCTGGTGAGCGCCTTCCGCGGCAAGCCTGTATCCTTTGCGCTCATCCTGTAGTCCTCTTCCTCGGTCAGATGTCTTTTGCGCTATCGCCGCCGGTCACTTCGTACTCGGCTCCCGTCACCATGTTGGCGGCATCCGAGGCCAGAAAAACCGCGGCTGGAGAGATATCGTCAGGTTGCAGCCAGCCGACCTTGAGCGGAACGGTCGGCGCGCGGGTGTCCCAGGCCTGCTGCGGCGTCGGATGCTCGACCTTCTGGCCCTGCTCGCCCATGGATTCGCTAAGGCGCTTTTCGTAACGTGTTAGGGCGGTATCGACGAGGCCGGGGATCAGGGCGTTCACGGTGATGTTGTGTTCGCCGAGCTCGATCGCCGCCGATTTCATGAGTCCGAGGATTCCCCACTTCGAGGCGGAATAGCTCGACGCGTCCTTGGTGCCGTGCTTACCCTGCATGGAGGACAGCAGGATGAAACGACCCTTCTTCCTCGCGACCATCTTCGGTGCGAACGCCCGGACGGTATTCGCGGTGCCGTTGAGATTGTTGTCGATGACGTCGCGCCAGTCCGAGTCCTCCATCTCCAGCAGGGGTACCCAGCGCTGTATGGCGGCGTTCGCCACTACGATGTCGATCTTCCCGTAGTCCCGCTCGACCTTGTCGGCGACCTGGCGCAACGCGCCGATGTCCCGGATGTCGGCCCTGACGGCTTCACCGCGCCGCCCGAGAGATTTGACCATCCAGACTGTCTCGTCGAGCTCTTCCGGAGTGGCGGGCACGGCATTCGAGGCCAGCGAGACCTTGCCCGCAATGTCGAGGACCACGACGTCGGCGCCATTCGCGGCCATCTCCACCGCGATGGCGCGTCCGATGCCGCGGGCGGCGCCGGTGACCACGGCGACCTTGTCCTGCAACATAGAGCCCCGTCCAGGGCGGATGGGGCCGGCACTGCGCTCCGGCGGTGGCTCGGGCATGGGCTTGCCGTCGAGGACCTTGGGAGCCCGGTCCGAGTTCACCTGAGCCCCAGCGGACCCCATTGCCGCGGCCGCGCCCGCTACGGCCGCTCCCTGCAGCACCCTTCGCCGAATCTGATCCGTCATCCTCGCGTCCTCCGAATGTCGCGGAATGAGCAACGGGCGGCGGGCGCGGGCGTTCCCCTTGGGAAGGCGCCTTATGCCATCATAGCACCGGCAGGATGCGCCAGGGTTCGGGAGGGAACAGGATGTTGATGCTGTCGCCTGCCGATACCCGGCCATTTGACCGTACGACGCTCATGACTCCGCATCGGTATCGCGGATGATCGGATTCCGGCATGATCAGCCTATGCTTGAGGCCGCTTCGGAAACGGTCGATCAGAACGCATGGCGTCCGCAGGCCGGTAAGCTCGACGGCAGCTTCGTCGCCGAGGTTCAGGATCGTTCCCAACGGCAAGGATTCCAAGTCGATACCTGCAGTCAGCACGTTCTCGCCGAGGTCGCCGGGGTCGAGAACGTAGCTTTCCGCGCGCAGCGCCTCGAGGAGTTCGACGGGGATGAGGTGGACCTGTCGTACGTTCGGCATGGCCGGCTTGCGCCGCGCCAGATAGCGATGACGGACGAACGCCCCGGCATGGGCATCGCCCTCGACGCCGGTGCCCTTGAGTAGAACCAGACTTTCGCCTTGCATCTTGCTGAAGCGATGCTTGCCGTCGCTGGCGAGGCCTGCAATCCTTGGAGCCAAGGTCGCCGTGGCTTGAGATCGGATCCATCGCTGTCCATACGCTCGTTCAACCGGTCCATCGACCGCCGGTTCCGCGATCAACGATGGCCTGTTGGGGCGTTGCGATCGAAGGTGACGCGGGCCTAATGCTTCAACGCCCCCGAGCCGGAACAGAATGCAAGGCGCGATACGAGGATGGCAAGAAAGCTGAAGACCTACCGGACATCGCTCGGCTTTTTCGAGCAGGCGATCGCAGCGCCGTCGATGAAGGCGGCTCTGGAGGCGTGGGGCGCCGACAGCAATCTGTTCCATCAGGGCGCGGCGAAGGAAAGCCATGATCCGGACGTCATCGCCGCGACCATGGCGAAGCCGGGCGTCGTTCTCAAGCGGCCCGTCGGATCCGATGGCCCCTTCGGCGAGCACGCTGGGCTGCCGACCGAACTGGGTAAAAGCGGCGGAAGGCCAGGGAAATCCGCCCGGAGATCGAAAACACCCAAACCGAAGAAGCCTTCATCTTTACCCGGAAACAAAGCGGCGCTCGAGAAGGCGGCACTTGCCTACGAACGGGAGCAAAAGCGACGGGACCGCGAAAGGGTGAAGATAGAGGCCGCCGAGGGGAAGAAGCTGGAACGCCGGCACCAAGCCGTGGCGAAGGCCCAGGCGGCATTGGACCAGGCCGAGCGAGAGCACGCCAAGAGGGCTGACGTGATCCGAGACGAGGCGGAAACTCTCGAAAAGAAGTCGCAAACCGAAGATGCCCGCTGGGACAAGGAGGAAAAGCGATTGAACGCCGCGCTGCGGCGCGCCCGGAGTTAGTTCCCCTGCGGTCCGCTAGGTTCCGATTCTACGCGCCCCTACGGTTCGGCGGTGTCCGGATTTGCGGTAGGAGCGTCGGCTACCCT
>DATATH010000169.1:0-13057 GCA_036268895.1 Sphingomicrobium sp. | reverse complement strand
GACGTCGTCGCTGCTCGTGCCATGGGTGCTTTTATATGCCTATATCGGCATATGTAAAGGCGGGGAAATCAGGCGGGTCTCGAGCATCATAGCGTTCGCCTCGTGGGCTCGGCCTCGTCGGCAGACATTAGCCAGCTGCGGGTGCGGCACCAACCGCTTGGGGATTGATCCCGGGGAACATGTGTCCCATATTATGGCTAGATATGGGCCGAGGAATAGGACATGGTACCAGCAGCTAAGAGCAACGGCCGGAAGCGGAGCACGGGCACCCGCGTCGTCCGCAAGGCCCGACCAAAGGTGCCGAAGGTGCATGTCACGGGCCTCGCCGGTTCGGGGTTCGTCAGACACTTCATCGACCAGGGTGGCGTCGTCGACGTTGACCGTGTCGCCGATAGGTTTCGGATGACTAAGGGCCAGCTCGCCGAGACGGTCGGGCTGGGCGCGGCCGCCATCGGCAAAGCCGAACGGAAAACCGCGCCCCGCACCCAGTCCCGCGTCCGAGAGATGCTCGAGATCGTCGCGCGGATTAGGGATTGGGCGGGCGGCGAAACCCAGGCGATGGCTTGGTATCGGTCGCAGCCGATCCCCGCCCTCGACGGGCGGACTCCGGAAGCGCTGGTCAAGGCCGGCGAAGCGGGTGCCGTTAGAGATTATCTCGACCACCTCGCACTGGGCGGCTTTGCTTGAGATTCAAAGGCCAGTGTTTCCGTGGACATGACCCGACGTGGTCGTTCTCGGCGATCTCCGGGGATGGTGCGGCGAAGGCTGGGGGACGATTCAACCGCAAGGGGGAGCCGACGCTCTATCTCGCACTCGACATCGTGACGGCGATCAATGAATGCATGCAGGGCCTGACCCAGCGCCTGCAGCCGCTCACCGTCTGTGAATATGACGTCGATTGCGAGCCGATCGCCGACTCGCGGACCGAAGCTGGGCGCAAAGCCCTAAGCATCAAACTCGACGATCTCGCTTGCCCTTGGTTGACGTATCTTCGGGCGGGTAAGGACGCTCCGTCGTGGTTGGTGGCCGACACGCTCAGGGTCGAGGGTTATGCGGGGATGCTCGTGCCGAGCTTCGCGCCCGGCGCGGGAGCGGACGATTCCAACCTGATCCTGTGGCGCTGGGGGCCAAAGTTGCCAACCAAGGTGACGGTGTTCGATCCCAGCGGCCGCCTGCCTAAGGATCAGCTCTCCTGGAGCTGACGCGACCTTGGCGGCAACGAATTTTCAGGCTTTGATGACGGATTGCGCCAGGTCCTTCATGCGCGCGTCACTCTGCTCGTCGGTCACCTTGATCTTGAGCTCGTCCTGGATGAACTGATGGCGTGCCTCTCTCTTTAGGTTGGCGTTCGAGTGCACCGCCGGGGGTTTGCGAGAAACGGCCGGCTGGTACCCGCGCCAGCAGCTCGATTTGAGGCTTGGCCGATTTGGGTCGCCCAAAGTATCGAGTGCCTCTCGCTGCTCCGGACCATAGGAGTGGAGCGCGTAGACCCGAGCCGTGAAGGCCTAGAGTATAACCCATGTCTCCGGTATCAACTGTCACCCTTCAATCAAGAAGGGCAAAAGGTCAGAGATGCGTCCGACCCTCCTCCTGCTATTTGCGGCACTCGTCGCAACCCCCGCAACCGCCGATCCGCCCGACATCCACGTCGATGTGCCGGTTCGAAAGGGATTGGAAGTCAATGTCGTCGAACACGATATCGCTCCCGGGCAGAGCGTCGGCTGGCACATCCACCACGGCACTGAAATCAGCTACGTTCTTTCAGGCGCGCTGAATGTGCAGATCGCGGGCGGACCGATCCGCCATGTCGTGAAGGGCGACACGTTCGAAGTCGATCGTGACACACCGCATCGGGCAACCAATGACGGAGCGGAAACCGCGGCTCTTCTGATCACCTATCTGAGGGACAAGGCCGGCCCGCTGACGATCCCGGTCGCGCCGCCCGCCGTGCGCTAACTCGCGGACCTCTGCCCCGAAGAACGGCCCGAATGCTTCTGAGCGAAATGGTTTTAGGGAACGAGCTTTCCCGGGTTCATGATTCCAAGCGGGTCCAAAGCCTTCTTGATCGCCCGGAGTGCGTCTATACGGCCCTCAGGAGCGAGCCGCGCAAGCTCAGCCAGCTTCAACTGCCCGATCCCGTGTTCGGCCGAAATTGATCCACCCGCCGCGGTCACGAGATCATCGACGAAGCGGGTGATCTCCTCGCCTTCCGTGTCGTACCAGTCGGGCGCTGAATGGCTTCCAGCGCGGACATGAAAATGGATGTTCCCATCGCCTAGATGACCAAAGCCCGTGGCGATCACGCCGGGGAACCTGCGCTCGACCTCGGCCGATGCATCGACAATGAAGCCCGGCATGTCGGCAACGCGTACAGATACATCATGAGCGAGCGTCTGGCCCTCGGCTCGCTCGGCTTCGGAGATGGAGTCGCGGATCTTCCAGAATGCCTCGGCTTGTGCCTCGTTAACGGCAAGTGCTGCATCGGCAATGATCCCCTCCTCGAGAGCCGCTGAGAGGAGGCCCTCGAGCTCAGCCGACACGTCGTGCCCGGGATCCGCAGTCGTCGCTTCGACGAGCACGTGCCATTTGTGCTCGCCAAGGAGGGGATCGCGCGTGTTCGGGACGTGCCTCAGGACGAGATCGAGCGAGTCCTCGGGGACCAGCTCGAAGCCCTCGATGCTGCTCGTCCGCGCCTCGAGGAAGCGCAACAGCTGAAGCGCGCGCCCTGGACTGTCGAGGCCGGTCCAGGCAACCGCCCTGCCCGCGACCGCAGGGACCAGTCGAAGAGCGACCGCGGTAATGATTCCAAGCGTTCCTTCCGCGCCGATCAGCAACTGGTCGAGGCTGTAGCCTCGATTGTCCTTCTTGAGGCCGGAGAGGCCGTTGTGAATGGAGCCGTCGGGCAGAACTGCTTCGACGCCCGCGACGAGCGAGCGCATCGTTCCGAACTTCAGCACCTGGGTGCCACCGGCATTGGTCGAGGTGAGCCCGCCGATGGTGCAGCTGCCACGAGCGCCGAGCGTCAGCGGAAACCGCATCCCGACCTCGTTCGCGGCCTCGTGGAGCGTGGTGAGGACGACACCGGCTTCGGCGATCGCCAAACGGTTCTCGGGACTGATCGAGCGGATGCAATTCATCCGACGCATCGAAAGGAGAAGCGCCGAGCCGTCCGACGGTGGAGTTGCTCCGGCGGCCATTCCGGTGTTCCCGCCCTGCGGCACGAGAGGGACGTGGTGTTGCCTTGCGAGCCGAACGATCTCGGCGACCTCCGCGGTCGACGAGGGCGCGAGCATCGCTGGCGAGGCACCGTGGATCCGCCCGCGCCAGTCGGTCACCCACGGCTCGATCTCCTTACGATCGGTGATCACCGCCTTCGGGCCGAGCCGATGTTCGGCCTCGGCGATCAGCTGAGCTTCGCCGTTCGTCATGCCGAGGCGCTTGGCACGCGCCGCCTCGCGCGTCAAAGCAGGTGGGATGGACAGGCCCAAGATCACGATTGTCGTCGCGCGGGCGCTCAATGGAACGATCGGCCGCGACAGGACCCTGCCCTGGCACATCCCCGCCGACCTCAAGCGCTTCAAGACGCTGACGATGGGCAGCGTGATGGTGATGGGACGAAAGACGTTCGAGAGCCTTCCGGGGCTTCTGCCCGGGCGGCGGCACATCGTTCTGACCCGCGACCCTCACTGGAGCTCAGAAGGCGCAACGGTCGCCCATTCGCTCGACGAGGCGCTCCGTCTCTCAAAGGGCGAGCGGGTTTCGGTGATTGGCGGCGCGCACGTCTTCGATTTGTTCCTGCCCATCGCCGATAGGATCGAGCTTACCGAAGTGCTCGATGACGTGACGGGCGATACGCTGATGCCCGATCCGCGCCGGTCGGCGAGCTGGCACGAGATCTTTCGCGAAGAGCATTCAAACGAAGCCCCCCCTTTTCGCTTCGTGACCCTGGAGCGCTCCTAGACGATCCCGTCGAGGACCGCGTCGATCTCGGCTCCCACCTCGTCGATCGGGCCCATGCCGTTCACCCGCACCACAAGGCCGCGAGCTTCGTAGATGGGCAGGATCGGCGCGGTCTTTGCTCGATATTCTGCCATTCGAGTGCGCACCGTCTGTTCATTGTCGTCGGGGCGCCGCTTGAACTCCCTCGAGCCGCAGACGTCGCAGATGCCAGGCACCTTCGTCGGCCGGAAAACGTCGTGATAGCCCGTCCCGCACTTCGCGCAGGTGAAGCGGCCGACGATCCGCCTGACGAGCTCGGCCTCATCGACCCCGAGCTCGATCACATGGTCGAGGCGGCGGCCACGATCCGCGAGTAGAAGATCGAGCGCCTCCGCCTGCGCGCGGGTCCGTGGGAAACCGTCGAAAATGGCCCCCTGCTCAGCCGCCGCGTCCAGTCGCTCGCCGATGAGCGCGCCGACGATTTCGTCGCTGACCAGCTCGCCCCGCTCCATGACGGCCTTCGCCTCGAGACCGACGGGCGTACCGGCAGCGACTGCCTCGCGGAGCATGTCTCCGGTTGAGAGTTGGACCATTCCGCGCTCCGCCTGCAGCCGCGCTGCCTGCGTGCCTTTGCCGGCCCCCGGCGGTCCCAGAAGGATGATGTTCAGCACTTCGGCGCTCTCCCCCCTGTCGCCGTCCCGACTACCGCCGCCGCGGAGTGGTCTTGAGCTTCGCCTTCTTGATGAGGTCGCCATATTGGTGTGCGATGAGATGGCTCTGGATCTGGCTCACCGTATCCATCGTCACGTTGACGACGATCAAGAGGCTGGTGCCGCCGAGCCGGATGCTGAGCCCGGCCTGCGCCGAGAGGATCTGCGGGATGAGGCAGATGACGACGAGGTACGACGCGCCGACCACGGTGATGCGGTTGAGGACGTAGTCGAAATATTCCTCGGTCGCCTTACCTGGCCGGATCCCCGGAATGAAGCCGCCGTGGCGCTTCAGATTGTCGGCCGTTTCCTCGCTGTTGAACTGCACAGCCGTGTAGAAGAAGGTGAAAAAAGCGATGCCGATCCCGTAGAGCGCCATATAGGCGGGCCCCTGCGGCTGAAGGAAGGTGGTGATGGTGATCAGCCAGTCGCCCGCTCCGCCTTCGGCGCCCGTTCGATTGCCTGCCCAGTTGAGCACCGTCAGCGGCATCAGCAGCAGCGACGAGGCGAAGATCGGCGGGATCACGCCCGCGGTATTGAGCTTGATCGGAAGGTGCGAGCGCTCCTGCTGCATGCCGCGCACGGTCTGGCGCTTGGGATATTGGATGAGAACTCGCCGCTGCGCCCGCTCCATGAAGCAGATAAAGAGGACGAGAGCGACGGTGAGGACGACGATCCCGAAAACCAGCAGCCCGCTCAGCGAGCCCGTTCTGCTGCCTTCGAGTAGCTGACCGATCGCCTGTGGGAGCCGGGCGATAATGCCCGCCATGATAATCAGCGACACGCCGTTGCCGATGCCGCGGCTGGTGATCTGCTCACCGATCCACATCAGAAAGAGAGTGCCGCCGATGAGGCTGACGGTTCCCGCCAGCTCGAACAGGGGCCCCGGCATAACAACCGCCTGAATCCCCTGCTTGACCGCCTGGGATTCGAGGCCCTTCACCGCGAGATAGCCCTGGACGAGGGTGATCGCGACGGTGAGGTAGCGAGTATATTGGTTGAGCTTCTTGCGCCCGGTCTCGCCTTCCTTCCTCAGCTGCTGCCAGGGGCCGTAGAGCGTGGCTCCGAGCTGAACGACGATCGAGGCCGTGATGTACGGCATGACGCCCAGAGCGACGATCGAAAAGCGCTGGAGGGCGCCGCCCGAGAAGGTGTTGAAGACGTCGAGGATACCGCCGCTCTGAGTCTGGTAGAGCGCGGCCATCGCCGCAGGGTCGATGCCCGACACTGGAACGAACGACAGCAGCCGGAACAGGATCAGCCCGCCAAGGGTGAACCACAGCCTCTTCTTGAGCTCGGTCGCCTTCTGGAAATTCGCGAACGTGATGCTGGAGGCAAGTTGTTCGGCTGCAGATGCCATTGGCCTAGAATTCCTCTAAACAGTGCCGCTCATATAAGCCGCACTTCCGTCATTGCGAGGCGCGAAAGCGACGAACCCGTCCGCCCGCAATGGCGCTCAGGCCCCCGCCTTGGCGGCGGCCTTGCGGGAGCCCTTCTTGGCGGCGGCGAGCTTGGCGGGGTCCTTGCGCTCGATGAGCTCGATCGAACCGCCGGCCTTCTCGACCGCCTCGCGGGCGCCCCTGGACACCCCGGCGATCCTGAACGCCAGCTTCGCCTTGAGTTCGCCTTTTCCGAGCAGCCGGACGCCGTCCTTGCCGCCGCGCGCGAGGCCGGCGGACTTGAGCGCGTCGTGGTCGAGCATGCCCTTGACGTCCAGCTTGCCGGTATCGATCGCCTTCTGGATCGCGCCGACGTTCACCTCGGCATAATCGCGGGCGAAGATATTGTTGAAGCCGCGCTTTGGAAGCCGCCTGTGGAGCGGCATCTGGCCGCCCTCGAACCCGGCGATCGACACGCCCGAGCGCGACTTGGCGCCCTTCTGGCCGCGCCCCGCGGTCTTGCCGAGACCAGAACCGATGCCGCGGCCGACCCGCACCCGGCCCTGCCGAGCGCCCTTGTTGTCACGAAGCTGGTTGAGTTTCATTTTCCTGCACTCGCTTTCGCTTTTGTCGCGCGGCCCCATTTTGAAGGGGCAAGGTTGAACTAGGCGGCTTCTTCGACCTGGACCAGGTGCTGGACCTTGCGGACCTGCCCCATGACTTCCGCCGTCGCGTCGACCTCGACGGTCCGGTGGAGCTTGTTGAGGCCCAGACCGACGAGCGTCGCCCGCTGGGTCTTGTCCCTTCGGATCGGCGATCCGGTCTGCGTAATCTTGATCTTGGCCATGACTCTTACTCCACGACCGCTTCGGCCTGGGCCTCGGCTTCGGCAGCGCTGGCGCCGCCGCGGCCGAGCAGGTCGGCGACCTTCTTGCCTCGCCGCTGCGACACGGCGCGCGGGCTCGACTGATCCTTCAGCGCCTCGAAGGTCGCGCGGATCATGTTGTAGGGGTTGGATGTTCCGACCGACTTGGTGACGACGTCTGCAACTCCGAGGCTCTCGAACACCGCACGCATCGGACCGCCGGCGATGATTCCGGTGCCCGCCGGTGCCGAGCGAACCGTCACTCGTCCCGCGCCGAAATGGCCGAGGCCGTCGTGGTGGAGAGTGCGGCCGTCACGCAGCGGAACTCGGATCATCGCCTTCTTCGCTGAGGCGGTCGCCTTGCTGATCGCCTCGGGCACCTCGCGCGCCTTGCCATGGCCAAAGCCGGCGCGGCCCTTGCCGTCGCCAACGACCACCAGCGCCGCGAAGCCGAAGCGCTTGCCGCCCTTCACCGTCTTCGAGACGCGGTTGATGTGGACGAGCTTCTCGATGAGCTCCTCGCCGCCTTCCTCGACGTCGCGGCGTCCGCGACGATCGTCGCGCCGGCCACGTCCGCCACGGTCACCGCCGCCGCGCCCGCGTCCGCCACGTCCGCGAGGACCGCGTCCCTGCGGCTGCGGCGGCTGCTGCTGCTCGGTGGCCGGCGGCGCCGCTGCGGGCGCCTCGGCCGGCGCCTGCTCGGCGCCTTCCTGAGTGACTTCAGGCGTTTCAGTCTCTTGCACCATTTAGAACTCCAGTCCGCCTTCGCGGGCAGCGTCGGCGAGGGCCTTCACCCGGCCATGGAAAAGGAAACCGCCACGGTCGAACACGACCTGGCTGATCCCGGCCTTCTTGGCGCGCTCGGCGAGCGTTTTGCCGACCGCCGCAGCGCTGTCCTTGGTCGCGCCGGTATTGCCTCTGAGATCCTTGTCGAGGCTCGAAGCCGACGCGAGCGTCTTGCCCGCCGCATCGTCGATCACCTGAGCGTAGATATGGCGCCCGGAACGATAGACCGAAAGCCTCGGCTTGCCGGATGCGAGCGAGCGAAGAGTGCTGCGCACTCGGCGGCGGCGGCGGTCGAAAAGGGAGAGTTTGGCCATGGCTACTTCTTCTTGCCTTCTTTGCGGAAGATGTACTCGCCGCGGTACTTGATGCCCTTGCCCTTGTAGGGCTCGGGCTTGCGCCAGCGGCGGATCTCGGCCGCGACCTGGCCGACCTTCTGGCGATCGATGCCGCTGATCTCGACCGTGTTCTGGTCGGGAGTCTTGACCTCGATCCCTTCCGGAACCTTGAAATTGACGTCGTGGCTGTAGCCGAGCTGAAGGCGCAGGTTCTTGCCCTGGGCCTGGGCGCGATAGCCGACGCCGGTGATCTCGAGAACCTTGGTGAAGCCCTCGGTCACACCGGTGACGAGGTTCTGAACGAGCGTTCGCTGCATGCCCCAGGCGGCACGGTTGCGCTGCGCTTCGGTGAGCGGAGTGACCCGGATCTCGCCCTCGCCGACCTCATATTTCACGAGATCGTCGAGAACCTGCATCGCGAGCTGCCCCTTCGGGCCCTTCACGGTCAGCGTTCCGCTCTCGAGGGCGGCGGTGACGCCGGCCGGAAGAGCGATCGGTTTCTTGCCAATGCGGGACATCTTAGAACACCTCCGCCAGCACTTCGCCGCCGACATTCTGCTCGCGCGCCTCGGCGTCCGACAGCACACCGCGCGGGGTCGACACGATGATCGTGCCGAGGCCATTGCGGATGCGCGGAAGCTCGCGAGCGGCCGAATAAACACGACGGCCGGGCTTCGACACTCGAGCGAGGTGCTGGATCGCCGGCTGGCCCTCGAAATATTTGAGATCGATCCGCAGGCCCTTCTGGCCCGCGAGCTCTTCTTCGGAATATCCGCGGATATAGCCTTCGCGCTGGAGCACATCGAGAAATCGAACGCGCAGCTTCGAGGCCGGCGTCAGGACGCTGTCCTTCCGGGCCTGCTGGCCGTTGCGGATGCGGGTGAGCAGGTCACCCAGGGGATCGGTCATCGCCATCCGTAAATCCTTACCAGCTCGACTTGGTGACGCCGGGAATGAGGCCCTTGTTGGCCAGCTCCCGGAGCATGATCCGCGACAAGCGGAACTTGCGGTAATAAGCACGCGACCGGCCGGTCAGCTCGCAGCGGTTGCGAACCCTGGTCGGGTTCCCGTTGCGTGGCAGCTCGGCCATCTTGAGACGCGCAATGAGGCGCTCGGTCTCGTCCTTCGACTCATCGTTCGCGATCGCTTTGAGCTTCGCGTACTTGGCCGCATTCTGCTGGACGAGCTTCTTGCGCCGCTCGTTCTTGTTGATCGAACTCAGTTTCGCCATGACTTAAGTTCTTCTCCTTGCGCGGCAGCCGCTTACGCGGCCTGCCGCTGCTCCTCGACTGGGAACGGAAAATTGAACAGACGCAGCAGCTCGCGCGCCTCGTCGTCCGTCTTCGCCGTAGTGGTTACAATGACGTCCATCCCCCGGACCTTGTCGATCTGGTCGTAGTTGATCTCGGGGAAAATGATCTGCTCCTTGAGGCCGAGCGCGTAATTGCCACGGCCATCGAAGGATTTGGGGTTGAGCCCGCGAAAGTCGCGAACTCGCGGAAGAGCGATCGTGACCAGCCGGTCGAGGAACTCGAACATGCGGTCGCGGCGAAGGGTGACCTTCACTCCAATGGGCATGCCCTCGCGAAGCTTGAACTGGGCGATCGACTTCTTCGCCTTGGTGATCACCGGCTTCTGCCCGGCGATCCGCTCCATCTCGGCCGCTGCGGTCTCGACCTTCTTTTTGTCCTGGGTCGCCTCGCCGACGCCCATGTTGAGCACGATCTTATCGAGCCGCGGCACCTCGAGCCGGTTCTTGTAGCCGAACCGCTCAATCATCGCCGGGACGATTCGATCGTCATATTCGCTCTTGAGGCGCGGAGTGTAGTCGTCGGGCTTCGACGCCCTTTGAGGCTTCTCGGCCTTTCCAGCCTTCTCGGCCTTTCCGGCCTTCTTTTCGGCCTTGGGCTCGCTCGTCGTCGCTTCGACCGGCGCCTGCTCGGCAGCCTCGCTTGTATCGAGGGTCTTGGCCTTGGGCTCGCTCGCCGTCGCTTCGGCCGGCGCCTGCTCGGCAGCCCCGCTCGTTTCGACGGTCTTAGCCTCTTCGACTTTCTTTTCGTTGTCAGCCATGGATCAGCTCTCCGGTCTTGGCCGCGACGCGGACCTTCTTGCCGTCACGCACCTCGAAGCGGACCCGGCTGGGCTTTCCATCGGCGGTCGCGATCGCGACCTTCGAGATGTGGAGCGGCGCTTCCTTGCGCTCGATCCCGCCCTGCGGGCTCACCTGCGAGGGCTTGCGATGGCGCGCGTGGACGTTGATGCCCGAAACCACCACCTTGCCTTCCTTCGGCATCGCCTTGACGACTTCGCCGGTACGGCCCTTGTCCTTGCCGGACAGGACGACGACGCGGTCGCCCTTCTTGATCTTGCTCGCGGCCATTACAGCACCTCCGGCGCAAGGCTGATGATCTTCATGTGCTTCTTCGCGCGGAGCTCGCGCACGACCGGACCGAAGATACGGGTGCCGATCGGCTCCTCGTTCTTGTTGACCAGCACGGCGGCGTTCGAATCGAAGCGAATGACCGAACCGTCGGGACGGCGGATGTCCTTGGCGGTGCGAACGATCACCGCGCGGTGAACGTCGCCCTTCTTCACTCTCCCGCGCGGAGCGGCTTCCTTGACGCTGACGACGATGATGTCGCCGACGCCGGCGGTGCGGCGCTTCGATCCGCCCAGCACCTTGATGCACTGGACGCGCTTGGCGCCGCTATTGTCCGCAACGTCCAGGTTGGACTGCATCTGGATCATTGTTCGACCCTTATCCTCTCAAAATTCGCTCAGGCGTCCGCGTCGGCAACGTCTTCGGCCTTGGCCTTCTTGCCCTTCTTGGCGGGCTTCTCGGCCGCTTCCTCGACGGGCTTCGGCGGCTCGGGCTCGCTCGACGCGACCATCTCGGGCTCGTCGATCTCGACGGCGCCGACCTTCGCCGTGCCGATCCGGTCGACGACCTTCCAGGTCTTCAGCTTCGAGACCGGAGCGCATTCCTCGATGCGCACGATCTCGCCGACGTGGAACTCGTTGGCCGCGTCATGGGCGTGATACTTCTTCGAAAGACGGATGATCTTGCCGTAGAGCGGGTGCTTCACCCGCCGCTCGACACGGACCACGACCGTCTTGTCAGTCTTATCGGACACCACGGTGCCGGTGAGGACGCGCTTTGGCATCTTATATTCTCTCCTCAGCCCTTCGCCTGCGCTCGGGCGCGTTCGTTCTGCAGCGTCTTGATGCGCGCGATCGTGCGGCGCACCACGCGCACCCGGCTCGGCTTCTCGAGCTGGTTGGTCGCCGACTGGAAGCGCAGGTTGAACTCTTCGCGCTTCAAATCGCCAAGCTGCTGCTGAAGCTGGTCGTCGGTCTTCACCTTGAGATCGTCGGTCGCGGCCATCTTACTCCTCCTCGGCCAGGCTCTCGCCGAGGCGAGCCACGACCTTGGTCTTGATCGGGAGCTTCTCGGCCGCGCGCTCGAACGCCGTCTTGGCGAGCGAGCCCGGGACTCCGTCCAGCTCGAACAGGATCCGGCCGGGCTTTACCCGGGCGACCCAGAATTCGGGGCTGCCCTTGCCCGAGCCCATGCGGACTTCGGCAGGCTTCGAGCTCACCGGAACGTCGGGGAACACTCGGATCCAAAGACGGCCGGCACGCTTGATGTGACGCGTGATCGCGCGCCGGGCCGCCTCGATCTGGCGCGCGGTGATCCGGTCCGGCTCCATGGCCTTGAGGCCGAAGGCGCCGAAATTGAGCTCCGTTCCGCCCTTGGCGTTCCCGTGGATACGGCCCTTGAAGGCCTTGCGGAACTTGGTGCGCTTTGGTTGCAGCATCTTTCTTCCTTCCGCTTACCGGTTGCCGCGCTCTTCGCGCGCCGGGCGGACACCGGAGGTCTGAGCCTCCATCATCAGCCGGTCCTGGGCGAGCGGGTCATGGGCGAAGATCTCGCCCTTGAAGACCCACACCTTGACGCCGCAGACGCCATAGGCGGTGTGCGCCTCGGCTTCGGCGTAATCGACATTGCCGCGCAGCGTATGGAGCGGAACGCGGCCCTCGCGGTACCATTCGGTCCTCGCGATCTCCGCGCCTCCGAGACGGCCCGAGCAGGTGATACGAATGCCCTCGGCGCCGAGACGCAGCGCCGACTGGACGGCCCGCTTCATCGCCCGACGGAAGGCGATCCGGCGCTCGAGCTGGTCGGCGACGCCTTGCGCGACGAGCTTGGCGTCGATCTCGGGCTTGCGGATCTCGACGATGTTGAGGCTCACATCGGAGCTCGTCATCTTCTGAAGCTCCTTCTTGAGCTTCTCGATGTCCGCGCCCTTCTTGCCGATGATCACGCCCGGACGAGCCGCGTAGATCGATATTCGGCAGATCTTCGCGGGACGCTCGATCACCACCTTCGAGATCGCCGCCTGAGGCAGCTTCTCGAGGATGTAGCGGCGGATCTTCAGGTCCTCGAGCAGCAGCCGGCCATAGTCCTGACCTTCGGCGAACCAGCGGCTGTCCCAGGTACGATTGATCTGCAGGCGAAGCCCGACAGGAGAGGATTTCTGACCCATTTACGCTTCTTCCTGCTCGCGAACGACGACGCGGATTTGGCTGAACGGCTTGACGATCCGGCTGGAGCGGCCGCGCGCGCGGGTCGCGAAGCGCTTCATCGAGATCGACTTGCCGACGCTCGCCTCAGCACCGACGAGTGCATCGACATCGAGAGTGTGGTTGTTCTCGGCATTGGCGACCGCCGAGGCGAGCACCTTGTAGACATCCTCGCTCATGCCCTTCGGGCTGAACTTCAGGATGTTGAGTGCCTCCTCGACCTTTCGGCCGCGGATCATCTGGGCGACGAGATTGAGCTTGCGCGCCGAGCCACGGATCGTGTTGCCGATCGCAAGGGCTTCCTTATCGCCCACCTTTCGAGGTGCAGCTGCCTTGCCCATCAGCGCTTGCCCTTCCTGTCGGATGCATGGCCGTGGAACGTGCGCGTCGGCGCGAACTCGCCGAGCTTCATTCCAACCATTTCCTCATTGACCGACACCGGCACGAACTTGCGGCCGT
>DATATH010000168.1:0-6061 GCA_036268895.1 Sphingomicrobium sp. | reverse complement strand
GCGAAAACCATGGTCCTCGAGGATCCGGATATGATCGAGGGCGCTCTCCACCAGGGCCTCTGGGCAGGGTTCGCCATATTTCTCCAAAAGGTCCTTCTCGAGGCTCCCGGCATTGACTCCGATCCGGATCGCGCAGCCATTGGCGCGGGCGGCTGCGATGACCTCGCGAACGCGGTCTTCCGAACCGATATTGCCGGGATTGATCCTGAGGCATGCAGCCCCGGCGTCGGCCGCCTCGAGCGCTCGTTTGTAGTGAAAATGGATGTCGGCGACGATCGGCACGCGTGCCGAGCGCACTATCTCCTTCAGCGCCGCGGACGCGTCCGCGGTCGGGCAGGATACCCGGATGATGTCCGCCCCCGCTTCCTCGCAGCGGCGAATCTGATCGATTGTCGCCTTCGCGTCCTCGGTCGGCGTGTTGGTCATTGTCTGGACACTGATCGGCGCGTCTCCGCCCACGGGAACGGAGCCGATCATGATCTGTCGCGACTTGCGTCGCTCGATATCGCGCCAGGGACGGATGGACATGGGAGCGCATATAGACGTTCGGCTCGCTCGGGCAAAGCGGCTCAACACCGCAAACTAAAGTCAATCGCGAGTCTTATCGCATTGTGTTAACGGGCTTAACGGGACTCCCTTGGGGGGCGAATGTCAAAGCTTGCCCGAATGCCGACGTTTGACGGGCCTGCGCGTGAGCCGGCGAAAGGCGCGTCGCCGCGGCTGCGCACCCGCTACTATGCGTTCCTCAGCTATAGCCACAAGGACAAGGAACTCGCCGACTGGCTGCATTCTGAGCTCGAGAGATTCAGGGTGCCGAGCGCGCTCGCAGGCAAGCTGACCGCGAACGGCGTCGTTCCGCGGCGGCTTACGCCCATCTTTCGCGACCAGCACGACCTGTCCGCGGGCGACGATCTTGCGGTCGAGATCGAGGCGGCTCTCGCCGCATCGCAATTCCTCGTCGTCCTCTGTTCGCCAACGGCCGCCATATCGCGCTGGACGAACCTCGAGATCGAATCGTTCAAAAGAACCCGGCCGGAGGGCTGTGTTCTTGCAGCGGTTGCCGCAGGAGAACCCTTCGCGAGTGACCTGCCGGGCCACGAGCATGAGGAATGCTTTCCGCCTGCGCTCCGCTACAAATACGATCGCCGCGGGCACCAGACGTCCAAACGCGCGGAGCCGCTCGCGGCCGATTTCCGCGAAGGGGGCGAGGGCCGGCGGCTTGCCCTTCTGAAGCTCGTCGCCGGGATGCTCGGCGTCGGACTCGACGAGCTCGTCCAGCGCGAACAGACTCGGCGGCAACGGCGGCTCGCGATTCTTGCCGCGGCCTCACTTGCGGGCATGGCCGTGACCAGCACGCTCGCGGTCACCGCGATTCAGGCGCGCGATGCTGCGCGCGAGCAAAGACGGCAGGCAGAGAGCCTCATCGAGTTCATGGTCGGCGATCTTCGGGACAAGTTGGAACCGATCGGAAAGCTCGACGCGCTCGATGGCGTCGGATCGCGCGTGCTGGCTTATTACAGCAAGCAGGACACGAGCCAGCTCTCCGACGATGCCTTGGTTCAGAGGTCTCGCGCGCTAAACCTGATGGCCGAAGTCGCCTTCAATCGCGGCAATCTCAAGGAAGCGGAACAACTATATCAGCAGGCAACGGCCGGTACTGCTGAAGCGGTCCGCCGGTCTCCCAACGATCCGGAGCGGATCTTCGATCATGCCCAGAACGTATTCTGGGTGGGAGAGGCTGCACGGTTCGCGGGCAAGCCGGCCGAAGCAGAAACAGCATGGCGCGAATACAAGCGCCTGGCAGACCAGATGGCAGCACTTGCGCCCGACAACCTCAAGTACCGCATGGAAGTATTGTACGCGAATGAGGATTTGGGCATCTCGCTCTATTTTCAACACCGATTTGCTGAAGCCGATCGGTTGTTCGAGGACGCCGCCGCCCCAATGCAAAAGCTGGCGTCTCTCTATCCAAGCAACACGACTTATCAGAAGGAGTTTGCCACCCTGCAAGCGTGGATCGCCGATGGCCAACGTTCGCAAGGCAATCTCGATATCGCCATTAGCGCACGCGAGCGCCAAATCGACGCGCTCGAGGAACTGCTCGCGACGGCAGCGGATTCGGATGCTCGTTCGAGACTGATCTCGGCGCACGAGGGACTGGGCCTAATGCTAAGGGAAAAAGGGCAATCTGATGCCGCCATTAAGGAGTTCCTGTCGGCTATAGGCGAGGCGGAGGACCTCATCCCGATCGAGCCTCGCAACGCGCAATGGAAAGCCATGGCGGCCGACGCGCGGCTTCAACTCGCATTGACACTTCTTTTGCTGAACAGGCGCGATGATGCGGCGCAACAATCTGCTGCTGGATGTGCCGTTGCAGCCGGTCTGCCGTCCGCTTACGCCAAAGCCAAGGCGAACCTCGGAATGTACTGCGCGATGGGGCGGGCGCGCCTCGCCCTCGCCGATGGAGCTACGGCGCAAGCCTTGACGTTCGCTCAACGGGCACTCGCTTTGGCCCGCGTGGAGCGTAGCGAAGATCCGATCACGGACCGGTACAAGATCGCCATCACGTATAGCGTGATTGGCGATGTCCAAAAACGTGCCGGCGACACCGCTGGTGCCGAGGCTGCTTGGGACGCCGGCTTGGCCGAGCTTCCATCGAATGTTGCCGAGCGGCCAGACGAGATGGACGCGCGACTGCAGCTTCTACAACGGCTAGGCCGATCGCACGATGCGGCGCCGCTTTCGGCGCGGCTCAGTACGATCGGCTACCGGAGCGTGGGCTAGGCAGCTGCGCAAGAGAGGGGACCAAATGTCGAGACCAAAGGCAGTGCTGCACCCAGTGCCCGTGCTCGCGACGAAAGACGCGGACGGCGAATACCACTTCCAGCCGCAATCCGACCTTTGGAACGAGGCCGAGCAAGAATTCGATTTCCACAAGGACAAACACGGCATGAAGACGCAAGACTACCACCTTATCGAATTCGTCCTCGACGATCGGACAGGTGATGGCCTCAATTTCCCTAAGGTCCCGCATGATGCGATGTGGGTGGCCGAGGGCGCCGACCGCGCAAACCGCATCTGCCCCCACATGAACACCGTGAGCGACTATTCGGTGATGGAGCCGATTTGCGTGACGCCCGACCTGCACCGGCTGATCGTGCGCAACGACAATCCGCGAAAGGAAGACTGGGCATTCACCGTCAACTTCGTGAAACGCGGCGAGGACGACTCCGACCGCAGCAGATACGTCAGCTGGGACCCCGGCGGGTCAAACCAAAATGGCGGAAGCACCGGCTTGATATGACTGTCTGAGTGAATTCGAATATCCCGAAAGGAGAGGCGAGATGAATGAGCTTGATCTCAAGGATCGGCACCGGATCGAAAGCCATCACGAGCGCGCTAAGCGCAAGCTGGAAGGCCACCAAAATCATCCCAAGGACGCGTGGAGCGTCATTATCGACGTTTATTTGAATTCTGTAGGTCCGGCGCCGGAGTACGAAGCCGACTTTGACATCCAGACCTGCTTGCCGACCGAGTGGGATGGAATCGATCCCAACCCGCAGATCTATTTCTTCAACGAAGGTCGGCCGGGTTTCAACGTCACGTTCAGACTCTTCGACAACACCAACGGCGGCGCCGGCAGCAGCTATCGCTTCCCGAAAAACAAGGATGATGCCGTCTGGTCGCAACTTGGGGAAAGCTGCCCAACTGCGGCGTGCGACGATGTCTTCCCCAACAAACACACCGTTGTGCAGGATTCGACAACTTTGGTCGTGTTCAATCCGAACGAGGACGGGTGCCTGGGCGAGTTCCGTTATACGCTGAACGTGTCGATCGGGGGCGAGGCGCCTTATGTCCACCTCGATCCAGGCGGAAATAACATGAATGGAGGCAGCGGCAGTGGGCGCCGAGCTTAGCGACGCTGTCGTCGGCGCGTAAGCCGTAACCGATGAACGCTCCGACCGCCGCGATGATCGACGCCGAGCATCGCGAACCACCGCGCGCGGGACCGCCACCGATCCCGTTCGTCCTTTCCGTCGGCGTCACCGGCCATCGCGCCGAGGTGCTGGCGGAAGGCGACGTGGGACGGCTGCGCGAGCGCGTCCGTGAGACTTTGCTGCTGATCGCCGAAGCGGGACGGGCGCTGCTCGAAGGCGAGCCCGACTGTTTTGCGCCTGCACCGATGCAGTTGCGGTTCGTGTCTCCGATCGCCGATGGGGCCGACCAGATCGCGGCCGAGCTGGCGCTCGAACTCGGCTGGGAGCTCCAGGCGATCCTGCCATTTTCGAGGGAGGTCTATCGAGCTAGCCTCGCCGATGACGGCGCCCGTGAACGGTTCGACGCACTGGTCGAACGAGCCGCACGCCTTCTCGAATTGCCTGGTGATCTTGATGACGCCCTCGATGCATACATCATGACCGGCAGGGCGACCGTTGCCCACTGCGATGTGCTGATCGCGATCTGGGACGGCAAGCCGCCGCGGGGTCGCGGCGGCACGGGCGAGATCGTGCAGCTCGCTTTGGTTCGGGGAACGGCCATCATCCATGTGCCGCTGGTGGCCGCTCGGCAAGCGCGCGTGCTATGGGCCGCTTTCGACCCGACCGTGGTCACCATTGCCGACGATCCCGGTGTCGCAAGGCCGCTCGACCGTCATGACGTGGATTCGCTTCTCACCGGGCTGTTGCTGCCCCCGATCGACCAGCAGGAACAGGGTTTCCTCAAACGGTTTACAAGAGAGAGGTTGCGGCTCTTCCGCGCCCGGATCGAATATCCACTGCTGCTCGCCGCAGCCGGCGTGAAACGGTTCAGGCCGCAGGCCTACACCGACAGTTATAACGCAGCGCAAATCCGCGACGAGTGGCAGCGCTACCGCATCGGCTGCGTTGAAGCGCACAATCTACTCGCGCCCACCGACCTGCTGGAAGAAGCCTATAGCTGGGCGGACCGACTGGCGACGCATTTCGCGCAGACCTACCGAAGCGGACATATCTTCAACTTCGTGCTGGGCGGCGTCGCCGTCTGCCTCGGCCTCAGCGCATTCATGGCGCCGCACCTCAAACTCGAGGAAGCGCTGCTCGAAATGCTGATCACGATGGCGATCATCCTCAACGCGCAAATCGGCACGAAGCAGGAATGGCATCGGAGATGGCTCGATTATCGTCAGCTCGCCGAGCGGCTACGGCCGATGCGCACCTTAAAGCTGCTCGGCATCGCGGCGCCCGATCCACCGGGCACCGATACCAACCCGATCCCGAGCCGCTGGATCGAATGGTACGCGGGCGGGATCTGGCGCGCGATGGGCTCGCCGTCGGGGAAGATCGACCGCGACTGCGCCGCCAGGCTCGCACGCGCGATCGCCGACCACGAGATCGAGCCTCAGGTCTCCTATCACGAGCGTCACGCCGAGCAGATCGAGAAGCTGGACCACCGCCTCGAGCAGGTCGGAATGACCCTGTTCATCGCAACGCTCGTCGCCTCGACCGCGACCATCATCGCTTATTCCCTCAATCTCCCATATGTGGACGTCTACGGGAATTGGTTCACGCTTATCTCGGCGGGCTTTCCAGCACTCGGCACGGCCGTCTTCGGGATCCGCTTCCAGGCCGATTTCGGCGGCGATGCGGTGCGCTCGATGGCGACATCGAACACGCTTCGCCAGATCGACGAGGAAATGCGCAAGGACGTGACGCTCTCGCGCGCTGCGGATCTCGCCGAGCAGGCGGGGCGAATCATGCTCTCCGACCTCGACGAGTGGCAGCTCGTCAATCAGCAGCGCGACCTTTCGGTCGGCTAGCGCTGCACGAACTTTGCGATCGCATCGACGAGGCCGGGATCGACCGGCAGCGAAGGGTCGCTGTAGGCGGCGAGATTCGCAGTGCGATCGTCGCTGTCGATGTCCTTGAGGACGTGATTCATCTTGGGAAGCAAGACCAGCTTCGCCTTCGGCTGGGCCGCTGCGAGCGCCTTTGCATCGCTCGACGATACCTGAAGGTCGCGTTCGCCCTGGACGATCAGCATGGGCATTTTGAGCGAGGCGGCAAGTTTCGGCGGATCCTGGCGG
>DATATH010000167.1:0-3084 GCA_036268895.1 Sphingomicrobium sp. | reverse complement strand
ATAAGAATTGCCAGAAACGGACTGCGGCGACGCGGTTCCTCCCCGTCCGGCGCAGCATAAGGAGTGAATTCGTCGGCCTGGGCTTCCGCCTCGGGCGGCTCGCCCCAGTCTTCCTGCGCCGCCTGAGCGAGAGCCGCCGGCTTTACAATATCGAACTGGGAATTTGCGTAGGCCGCTCCGGCCGTCTCATCGGGCGTGCGCGCTCGCTCCCCCACCGAAGGCTGGTCGGCCGACTGCTCCTCGTCTTCGAGGGACGCCTCCTCGTAGGCACGCTCTTCCGCGTCGGGGCCACTTCGCGGTTCGATCAGAGTGGCTTCGGCGACGCTCTCCTCTTCTTCCGTGGGGTGGGCAGCGGGTTCTGCCGCCGCCGCGTCCTCGACGGGCGGCTGCTCGACCACATTTTCCTCGGTTGCAGGGAAGGGTTCGATCACTCCACCATCTTCGGGATTCTCGTGCCAGCTGTGCTTGCAGGAGGCGCAGCGCACCTGGCGACCGCCGGGCGGGATCGCACCATCCTTCACCACATATTGCGTGCCGCAGCTTGGGCAGGTGAGGATCATCGCTACAAAAAGCCCTCTTCCGGGACGTTGAGCAAACGGTAAACAGTAATGCATTGGGCTTGGCAAGGCGCGGGGCCTTGTCTTGGAACCGAGGGGAGGGACAGCAAACTGCCAGCAATCGCCGAATTCGACAGCGTCGGCCTGCGCTACGGCACGGGCGCCGAAGTGCTTCGCGATCTCGATTTCCGCCTCGCGGGCGCGGGCTTCTATTTCCTCACCGGTCCATCGGGTGCCGGAAAGACGTCGCTCCTCAAGCTGCTCTATCTCGCCCAGCGCCCAACTCGAGGCCGGATCCGCCTTTTCGGTGAGGAATTGAGCGAGGCGCCGCGCGATACCCTGCCCCCGTTCCGCCGCCGTATCGGCGTTGTCTTCCAGGATTTCCGGCTCATCCGGCACCTGTCGGCGTTCGACAATGTTGCGCTTCCGCTGCGTGTTGCCGGAGCTTCGGAGGAGGAAGTCGAGGGACCCGTTCGGGAGATGCTCGCCTGGGTCGGCCTCGCCGACAGAGCGAGCGCTAGGCCACCGACGCTCTCGGGCGGCGAGCAGCAACGCGTTGCGATCGCCCGCGCAGTCATTAATCGGCCCCAGCTGCTTGTCGCCGACGAGCCGACCGGAAACGTCGATTCCGAAATGGCCAAGCGACTGCTGCACCTGTTCACCGCACTCAATCGTCTCGGAACCACCGTCGTCGTTGCAACGCACGACGTCGGCCTCATCAGCGCCACGCCCGGCGCGGACCTCATCCGGCTCGAAAACGGGGGCCTCGTCGATCCAACCGGAATGCTCCGCAACCCGCCGCCGGAGCGCCCATGATGCTTCGCTGGCTGTTTGCTTCCCCGGCCGACCGGCGACTGCTCGGCACCAGCCGGTTTCGCGGCCCCACTCCATGGGTGATCGCGATCATGAGCTTCTCGATCGTGATCATCGCTGCGACCGGCCTCGCTCTCGCCAACACCGCAAGTTCGCTGAGCGACGCAATCCAGGCGCGCTACGCCCTCGAAGTGCCGAACGGCGGCGAAAACCTCGACGCACTGGTTGCGACTCTGAAGGCCGCCCCGGGAGTAGTCTCGGTCCAGCCAGTAACGGAGAGCGATATGCGCCGAACTCTCCAGCGCTGGCTTGGGCCGGCGGCCCAAAGTGCCAATTTGCCGGTGCCGGCGCTGGTAAACTTCGACGTCCGGACCGGGACCGACGTGGACGCGATCGCGAAGCGTCTCCAGTCGATAGCCCCGACGGCGCACGTCAGTGCCCATCGCGACAGGGTTGCGCCATTGCTTCGCTCGATGCGCGCTCTCCAGTGGGTCGCCTTCGGGCTTGTGCTGCTGCTTAGCGCCGCGGCTGCCGCAGCGGTCGTCCTCGCCGCTCGAGGAGCACTCGACACACACCGCTTCACGATCGAGGTCATGCACGGGATCGGCGCCACCGATCTCCAGGTGACCCACCTCTTCCAGCGCAAAATTGCTCTCGACGCCCTGGTCGGCAGCATCGTCGGCGCATTGGCCGGAGCGCTGGTGATCGCAGCACTGGCGAGCGGAGCGTCATTGGCGGGCGAACTCACCGGCGGGGCAAGACTGCCGGCCATCGACCTTTGCATCTTGGCGCTGTTGCCGTTCGCACTGACCGTACTTGCAACGTGGGTTGCCCGTGCCGCGGTTCTCGCGGCACTGAGTGAGGCCCTGTGATCAGCCGGATCGTGTCGCTTCTCTTGCTGCTCTACGCGATCGGCTTCGTCCTGTTCGCCTTCACCCTCGGCAAGCCCGCTCCGGCCGATGCGCGCGCCACCGACGCCGCTGTCGTCTTGACCGGCGGTAGCGGGCGGCTCGAGCATGGCATCAACGTGCTTCGCAATGAGAAGGCGACGCGCCTGTTCATCGCGGGCGTTGATCCCTCAGTCCGCAAGCGCGATCTCGCCCAGCGAATTCCCGGCAGCGGCAGCATGCTCAAATGCTGCGTCGATCTTGGCAGCGAATCGGTCGACACGAGGACCAATGCCGAAGAAGCAAGCCGCTGGCTCGTCGACCATGGCTTTCATTCGCTAAGGCTGATCACCAGCGACTGGCACATGCGTCGAGCGCGCTACGAGTTCGGCAGGGTGCTCGGGAGCAAATATGTCATCGTGCCCGACGCCGTTCGAACCGACCCGAGCTTTCTGACGCTCTACGGCGAGTACAATAAATACGTGCTGCGCCGGATCGCGGTCTGGATCGACCTTTGATGGCTATCATCAGGTCGCTGCTCTACGCAGCGATATTCTACCCGGCGACCGTCCTGTGGGTGCTCGCGGGCCTCGTCGCGTCGCTGCTCGGACGAAAGCCGACTCTTGCGGTAGTGCTGAGCTGGGTAGACCTTCATCACTGGCTCAGTAGTCACGTTCTTTCAATTCGGCTGCTCGTTGAAGGCGAGATCCCCTCTGACATCCATCTCATTGCCGTCAAGCATCAGTCGATGTTCGAAACCCTCGAGTTGGTTCGGCTGATCAACCTGCCGATCATCGTCATGAAGAAGGAGCTGGCGGACATTCCGC
>DATATH010000166.1:0-8396 GCA_036268895.1 Sphingomicrobium sp. | reverse complement strand
GCGTCCAAATCGCTCGTCGCATTCGCCTTGTTCGTGACAGCCGTCGTTTTCGGAGTCGCGACGATCTCGAACAATAATCTTCAAGATCTCAAAACCGGTGAGCTCGTCGGAGCGACACCATGGCGGCAGCAAGTCGCCCTGGTGCTCGGAGTCATCTTCGGCGCCGTTGTGATCCCCCCGGTGCTCGACTTGCTCAATACGGCCTTCACCTTCCAGGGTGTTCCAGGTGCCAAGCCAAACGCGCTCGCCGCTCCGCAAGCGGCCCTCATTTCGGCCATTGCCCAAGGGTTGCTGAACGGCAATTTCGACTGGAAGCTCATCGAATATGGCGCTGGTATCGGAGTGGTGGTCGTCATCATCGACGAGGCGCTTCGGAAGATGAAGCGCGGCGGCCTTCCGCCGCTGGCAGTCGGAATGGGCATCTACCTTCCCATGTCGCTAACCCTGCTCGTGCCATTGGGCGCCTTGCTCGGCTGGTTCTACGATAAATGGGCAGCCCGGACTTCGAACCCCGAATTCGCGCAGCGGATGGGCGTGCTGCTGGCAACCGGGCTCATCGTCGGTGAGAGCATCATGGGCGTTCTCTATGCCTCGATCGTCGCGGCGACTCAGAAGGATGCGCCGATTGCGATGGTTGCCGAGAATCCCTGGGCGGTGCCCCTGGGACTAGTCATCTTCACCGTCGTGGTACTGGCATTCTACGCTTGGACGCGCAGGGAGACGAAGATCGCGCTAACCGCCTAGCACGACCTTCCGAAGGGCTTTGGGCGGGTGCGGAGCCGCTCCTTGTTCGGCCGCGTGGACCAGCTCGACGATCGAGCGATTGACCGGCGCGGCGACGTGCAGCCGTTCGGCGAGGCGGATCAGCTCGCCGTTCAGATAATCGACTTCCGTTTTTCGTCCGAGCGCAAGGTCATCGCTCATCGAGGAGCGTGCTGTCGGATCGATCTTCCAGACGCGGAAGAAGAAATTGTTGAACAGCCAGTCGGGCGATTCGAGGATCCGGACAAGGAGCGGAAAGGAGACAGGACCCACCGTTGCGGGCTCGATCTTGGCTCGAGAGAGCAGCTCAAGCCCCTCCCTGATCGCTGCAGCGAACACCCGCCGGTAGTCGCGCTTCTGAAGCTCATTGAGCAAGGTGCGGCCGGACAAAGCATTCACCGCATTGTTCATGTTGATGAGGAGCTTGCCCCAGGCGAGGGCCAGCATGTCATCGGACAGTTTGAGCGCCGCGGGCCCGCTTCCGATTCTTTCGGAAAGCTCTTGCGTTGCCTCACGGCTCTCGGTCCACAGGTCGCCGGCGACGGCCTTATGGAACCGTCCATCGCCGAGATAGACGACATTGTAGCGAATCATCCCCCGCGCGACATCGAAGCGTCCTCGAAGGCCGCGCTCCAGCACCTCCACGTTGCTGATGCCGTTCTGGAAGCTGATCACGGTCGCTCCGTCGCGGCCGTAACTGTCGATCTCCGCGGCCGCTTCGACCGTGTCGCCGCTCTTCACGGCAACGAGGATGACGTCCGCACAATCGAGCGCTTCTGGGCCGCATCGATAGTCGACGTCTCCGGCCGGGAGCCGCACTTCCCAGCCAGCATAGTCGCTGAGCGTAAGGCCATTGCGGTCGATATCCTGCGATAGCCTTGACCGACCGATGAATGTGACGGGCAGCCCCGCGGCCTGCCAGGCCCCGCCGATAAAGCAGCCGATCGATCCGGCTCCCAGCACTGCGATCTTGGGCGCGGCAACCACGTCCTACCCGCGGCCGCGATAGGGCGGCACACCCTGGTCGGGCAGCCATAATTCCTCAGGGGGCGGCGCCGACTGCCAGAAGACGTCGATCGGTATGCCTCCCCGCGGATACCAATAGCCGCCGACCCTCAGCCACCTCGGATTCATCTCTTCCATCAGCCGCTGCCCGATTCCGACCGTCACATCCTCGTGAAAGCCGCAGTGATTTCGAAAAGAGCCGAGGAACAGCTTGAGGCTCTTGCTCTCGACGATCGTCTCTGCGGGCGCATAGTCGATCACCAGATGCGCGAAGTCGGGCTGACCGGTCACCGGGCAAAGCGTCGTGAATTCCGGTGCTGCAAAGCGCACGAGGTAAAGTGCGCCAGCCCTCGGGTTGGGCACATAATCGAGCGTAGCTTCCTCCGGCGATGCCGGGAGCGCGCTACTTTTGCCGAGATGCCGAATGTCCATCCTCGCTGCTTCCTTAAGGTTCCGGCAGCGCCCAGTCGACCGGCTCCAGTCCCCTGGACTTCAGGAACGAATTCGCCTTCGAGAAATGCCCGCAGCCGAGGAAGCCGCTGTGCGCCGAGAGCGGCGAGGGATGCGAAGCCTTGAGCACCAGGTGCCTCGAGGTATCGACGAACGCCGCTTTCTTCTGCGCGTAGCGTCCCCACAGCATGAACACGACGGG
Source organism: Sphingomicrobium sp. (assembly GCA_036268895.1). Lineage (GTDB taxonomy): Bacteria > Pseudomonadota > Alphaproteobacteria > Sphingomonadales > Sphingomonadaceae > Sphingomicrobium. The sequence goes on along the minus strand of DATATH010000166.1, from coordinate 5,977 downwards.
ATCCGGCTTGGCGTTCACTTCGCGGATGATCCGATCGGTGAATCGCTCCCAGCCCCGGTCGCGATGCGATGCCGCTCGGCCCATCTCCACGGTGAGCACGCTGTTCAAAAGAAGCACGCCCTGCTCTGCCCAATGTTCGAGGAAGCCGTGGCGTCGCGGCCTGATCGAAAGGTCTCTCTCGAGCTCCTTGTAGATGTTGACGAGGCTTGGCGGCGGCCGGACTCCGGGCCGGACGGAGAAGCAGAGCCCATGAGCCTGACCCTCGCCATGGTAGGGATCCTGACCGAGGATCACGACGCGCACCTCGTCGAGCGGTGTCAGGTCGAGCGCCCGGAACCATTCCGAGCCTCTCGGGAAGATCCTCCGCCCACGGTCCCGTTCGGCAACGAGAAAGCGCTTCAGCTCGGCCATATACCGCTCGGCGAATTCGGCCTTGAGCGGCTCCAGCCAGCTCGAATGCAATCTGACCTCAGCGCTATCGCCCATGGCCCCGGAGCCTAGCGACCACGCTGCAGCTATTCTATGCCGGCACGATGGAATCGCTGGTCTCCACCGACTGGCTTGCCGAGCATCTTGGCGAACCGGACCTCATCGTCGTCGATTCCACCTGGCACATGCCCGCCAGCGGCCGAAGCGCAGCCAACGAATTTCTCGAGGCGCACATACCCGGCGCTCGCTTTCTCGATATCGACGAGCTCAGCGATCACTCCCATCCCTCGCCCCACATGCTCCCAAGTGCCACCGACTTCGGATTGGCGATGGAGCGGCTCGGCATTGGCCGTGGCGATCGGATCGTCGTTTACGACAATTCATCGATCCACACGGCAGCGCGTGGCTGGTTCACGCTACGCCACTTCGGCGCGCTCAGAGTTGCGCTCCTCGATGGCGGTCTCAATAAATGGCTCGCGGAAGGAAGGCCGATCGAAGCTGGCGAACCCAAGCCTCGAAGCGCGCGGTTCGAGGCTGAAAAGGGCGCCGGCGAGGTTTTCACGAAGCAGCAGATCCTCGCTGGAACCGGCTGCGCGCTCGCAGACGCTCGAGGCAGGGGCCGGTTCGAAGCAAGTGAACCCGAGCCCCGTGCCGGCATCGCCGGCGGGCATATTCCGGGCGCCCGCAATCTGCCGTTCGGCCTCCTTTACAGGGAGGATGGGACGTTCAGGCCAAAAAGCGAAATTCAAAGAGTATTCGAGGATGCGGGGATTGATCCGGCTCGGCCATTTATCGCGAGTTGCGGCTCGGGCGTGACTGCAACAAGCCTGATCTTTGCAGCTCACCTCCTCGGAAGCGACGCGGCAGCGCTTTATGACGGAAGCTGGAGCGAATGGGGCGCCGACCCGGCGACTCCCAAAGCCATTGGGCCTGCCTAGCCCAGGATGATCCCGGCGATGTTCCGGAGTTCTCTGCGGATCTGCTCGACGAGCGCGTGGCTTGCGGCCGAATTCGGCTCGCGTCCGACCTGGCGCTCGGTCAGAAGCGCCTCGATCCCCGCAGCGGCAGCACCGACCATCCGCTCCGAGCGGCGGTCGAACAGCTGCTGCCTTGGCCCGCTCGCACCATTCCAGGCGGCGGCGATGTCCTCGTCGTCGTCCAGGTCCGAAGCTGGTCCGGCGCCGAACGGCTCGACCAGCCGAAGCGCGTGCCGAACGCTCGCAAGCCGCGACACCGCCTCGGCATAGGGAACCGGCGCGTCGTCGGCCGAAGGCTGGAGAGGCAAGTGAAGCATCGTTCCCGGGCTAACCGGGAGGGGGTTAGGAAAGAGTGAATCTGTCGTCCGGCTTGCCGGCGAAAAGCTCGATCCTGGAGCCACTCGCCAGGAGCAACGAAGTCAGGCCCCGCTCTTCTCGTCGATGTCGCGAAGGATCCAGCCGCGCTGCGGGATCGTCTCGATGAACTCTACGCCGCCCGAGGCATTGCGAAGCTTTTTCCGAAGCTTCGAGATGAATACGTCGATGATCTTGGGCTGCGGCTGGTCGTCGGAGCGGCGATAGAGATGCTTCAACAGCATCGCCCTGGTGACGACGTTGTTGCGGGCAAAGGCGAGCAGCTCGAGCACTCGATATTCCATCTCGGTGATCCCGATCGGGTGCCCGTCGATGCGGATCAGCCGCTGCACCTGGTCGACCGAGAGGCGACCGCCGCACAGCGTCTCGGGCATCTCGCCGCCCGTTGCTTTCAGCGATGCGAGCAGGCGCGATGCGGCCTCCTCGCTATCCTCCGGCGAAACGCTGCGCGGACTTCCAATCAGTGCCTGCTGAATGTCGGCGAGCAATCTATGCGCTTCCTCGACGAGCCTCGTTCCTTCCTCGAAGCGGCGGCGCGAGCGGTCGAGCATCGATTCGATCTCGACGAGGCGTCCGGAAAGATTCTGTTCTACCATCCTGGAACTTACTCCCCCGCGCGGCCTTACTGCCCGGCCTGCGCGGTCGCGACGTTGGTGTTCGCCGGCGGGGCAGCGAGAATCTGGAGGGTCTCGGGGCCCTTGTCGACGACGCGCGTGTCGGGATCCCGGACGGTCGAACGGATGCCGATCGGAGCATTGCCGCGGCCGGCCTCGTCGAGCAGGCTCGTTTCCGCAGCGCTGCGCGGGGCGGGACCGCCGAACAGGGCATCGATCGCCTGCTGCTGGGCTTCGCCGGCGGTGATACCCTGAGTTCCGGCGACCGGCGGCGCCAGGGTGAAGTCCGGCGGAATGATCAAGGGCGCATTGCGGGCGACCTGGAATTCATCCGGCGTCGCACGCCTGCCGCTCAGTGCAGCGCACCCGCTGGTCGAGACGGCAGCGGCGAGCACGAGGAGGAAGAAGGCTTTACGCATGTTCGATTGTCTCCTTGGGCTCAGGCCCCTCTCGATGATCCTTACGGGCGAGAAACGCGCGCAGCAACAGGATCACGACGGCAATGCTAATCGCGGCATCGCCGACATTGAATACCAGAAATGGACGAAAAGTCCCGAAGTGGAGGTCCGCGAAGTCCACGACATAGCCAAAGCGCACCCGATCGAGGATGTTGCCGAGCGCTCCGCCGAGCACCATTCCGAGCGCGGCCTGATCGAGGCGATTCTTCTCGCGTCCGATCCAGATCGCGACTCCGAGCGCGATGATGGAGGTGAGGGCGACCAGCATCCAGCGCCCGACCGGGTTGGTCGCATTGAGCAGCCCGAGCGAGATTCCCTCGTTCTGGGTGTAGGTGAAGTTGAAGATCGGGAGGAGCGCCATCTGGTCACCGATCTCGCTGATCCCGAGCGGATGAGTGACTACCCATTTGGCGAGCTGGTCGAGGATGAAGACCACGAGCGCGATCGAAAAGCCGAGTCCCCGCTTAGCCACGAAGAACTTCCTCGCAGCGGGCGTCGAGATCGCCATCCGAAGCGACATCCGGCATGTGCCGCCGACAGCGACCGCATTTGTGATTGTTCGTCTTCACGGCCTTCAAATCGCCTTGATGAACTGTCGAGGTGATGAACAGCTCGGCCAAAAGCTTTGGATCCTCGCTGCTCGGCACCCAGACTTCGGCTTCGAGGCTTGATCCAAGAACCTTTTCGCGCCGAAGCGGTTCGATGGCTTCGGTGACCTGTGCGCGAAGTTCGCGCAGCTTTGCCCATTTCCCTTCGTCAGCATCGGCCTGCACAACCAACGGCCATTCAAGGAGGTGAACCGAACCCGCATCGGGGTAGCGAGTGCTCCACACCTCTTCGCTCGTGAACACCAGCACGGGTGAGAGCCAGCGGACCAGTGCCTCGAACAGAATGTCGAGCACCGTCCGGTATGCGCGCCGGCGTTCGGTCTCGAAGCCGGTCTCGGGATTGGCCTCGCAGTAGAGAATGTCCTTGCGGATATCGAAGAAGAAGGCCGACAAATCCTCGTTGCAGAAGTCGGTAAGCAATCGGACGTAGCTGTTGAAGTCGAAATCGTCGACCGCATTTCTGAGCTTCTGGTCGAGAGCTGCCGTCAGATGCAGCATGTAGCCCTCGAGCTCGGGAAATGCGCAAGGGTCGTCCAGCCGGTCATCCTTGCTGAAGCCGTCGAGCCCGCCCAGCAGGTAGCGCAATGTGTTCCTGAGTTTTCGATACTGGTCCGCAACGCCCGCCAGAATTTCCTTTCCGATCCTGTGGTCCTCCGTGAAATCCACCGACAGGGCCCAGAGCCGGAGAATGTCGGCTCCATATTCCTTCATGAGGTCGATGGGGCTGACCGTATTTCCGAGGGACTTGGACATCTTCATGCCCTTGGCGTCCATCGTGAAGCCGTGGGTCAGAACCGCATCGTAGGGCGCGCGCCCGCGAGTGCCGCAGCTTTCGAGAAGCGAGGACTGGAACCAGCCGCGATGCTGGTCCGAACCCTCGACATAGATATCCGCCGGCCAGCGCTCGTCCGGCCAGTGTCCGCTCTCGAGGGTGAAGACATGCGTGCAGCCGCTGTCGAACCAGACGTCGAGGATGTCCGTGACCATCTCGTAATCGTCGGAGTTTCGGTCGCCGAGGAAGGCCGCAGCGTTTGCCGGGTCCCACGCATCGACTCCCTCTTGTCGAACCGCAACGACGATGCGCTCGTTGACGTCGCGGTCGACCAGCAGCTCGCCGCTCTTCTTTTCGACGAACAAAGCGATCGGCACGCCCCAGGCGCGCTGCCGGCTGATAACCCAGTCGGGCCTTTGCTCGACCATCGAGCCGAGCCTGTTGCGACCCTTCTCCGGCACAAAGCGGGTATTGGCGATGGCATTCATCGCGAGTGTGCGCAAAGTCGGCGTGCCATTCCCGGTCCGGTCGGCGCCGCCCTCATTGTCCCAGCGTTGCTCGGCCCGCGTTTTCGCCAAAAGGTGCGGCAGTGGCTTGTCCATGGCGATGAACCACTGCGGCGTGCAGCGATAGATGACCTTGGCCTTTGACCGCCACGAATGTGGGTAGCTGTGCCGGAAGTCGGCGCTTCCGGCGAGCAGCGCGCCAGCCTCGCGCAGGTCCGAGCAGATCGGTCCCTCGGGCGCATTGAATTTTGCGTTGATGACGCTGCCCTCGCCGCCGAGCCACAGCCAGTCGGGTCGGTAGAAGCCGCCTGCATCGACCGCGAAGACGGGAGCGATGCCGTTCGCACGGCACAGTTCGAAATCATCCTCGCCATGGTCGGGCGCCATGTGGACCAGGCCGGTGCCCTGATCGGTGGTGACGAAATCGCCGGCAAGGAAGGGTCGCGGCTTGGCGAAGAATCCGCCGAGCCCGTGCATCGGATGCCGGGCGATCGTTCCGGCGAGTTCGGAACCCTTGAAGCTCGAGCGATTGCCGCCTTCGGGGGAAGCGAGACCATCCGCTCCCCCTTCTGCCTTGATGCGCTGCTCGAAGGCTTCGAGGAGGTCCTTGGCGACCAGGACTCGGCGGCGCGGTCCACTCAACCCTTCATCGGCCTGCAGGACCTCGACGACGACATATTCGACGTCCGGATTATAGGCGATCCCCTGGTTGACCGGAATCGTCCAGGGGGTGGTCGTCCACACCACGGCACTCGCACCTGCGAGGCCTGGAATGGGACTTTCGACGATTTCGAAACCGACATCGATCTGGGTCGAGACGATGTCCTCATATTCGATCTCGGCCTCGGCGAGCGCGGTCTCCTCGACCGGCGACCACATCACTGGCTTGGCTCCGCGGTAGAGCTGGCCGGTCTTGGCGAACTTGAAGAGCTCGGAGATGATTGTCGCCTCGGCGTGGAAATTCATCGTCAGATAGGGATGCGCCCAGTTGGCGCTGACCCCGAGCCGCTTCAGCTGATCGCGCTGGATGTCGACCCAATGCTGGGCATAAGCGCGGCACTCGGCACGAAACTCGCGGACCGGCACCTCGTCCTTGTTGAGCTTCTTCTTCCGGTACTGCTCCTCGACCTTCCACTCGATCGGAAGGCCGTGGCAGTCCCAGCCGGGCACATAGGGCGCATCCTTGCCGAGCATCTGTTGCGCCCGGTTTACCACGTCCTTCAGGATCTTGTTCAGTG
>DATATH010000165.1:0-19836 GCA_036268895.1 Sphingomicrobium sp. | reverse complement strand
GACCATCACCGCGGCAGACCAAAGACTCGCTTGCTACGATCGCGAGACCGCAGCGATGAACCAGGCGATCGCAAACCAGGATCTCGTCATGATCGACAAGGAGAAAGCGCGGGCCGCCGGAAGGTCGCTGTTCGGCTTCTCGATTCCGAATTTCGGCGGCCTCTTCGGGAGCAACGGCGAGATCAGCCAGATCGACGGCACGATCAAGAGCACGAGCCGCAATGCGGACGGCGGATGGGTGATCACCCTCGAAGACGGGTCGATTTGGACTCAGACCGACGACTGGCCTGGACTCGACGCTCGCCCCGGCAAGAAAGTGAATGTGAAGCGCGGCGTCCTCGGCAGCTTCTGGCTGTCCGTCCCGGGCCAGAATGGGATCAAGGTCAAGCGGATTGGTTAGCGGAAGCTCGCGTGAGGTCGCGCTCGATCCCAGCTGGCTGCCGCACACCTACGACCAAGCTGGGTCGAACCTGACGTCCGTGTTCGTGACCCGCGAGGACCACGGCAGGCTGATGTTCCTCAGTGACGAGCATTTTAAAGACGAGTTCCGCAAGGTCACATATCCAGCGAGCGAGGTCGCAGCGCACCTGCGTGAAGCTCCCCGGGCGCCGATCCACTTCATCTTTCACACGTCATTCTGCTGCTCGACTTTGATGCTGAGGGCTCTCGATGTGCCCGGGCGCGCGTTCGGGCTGAGGGAGCCGGACGTCCTCATCAATCTCGCGAACCGCTTCATTCGAAGCGACGATGCCTCGAACCGCGAGCGGCTTCGCCTGGTGCTCAGCTTGCTCGCCCGGCCGTTCGAAGCGGGCGAGTCGATCATCGTCAAGCCGACGAACTTTGCCAATCGCCTCGCGTTGCCCACGCTCGAGTTGAGCCCAGAGAGCCGCGCAGTGCTGCTCTACTCCGATGCGCGGACGCTTCTCCGATCGATTCTCAAGCGCGGGATGTGGGGACGGATCTGGGGCCGGAAACTCTACCAGAGCGCCGCCCTCTGGTCCTCGCTGGATTTCGGCTTCTCCCCTGAAGAGGCGTTCGTCTTGACCGACCTTCAGGCATTGGGGCTCGGCTGGCTGATGCAGATGCATCAGTTCGGGGAGCTGGCGCGACGCATGGGCGAGAAGGTGGCGATCGTGGACAGCGCGGACTTTCTCGCGGACCCAGCTCGAACGTTGCAGCGCATATCCCGTTTGTTCGAGCTCAAGCTCGACCAGTCTGCGATCGATGAGGTCGTCAACGGACCAACCTTCGCTCGCCACAGCAAGTTTTCAGAACGCGGCTACGGCCGAGCCGAACGCACAGCCGACCATCGCGCCGCGGAGGCCGCGCATCACGAGGAACTCGAAATGGTCGTGAAGTGGGTCGAGACGGTCGCAGCCCACATGAATGTCGATTTGAGGCCTGCCTCGACCCACCTGGAACGCGCAGTCTAGCGGCGGGCCGCGCCCTGTTCGGCCTTAAGGCTCGCTGCAGCATCGACATAGGGCTCCTGCCGCTCGACGCTCCAGTAGCGAAGCTCATGCAGCGGAATTCGAGCTCCGGTGACAGCGCAGACGACATGATCCCCATCGCTCAAGAGCCGAAACGTGCCGGCAAGATAGTGGATTCGCGCGGGCCTGCCGCTTCCGCTCATCAGCATGAAACTAATCCTCTGCCGGGTCGAACAGGCCCGGCTGTCTGGAAATGTAGGGAGCACGAGCTTTACGCTCAACCTTCGGCCGGCCCTCCTCGTCGACCACTGCCTCGACGCTGCCGTCGCCGAAACGCAAAGTGAGCAGCCTCGCTGCGCGCGCGTCGCGCGCGCGCGACAAAGTCGTTCCGTCGCGGCTGGTCACCCGGACATAACCCTTGGACAGCGGTCGCTCAGGATGGGCAAGCTCGGCCATTTTCCATGCGGCCGTAAGGCGCTCCGAGAGGCGACCAATGCGCTGATCGATGAGCTCGCGCCGAAGCCGTCCGGAAATGAGGTTGAGATCGGCCCGGGCGCTCCCCGCACGCGCTCCAAGCGAGCGTGGCAGGCGTTCGCCAAGCTCATCCAGTCTCTGGGCGACAGGTTGAAAGATCGTCCGCGGCTCGGGCCAGCGGCAGATGGTGAGATCCAGCCGTTCGCGGCAGCGCTCCGAGCGCCTGGCGAGACAGTGGCGCGCTCGGTGGGTAAGCTCGCCTAGCTGGCTCAAGAGCTCGCTCCGGACCGGAACCGCGATCTCGGCCGCCGCAGTTGGAGTGGGTGCGCGCCGGTCGGCCGCATGATCGATCAGGGTCGTGTCGGTCTCGTGTCCAACCGCGGAGATGAGCGGGATCGGCGATTGGGCCGCGGCGCGAACTACCTCTTCCTCGTTGAAGGCCCAGAGGTCCTCGATGGAGCCGCCTCCCCGGGCAACGATCAAGAGGTCGGGCCTGGGTTCGACGGCCGGAAAGGAGCGGATCGCCGCCGCGATCCTGGCCGCTGCTCCCTCTCCCTGGACGGGCACGGGCCAGACGATCACGCGCGTCGGACAGCGATCCTCGAGACGGTGGAGGATATCGCGGATCACCGCTCCGGTGGGCGAGGTCACAACTCCGATCACTCGCGGCAGGAAAGGCAGGCTGCGCTTCCGCTCGGCTGCGAAGAGGCCTTCGGCGGCGAGGGCCCTGCGCCTCTTTTCGAGGAGCGCGAGCAGCGCCCCCTCGCCCGCGATCTCCATCCGGTCGACGACGATCTGGTATTTCGAGCGTCCCGGATAAATGGTGAGCTTGCCCGTCGCGATGACCTCGGCTCCGTCCTCCGGAAGAAAGGCGAGCGCAGCCGCGTTGCCGCGCCAGATCACCGCGTCGATGCACGCATTCTCATCTTTCAAAGTGAAATAGCAGTGACCGGAGGCGTGGCGCTTGAATCCGCTGATCTCGCCGCGGACGCGTACCTGCCCGAATGCGTTCTCGACGGTTCGCTTGAGCGCGCTCGAGAGCTCTGAAACCGTCAGCGCAGGCGAATTGTCGCCGGGGGCGACGTTCGCTAACAGGCCGGCGCGTGCTTCTTCGGGAAAGTCCATGAATATTCTGCTGTTGGGCTCGGGTGGGCGCGAGGATGCGCTCGCCTGGAGACTTAGGCAATCGCCGAGCTTGGACAAGCTGGTCGCTTCACCGGGAAATCCGGGAATTGCAAGATGGGCGGACTGCATCGCGGCCGATCCTTGCGATCCTGGAGCAATGGTCGAGCTTGCCCGGAAATGCCGGATCGATCTCGTCGTCGTCGGCCCCGAGGCTCCGCTCGTCGCCGGGGTCGCCGATGCCCTTCGAGCGCAGGGCTTTGCCGTATTTGGCCCCAATGCCGCGGCGGCGCGACTCGAAGGATCGAAGGGCTTCACGAAGGACCTTTGCAAGGCCAATCACATTCCCACCGCCGATTATGTGAGGGTCGAATCGGTTGGCAAAGCCCTGGCGGCCCTCGAGAGCTTCTCCCTTCCGGTGGTGATCAAGGCCGACGGCCTTGCCGCTGGAAAGGGCGTGACGGTGGCCATGAGCCGGGCAGAAGCTAAAGCGGCGATCCTCGCTGCCGGCGACGACCCGCTCGTCATCGAGGAGTTCCTCGAAGGCGAGGAAGCGAGCCTCTTCGCATTGGTCGACGGCGAAACTGCGCTGCCGCTCGCCTCGGCCCAGGACCACAAGCGCGTCGGTGAGGGCGACACCGGCCCGAATACCGGCGGCATGGGCGCCTATGCGCCCGCCCCCGTACTGACCGCCGAGCTCGAAGATCGAGCAATGGACGAGATCGTCCGACCGACCGCGCGCGCTCTTGTCAAAGCAGGAACGCCGTTCAGCGGATTGCTCTATGCTGGACTGATGCTGACTTCTGAAGGACCCAAGCTCATTGAATATAATGTGCGGTTCGGGGATCCCGAGTGCGAAGCTGTCATGCCGCTCATCGAAGGCGATTTCGCACAATTGCTCTACGCCGTCGCGACCGGGCGTCTCGGGGAGATCGATCCTCCGATTCTTTCCGGCAAGCATGCAATGACGGTCATCGTCGCAGCCCGTGGCTATCCCGGAACAGCTGCGAGCGGCGGAGCGATCCGCGATGTCGAGGCTGCCGAGCAGATCAGCGGAGTCACCGTTTTCCACGCCGGGACTGCGCTCGGCGAAAGCGGACTCGTTGCGAAAGGCGGCCGAGTCCTTGCCGTGACTGCTGTTGCCGACACCTTCGCAAACGCGCGCGCGCGCGCCTATCGCGGGGTCGACCAGATCGATTTCGCCGACGGCTTCCATCGCCGCGACATCGGCTGGCGCGAGCTTGCCCGGGAGGGCGCGTGAACGCCTTCTGGTCCTATTTCTGGCCGCCCTTCTGTGCCGGGCTCGTCATCGCAATCATTGCAGGCGCGATCGCCTTTCGCTCGCGCAAGAGGCGGCCCGTTGCGCTCGCCATCGGGGTGCTGGCAACCATCGGCCTTGCGGCTCTGTGGCACGGTCCCATGGGCGGAGCAGACGAATTTTCCGCCGCGGTGGAGCAAAGCATCCGGGCGAGCCTCGTCTACAATGAGATTCCGGAGGTCAGCGGGCACCTCCACCGCGGTCCGCTGACGCGCCGAGTCCTCCTCTCCGGCCCCGCCGACGATTTCCAGCGAAGCGAGCTTGTCCGGATCATCGGAGATCTTCCCGGAGTTGAAAGCACGAGCTGGTCCGGGGGGAGCGGCGTGCCGCTCATCGTCGAAGGAGCCATTGCCGCCCTCCTGGGCTTTCTTTTCGGGCTGCTCGTCGCCTATCTGCGTGAGCTTCGTCGTCGCTACAACGCAAATTGGAACTGGTGATTGAATGGATCTTCTTCACGGATATTGGCCGCCGATCATCGTCGTAGCAGTGCTGGTTGTCATTCTTGCTTTCCTGGTCTTCCGGCCGCGGCAGCGCGTCGCACTGACCGACAGTGCGCCGGTTCGGCCGCATATGCAGCGGGTGGCGCCGCGTGAAGGGAGAGGAATTGCAGGAGAGGCAGCGGCTGCAACGAGCGATCTTGCCGGCGACATCATCCGGGCGCCCGTGCACCGCGCCCTCGAAGGCGATGTTCCGCGCGACAACCTTTGCATGCTGAAGGGAGTCGGCCCGAAGTTCGCCGAGGCGCTTCACCGCGCGGGTTTCTACAATTTCGGCCAGATCGCGGGCCTGTCGCCGATCGAGATCGATCGACTGGACCAGCAGCTCGGCGCATTCAGCGGTCGGATCACTCGCGACCGGATCGTCGAACAGGCAGACTATCTCGCGCGCAACGACACCGACGGTTTCGAGCAGCGGTTCGGAAAGCTCTAGATTTTGAGTGACCGGGCGCGATCTGCCTGATCAGCCGACCGCCTCTGCCTTGCTTTCGGCAGCACGCTTCCTCGGCCGCGATGCGATCAGTTTGTCGATCTTTCGGCCATCCATGTCGACGATCTCGAACGACCAGCCGTCGTGGCGGAACTTCTCGCCCGTCTCCGGCAAGTGCTTGAGTACGGACAGTGCAAAACCGGCGACCGTCGAATAATCCCGGTCGTCCGGCATCGCCACACCGAGCCGGTCGGAGAGCAGATCGGCGTTCGCCGCGCCCGAGATCAGCCAGGTCCCGTCCTCGCGCTCGACCAGGGGCGGCTCTTCACCCTGCTCGATGTCGTGGGCGAACGTCCCGGCAAGCGCTGCAAGGATGCTGCCGGGAGTGACGATCCCGTCGAGGTGGCCATATTCGTCATGGACGAGTGCGAGCGGGACTTCGGCATGACGAAGAACGGCAAGAGCGTCCATTGCGTCCATGAGGTCGGGAATGACCGGCGCAGTCCTGCACAATTGCCTGATGTCGAGCGAGCGGCCTTCGAGCAACGCTGCCACAACGTCGCGAATCTCAATGACTCCAACGATGTTTTCGACCGATCGGTCGGCAACCGGAATGCGCGTGTGGGCTGTCTCGAGGAGCGCCTTGCGAACCTCCTCGGGACTGGATGCGACGTCGATCCAGTCGATCTCGGTGCGCGGAGTCATCACCTCGCGAACCGGTCTGTCGGCAAGGCGCACGATCCCCGAGATGATCGCCCGTTCGCTTTCCTCGAGAACCCCGGCAGTCCGTGCCTCGGCAACCACGAGGTGGAGTTCCTCGGCGGTGACCTGGTTCTTCGATTCGCGGTCGAGGCCGAACAGCTTGAAGATCAGCGCGCTCGATCTGTCGAGCAGCCACACGAAGGGCGCGGTGATCCGCGACAGCAATCTCATCGGCTTGGCTATGACGGCGGCGATCGGCTCGGGTGATCGAAGGGCGATCTGTTTGGGAACGATCTCCCCGATGACCAGCGACACGAAAGTGATGATGACGATCACGAGGCCGTAGCCGATCGTATGTGCGGTAGCGGGAGTAAATCCAGCAAGTTCGATCCGCTCGGCAACGGGTTCTCCAAGGCTCGCACCCGAAAAAGCGCCATTGACGATGCTGATGAGCGTGATCCCGCTCTGGACCGTGGAGAGGAAGCGGCCGGGTTCGGCCGCGAGCTCCAGCGCGCATTGCGCGCCCCGGCTCCCGCTTCGCGCCATCGCCCGCAAACGTGCATCTCGCGAGGAGATGATCGCTAGCTCGCTCAGTGCCAAAAGCCCGTTGAGGGCGATGAGCGCGAGGATCAGGACGACGTCGAGCCAGGGTATGGGGACTAAATGTTCGCTCATGGGGTGGAAGGGCGAATGTAGCCTTGGCTGGCGGCCGTCTACAAGAATCTGCTCGATTCGCCATCGGAACTTGCCGTGCTACAGACCAGTTTGAGACGTTCGTCACTTGGGTGGGAGCTCGAGCAAATGGATCTTCGCCGCAGTGCCAGGGCGGCCATGTTTGGCTGTTCTATCGGGCTTCTTGGCGGTTGCGCGACCGCACCTCCCCCAACCCTGGTTCGGCCGGCGTCCTTCACTCCGCTCGGTCTCAACGCGCCCTATCTCTCGAGCGAGGTCATCGGCGGACACAAAGAGCGGGCTTTGAAGATGCGGGCGGCGAAGATCCAGGCCCTCACTGCAGCTGCCGCGCCTTCATACATCGCCGAGCTCGAGGGTGAGCTGCGAACCCAGACGGCCGGGATCGGGCTCGACATTCTCCAGGTCGGAAGCGGAGTCGTCATTCGAATCCCGGCGGCGCTCACCTTCGACAGCGGCAGTGCGGCCGTGAAGCCCCAATTCGACGCGACTCTTCTCGAGATAGCCCGGGAAGTGAAGACGCACAGCCGAACCTATGTCGATATCTTTGCACATACCGACTTATCTGGAACATCGCAGGGGAACCAGCTGCTCTCCGAGAAGCGCGCCGCGGCTGTCGCTACCTATCTTGCTGCACATGGTGTTTCGAAGGCGCGAATCGCTTCCAAGGGTCTGGGCGAGACGGCTCCGCTCTACACCCCCGAGTCGAGTGAAGCCGAGAAGGCTGCCAACCGCCGGGTTGAGATCCGGGTGCTTCCCTATACCGGATAGGGTCTAGCGACGCTGCCCGAAGAAGGCGCGCAGAAGCACCGCCGATTCCTCATCGCCAATACCGCCAAGAACGTCCGGGCGATGGTGGCAGGTTGGCTGTGCGAAGATCCGCGCGCCATGGACGACCGCGCCGCCTTTGGGGTCCTCCGCAGCAAAGCGAAGCGCCTTCATCCGGGCAATCGCGGCCGCCGCAGCGCACATCGCGCAGGGTTCAAGAGTAACCCACAAGGTGCATTCATCGAGACGCGAGCTGGCGAGCCTGGCAGCCGCGGCCCGGATTGCCACCATTTCGGCATGTGCGGTAGGATCTGAAGTCCCGCGCATCGAATTGCGCGCTTCGGCGATGAGCTCATCGCCGCGGGTGACGACAGCCCCAACCGGCACCTCGCCCGCAGCAGCAGCCTCCCTCGCAAGGTCGAGCGCCCGGCGCATCGGCGAGGGGAGCGGAAATGGCATCGCCGGGCGCTAGCCGAGCCGGCGACCCAAGTCACATCGAGTTGTTCGTCACGGCCTCAGTCTGGTTCCCTCGCGGCTTTTGAACCTCGAGAGTCGGTACGTTCACGCTTCGTTGCTTCGTTCCGACTTTGACCGAGCCGGTCTCGACGTCGAACGCCGGCGCCTGTCCGCCCTTTGCCGTCAGCCCGCTCGGAGTTGCGGCGATGTCGGGAGCCTTCGCGCCGCGGATCTGGTTGATGTTGAGGAAGCCGGTTGCGATTCCCGCGATCACGACAAGAATTGCGACAATCAGTATGAAGAGGACGGCGCGCATCATCGTGACCTTGAAATCCGTTCCGGCAAACAACGCAGATCTTGCTGCAGGGTTGCGGCTCGCCCAGCCGCCGCGGCGTTGACGGATTGGCCCCGAGCGGCTAACGGGCGGCGCTCTTCGGGTCCTAAGGGCTCGTCCAGAAAATCAGGATAGATCACCATGTCGCGGGTTTGCGAGCTGACCGGCAAGGGCCGGCAGGTGGGACACAATGTTTCCCACGCCAATAACAAGACGAAGCGAACGTTCCTTCCAAATCTTCAGAACGTCACGCTCATCTCGGATGCTCTTGAGACGAGCGTGAAGCTGCGCGTGTCGACTCATGGCCTGCGTTCGGTCGAGCATGTCGGCGGCCTCGACAACTGGCTCTTGAAGACCAGCGAGGACAAGCTCAGCCTGAAGGCGCGCAAGCTGAAGCGCGAGGTCGCCAAGAAGGTCGCCGAGCAGGCTCCTTCCTGAGGCCTGCTAAGCAGCTGACTTCACTCAAGATTTCCTGAACGCGGGCTGCACTCATCGTTCAGCATCAATTCCCCGCGAATCGGGCATAAGCGTCTCATTCGACGGGGTTCTCCCCTTTTCCTCGTCGAGTCCGGAAACGGACAATTGTTCCCTCGCGTCGCGTAACGAGGGGGGCCCGGCGTGCATCGTTACGTCGGGCCCATTCCTTTAAGGCGTATCGAACAATCTCGCGAGCTGCTCGACCATTGCACCGGCAAGCTGCTCGGCGTCCATGATGGTCACCGCTCGGGTATAATAGCGCGTGACGTCGTGACCGATGCCGATCGCGATCAGCTCGACGCTCGAGCGCTTCTCGATCCATTCGATGACCTGCCGCAGATGGCGCTCGAGATAGGTTCCGCCGTTGGCGGACGCGGTTGAATCGTCGACCGGCGCACCATCCGAGATCACCATCAGGATCCGTCGCTCCTCGGGTCGCGCAATCAGGCGATTGTGCGCCCAGAGGAGCGCCTCGCCGTCGATATTCTCCTTGAGCAGGCCCTCGCGCATCATCAGGCCGAGGTTGCGGCGAGCGCGGCGATAGGGTTCGTCGGCGCGCTTGTAGACGATATGCCTCAAGTCGTTGAGCCGGCCAGGGCTCGCCGGCCGGCCGGCAGCGAGCCACGCTTCCCGGCTCTGGCCCCCTTTCCAGCCGCGGGTCGTGAAGCCGAGGATCTCGGTGGCGACCCCGCAGCGCTCGAGCGTTCGAGCGAGAATGTCGCCGCAAATCCCGGCGATGGCGATCGGTCGCCCGCGCATCGAGCCTGAATTGTCGATCACGAGCGAGACGACCGTGTCCCGAAATTCAGTGTCGCGCTCGATCTTGAACGACAGTGCATGGCGGGGATTGACGACGACACGAGCGAGACGGGCGGCATCGAGGAGGCCCTCCTCCTGGTCGAAATCCCAGCTTCGCGCCTGCTGGGCGAGGAGCCTTCTCTGAAGCCGGTTGGCGAGGCGTGTGACGACATTGGCAAGCCCGCCCATCTGCTGGTCGAGATAGGCTCGAAGGCGCCCCAGCTCCTCCTCGTCGCATAGTTCCTCGGCCTCGACGATTTCGTCGAAGCGGGTTGTGAAGGCCTTGTAGTCGGTTGCCGGCGAGAGGTCCCAGTTGCGCCGTCCCGGCGCTGCGAACTGGCTTTCGCTAAGATCTTCACCGGGCGGCGACTCCTCGTCGCCCGATTCCACCTCCTCGGTCGATTCGCTCCGCGAACTTTGATCGTCGGTTTCTTCGCCGCGCATCTCGACGTCGCCGCCGCCGGGCTGCCCCTCGTCTCCCTGCTCGGCAGTCTCGCCGCTCCCGTCCTCGTCGTCCTCGGCGTCCTCGCCACCCTCCTCATCCTCCTCGTCGGCTGCTTCCTCGACCGCGGCGAGGTCGAGATCCTCCAGAAGCCGACGCGACAGTTTGGCGAACGCCGCCTGGTCATCGAGCGTCAGCGCAAGCGCGTCGAGCTCGGCGGCCGCCTTCGCCTCGATCCAGGAAGCGACCAGCTTCAATCCCTCGGTCGCGGCAGCGGGCGGCGCTTCACTGCTCAGCCGTTCTCGAGCGATGAGCCCGACGGCAGTGGAAAGCGGCACTTCTTCGGCATTGCGCGCCCTCACGATCGCATCGCTTCGGATTCGCGCCTCGGCGAGGTGGCGAAGATTCTTGCGCACTCCGCCCATCGCCCGAGCGCCGAGTGCCTCCACTCTGGCAGTCTCGAGCGCGTCGAAGACTGCTCGGGCGTCGATGTCCGCCGGCGCGTTGCGCGCATGGACCCGCTGATCGTGAAAGCGCAGGCGAAGCGCGGCGGAATCGGCTGCGCCGCGCGCTTCGGCGACCAGCTTCGCTTCGAGCGCAGGGCCAGGTGAAGGAACCCGCGCGGTCTTGCCGGACGCCGGCGCGATGTCGGATGCGAAGACGACCTCGACTTCCGGATCCTTGGCGATCGCTCTCGAAGCACCCGCAAGCGCTCGGCGGAACAGGTCGATGCGCTCGGCCACCTAGGCCTTTCCGACCACGCTCTCCGGGAGGTCCTCGCCGAATACGCGCTGATAATATTCGGCGATCAGCGGCCGCTCGGCTTCGTCGCACTTGTTGAGGAAGCTGACCCTGAAGGCGTAACCGATATCGCCGAAGATGTGCGCGTTCTGAGCCCAGGTGATCACCGTGCGCGGGCTCATTACCGTCGAGATGTCTCCGTTGATGAACCCTTGGCGCGACAGCTCGGCGACCTTGATCATCTTGTCGACGATCTGCTTGCCGCCCGGATCGTCATATTCGCCTGACTTCGCGAGCACAATCTGGGCCTCGACCTGCGCGGGAAGATAATTGAGCGTCGTGACGATGTTCCACCGGTCCATCTGGCCCTGATTGATCGCCTGAGTGCCATGATAGAGGCCGGTGGTGTCTCCAAGCCCCACCGTGTTGGTGGTTGCGAAGAGACGGAACCAGGGGTTGGGGCGGATGACCCGGTTCTGGTCGAGAAGGGTGAGCTTCCCTTCCGCTTCCAGCACCCGCTGGATGACGAACATCACATCGGGACGCCCGGCGTCATATTCATCGAAGACGAGCGCGATCGGGTGCTGCAGCGCCCACGGAAGCAGGCCCTCGCGAAACTCGGTCACCTGCTGACCTTCGCGAAGGACGATGGCGTCGCGGCCGACGAGGTCGACCCGGCTGATGTGCGCATCGAGGTTGATCCGGATCATCGGCCAGTTGAGGCGCGCGGCAACCTGCTCGATGTGGGTCGACTTGCCGGTGCCGTGATAGCCCTGGACCATCACTCGCCGATTCTTGGCAAAGCCGGCGCAAATGGCGAGCGTCGTGTTCGGATCGAAGACATAGGTCGGATCGAGATCCGGCACTCGCTCGTCCGCCTCACTGAAGGCGGGTACCTCCATGTCCGAATCGACGCCGAACGCCTCGCAGACCTTCACCAGCTTGTCGGGGGAAGCCATCAGCGTCTCCGAACGGCTCTCGGGCTGAACGTTGGATAGATCAGTCATAGGCAAATGCCTTAGGGGAAGCGCGTCGGCCCCTCAATCCAAGCCTGCTTTTTGCGGCAGCGGGAAGAGCGTGACGAAACGCCTTGCAAGCCCAATGTCACCTTCAACGGCGATCGTTTCAAGAGGTGCCCCGCCGTAGATGACAGCGCCGAGCGCCCCGGACGCGGCGGTGAAGACGAGATCACAGCCCTCGATTTCGCCCCGCTCGACGTCGAGGCGGCCATCCGCGAGCCGCGCGACGTAGCTCGCTTCTCCGAGGCGAAAGCCGAGCCTTGCTCTTATGTCTTTAGCTCGCTCGGGCTCGAGCATCGTCTGGAGCGACATCATGATCGCGACATGGCTGATCGGCAGCGTCGGGTCGTGCAGCGGGCTTCGAGCCGCCCATTTGCCCAGACGCGCGATGACCGGGGCAGCCTCCAGCCCCCAATTCGTCGCTTCATAAACCTGGACCGACGCCGGTGGGGCAAGCCGCGTCTTTCGGACGATTCCGCGAGTCTCGAGCTCAGTGAGCCGCTGAGCGAGCACATTCGCACTGATCCCGGGGAGGTCAGATTTCAGCTCGGAAAAGCGCCTCGGCCCGTAAGCAAGCTCGCGCAGCACCAGCATCGCCCAGCGGTCGCCGATGAGGTCGAGCGCATGGGCAAGTCCGCAGGCGTCGTCGTAACGGCGTTTCTCTCCGGATTTCCGGGCTTTAGTTATTTTTTATGACTCCTTGGTTGTAATTTATGACTTCAGCGCGCAAAACGCAAGCGAATCGAGTCGCAGCAAGAAGCAATGGAAGCAGCGGCTCACCCGAGCCGAACCTTTGAACAACGAAAGGAACGGGCCATCACTCAAATGATCTTCGTCAACCTGCCAGTCTCCGATCTGCAACGCTCGCGCAGCTTTCTCGAGGCATTAGGGGCGGTGAACGAACCCCGATTCACCGACGAGACCGCGGCCTGCATGACGTTCAGCGAGACGATCCACGTGATGATCCTCACGCACGACAAGTTCCGCCAGTTCACGCCCCGCCCGATCGCCGACGCGAACAAGAAGAGCGAGGTGCTGATTTGCCTCTCTGCAGCGAGCCGCGAATCGGTCGATGCGGCAATTGAGCGCGCCGAAGCGAACGGCGGCGCGGCTGATCCATCGCCGAAACAGGACTATGGCGTCATGTACGGACGTAGCGTTGCCGACCCGGACGGACATATTTTCGAGATCATGTGGATGGATCCGGCAACCGCCGAGCGCGGCGCCGACGCCGTCCAGGAAGCGATCGCGACTGCGGTCTAAGGGAGCAGCGACGATGCCAATCAATCCGAACGCCCAAATCGAAATCACCGCTTTTCGCTGGGTTCCACAATTCGCTCAGGGACTCGTGAGGGACCTGCGAGTCCGGTGGGCGCTCGAGGAGGCTGGCCTCGATTATCGTGTCCGCCTCCTCAGCGGCCAGCGAGGTGCCGATTATCTCAAGGATCAGCCGTTCGACCAGGTGCCCTGCTTCAATGACGGAATTGTACAGATCTTCGAGACGGGCGCGATCGTCCAGTACATCGGCGAAAGGAGCGACGTCCTTCTTCCGCGCGATCCGAAGGGCAAATACCGGGCGATCCAGTGGACATTCGCAGCGCTCAACAGTGTTGAGCCCGCAATCCAGCAACGTGTGCTCTTGGACAGCGTCTACGCCGAGCAGGAATGGGCACAGTTGAGGAGGCCGAGCGCCGACGAATTCGCACGATTGAAGCTTAAGCGCGTGTCGGACAGACTCGCTGACAATTCATGGCTCGAGGGAGATCGTTTCACGATCGGCGACCTGATTATGGTCACCGTTCTCAGGCTGGCGGACAGGGGACGGCTTCTCGCCGGCACTCCCAATCTTGTCGACTATGTGGCGCGCGGAGAATCGAGACCTGCATTCAAAAGCGCGCTCGAAGATCAGCTCGCGACCTTCCGCGAGCACGAACCGCAAGGAGAACCAGCATGACCTATTTCGAAGGATTTGCACTGGCGGTGCCGACCGCCAACAGGCAATCGTTTCTTGACCATGCCGCCAAGGTCGCCGACGTGCTCGCCGACATCGGGGTCAGGCGTCAGGTCGAGGCCTGGGCCAATGATGTCCCGCATGGCGAGGTCACGGATTTCTACCGCTCGGTGGATGCGAAGGACGATGAGACGGTGGTCGTCTCCTGGTTCGAATACCCGTCGCGCGCGGCGCGCGACACGGCGAACGAGAGGTTTCGGACCGATCCGCGGATGCAGGCGCTTTCGGAGGGAATACCATTTGATGCGCGAAGAATGATCATCGGCGGTTTTGACGGACTGGTCGAAGCTGGCGAAGGGCCCGGACGCTATATCAACGGCTTTATTTCTCCGGTCCCGCTCGAGAAGAAGGAGGCATATCGCAAGATGACCCAAGGTCACGCGGCCCTCTTTCGCGAATATGGCGCGCTTCGGCTGGTGCAAGCTTGGGGCGATGATGTTCCCGACGGGAAAGTCACGGACTTCCGCCGGGCCGTCAAGGCCGAACCGAACGAGACCGTCGTCTTCGCCTTCATCGAATGGCCCTCGAAGCAGGTCAACGACGAGGCTTGGGAAAAGATCATGAAGGACGAGCGCATGCGGCCGACCGGAGACGTCCCGTTCGACGGCAAACGGATGTTCTGGGGCGGCTTCGATGTCATTATCGATACTGCGTCGGATGCCCAGGTCGCGAGTGCCGCCGCTCCCGTAAGCGCGTAGCGAAACACGGAATGGCCGAAATGAAGGAAGGACAGGTAAAATGACCGACGTCCGAACTGAAGACGCGCCCACCATCAGCGAGCAGGACCAAGCCGGTCCGAACGCGGTCGGCGATTTCATCTGGTACGAGCTGATGACTTCCGATCCTGACGGAGCGAAGGCATTCTACGACGCCATCGTCGGCTGGACGATCGATCCGGCATCGAGCTTCCCGAACGGCTATCGAATGATCGGCCGAAGCGATGGCAAGTTCGCCGGCGGGCTCCTCCCGATCAACGACGAGATGGCGCAGCACGGCGCAAGACCAACCTGGCTCGGTTACATCAAGGTCGATGACGTAGACCAGGCGACCGCCTCGATCGGGCAGGCTGGCGGCCAAACCTACATCGAACCCACCGACATTGCGAATGTCGGCCGCATAGCGATGGTCACCGACCCCCAGGGCGCGCCCTTCTACGTAATGAAGCCAATTCCGCCGGCCAACGATCCCGACGCCCGAAGCGATGTCTTCTCCCCCAATTCCGACGAACGCGTCGGCTGGAACGAGCTCCAGACGTCGGATGTCGAATCGGCTCGCCGCTTTTACGGTGAGCAGTTCGGATGGGAGAGCGCGGACTTCATGGATATGGGCGAGATGGGCCAGTACCGTTTCTTCGACCATCATGGGCTTCGCCTCGGCGCACTATTCAATGCGTCGGACGACCAGCACCCGCATTTTCGCTATTATATCCGCGTTCCCTCGATTTCCGCGGCGAAGCAGTTGGCCGAGCGGAATGGCGGCACGATCCACATGGGTCCGCACCAAGTGCCGACCGGCGACTGGATCGTGATCGGTTCCGACCCGCAGGGCGCAGAGTTCGCGCTCGTCGGCGGAGAGTAAGGAGACAAAGATGTCGAGGAAGATCCAACCCTGCCTGTGGTTCAACAAGAACGCTGAGGAGGCCGCGCATTTCTATGCGGAGACCTTTCCCGACAGCCGCATCGATTCGATCGAACGGGCTCCTGGCGACTATCCGAGCGGCAATGCTGGCGACGTACTGGTGATCACAATGACGATCCTCGGCATGCCCTTCATGCTCCTCAACGGCGGCCCCCAATTCACGTTCGACCAAGCCGTCAGCTTCCAGGTCGCGACGGACGACCAGGAGGAAACCGACCGCTACTGGAACGCGATCGTCAGCAACGGCGGCGAAGAGAGCGCTTGCGGCTGGTGCAAGGACCGCTTCGGGCTTTCGTGGCAGATCACGCCCCAGCGCCTGACCGAGCTCATGTCAGAAGGAAATCCGGCCAAGTCAAAGGCGGCATTCGAGGCGATGATGCAGATGAGGAAGATCGACATCGGGCAGCTCGACCGAGCGGTCGAAGGCATCGCTGCCGATGCGTAAGCTCAAAGGTGCCGTCTTCCAGTCGCTCGATGGAATAATGCAGGCGCCAGGTGGACCTGAAGAGGATCCGACGGGTGGCTTCGCGCTCGGCGGCTGGTCCTTCCCATTCTGGGATGGCAGCATGGAAAGACCGTTCGGAGAGGTTATCGAGGCCGAGTACGACCTGCTCCTTGGCAAGCGGACCTACGACATCTTCGCCGCTTACTGGCCCTACAATCAGGAGATTCCGATCGGCGCGAGATTCCAGCGCATCAACAAATATGTGCTGACCCATTCCGACGAGCCGCTGGCGTGGGAGAACAGCAGCAGGCTGTCGGGTGACACGGCAGCGGCGGTCGGTGAGCTGAAAAAAAGCGAAGGACGCGACCTGCTCATCCAGGGAAGCAGCACCCTCTACCCGGCGCTGCTTTCCGCTGGCCTGATTGATCGGCTGCTGCTCATGACCTTCCCGGTGTTGCTGGGACACGGAAAGTCGATATTCGACGGGACCCAACAACCCGGCGGAATGAAGATGACCGATCATTTCGTCTCGGATAGCGGGGTCATCTTCGCGACTTACGAACCAGCCGGCAAAGTGCCGATTGGATCGTTCGAAATGAAGGCGCCGAGCGAAACGGAGTTGGACCGGCGCTCGAAAATCGGTGCGGGGACATGGTGAATCTCCAGTTTTTCGGCCACCCCTTCAGCAGCTACACACAGAAGGTCCTGATCGCACTTTGGGCTGACAAGACCCCGTTTGAGTATCGCCTCCTCGATCCTGAGCATCCGGAGAACGGCGAAGAGCTGAAACGGCACTCGCCGCTGGGCCAGTTCCCGCTTCTGATCGACGATGACGTGGCGCTGTTCGAATCGACTCCGATCATCGAACATCTCCAGGCCTGCCACCCCGGTCCGAATCGCTGGATCCCGGACGGTGCGCCTGGCCGGCGCGTCCGGTTTTTCGACCGTTTCTTCGATCTGCACGTAATGAATGAAATGCAGGCCGTCGTCGGCGACGCACTTCGGCCCGAAGGGTCACGCGATCCCTACGGCGTCGCTCGGGCCCGCGAACGCCTGCGCCTCGCCTATGGCTGGCTCGAGCGGCAGATCGGCGATGGATGGGCGGTTGGCCGCACTTTCACTCTTGCCGACTGCGCGGCGGCACCGTCCCTGTTCTACGCAGATTGGGTCGAGCCAATCGGAACCAGCGGCCCGAAACTGGCAGCCTATCGAACGAGGCTGCTCGCAGATCCTATTGTTGCCCGCGCCGTCGATGAGGGGCGCAAGTATCGCCCGCTCTTTCCGCTCGGCGCTCCCGAGCGCGATTAAACAAAGGCCGCGGATTTCCTCAGCAGCTGGTAAGCTTCGATCACTTCGCGCAGACGCGCTTCGCGCGAGCGGTCGCCGCCGTTCTTGTCGGGATGCAAGCGGCGAACGAGGTTCGAATAACGCTGGCGAACCGAACGACGGTCCGCATCATCGCCAAGTCCCAATACCGAGAGCGCGCGCTGTTCCGGCTTGGAGAAGCGAGCCGGTTTCGAGCGCTCGCGAATGTTCCCGAAGCGGGTCGAGATTGCATCGAGCGGATCGGCAAAATCGCTCCACCTCGGTGGCGGGTCGGCACCGTTCGCCGCAAAGCTACGGCTCGGCCGCTCCCAACCGGCCAGCGGATGCTGGGCACGAGTGATCTCGTCGGGGCTCATTCCCACGAAGAAGTTGTACTTGGAATTGTGCTCGCGGACGTGGTCGAGGCACAGGAAGCGCCAGCTGCCCGGCCCGTCGAAATTGGCGGGCTGCAGCGGCGCCTTGAACTCTCCGGGCGCGGTGCAGTCGGGGACGGCGCACCTCGCCCTCGCCCCTTCGACTCGACCGTGCATCCTGGATTGCTTCGTTGCCATCGAACGCTTTTATATAGGGTCGATGGACACACTGAGAACCGGTCCGGTCGCGGCTGAAATGCTTCGTCGGCTCAAGTCGGCGCTTTCGCCGACCAGCATCGAGCTCGTCGACGAGAGCGAACAGCACCGCGGCCACGGCGGCTACAATCTCGAGGGCGAGAGCCACTTCGCTCTGCGGATTGAGAGCGGGGCTTTCGTGGGCAAGAACCGCGTCGAACGGCAGCGATTGATCTATGCTGCGCTCGGCGATCTCATGAGAGAAAGGGTGCACGCTCTCACGATTCGCGCGACAGCTCCCGGCGAATGAGTCTAAGGGACCAAGGAGGCGACCGACTGATGGCCACGATCGAAAGCCCGGTCCTTGAGACCATAACACCCGTCACTCACGACCTTGGCGACTTTAAGGTCAACCGCACGCTGCCCGCGCGCCAGCGCACGATGGTCGGGCCGTTCATATTCGTCGACGAGTTCGGTCCGGCAAGGCTACCGCCGGGGCGGGGAATGGATGTTCGTCCACACCCGCACATCAACCTTGCGACCATCACCTATCTATTCGAGGGCGCGATCGAGCATCGCGACAGCATCGGTTCGCGCGCCGTGATCGAACCCGGCGCGATCAACCTGATGACGGCGGGAAGCGGAATTGTCCATTCGGAGCGCTCTCCGCAAGGCGTTCGAGAGGACGGGCCGAGCCTCTACGGAATGCAGACCTGGATCGCGCTCCCCGACGGCCGCGAGGAAGTCGAACCCGCCTTCGATCATGTGCCCCCAGGCGAGCTTCCGCTGATCGACGACGGTCGGTGCCGCGCGCGCGTGCTGATGGGGTCCTTGTGGGGCGCAGCCGCTTCAACCCGTTGCGACTCGCCGACCATCTATGCCGATATCGAGCTCGGCTCCGATGGATCTATCCCGATAGAGGCGGCAGCCGAGGAACGGGCAGTCATGCTCGTCGCCGGCGAGGCGGACCTCGACGGTCGTTCGCTCGAGCTCTTCACCTTGTACGTACTCGCGCCCAGTCATGTCGTGCGCCTGTCGAGCCCGACGGGGGCCCGGGCCATGCTGATGGGAGGACAAGCGTTCAGCACCCGCCGCTACGTCTTCTGGAACTTCGTCTCATCCTCTCGCGACCGGATCAATCAGGCGAAGCACGACTGGAAAGCGATGCGCTTCCCGCTCATCCCGGGAGACGACGAGGAGTTCATCCCGCTGCCCGAGGTGCCGCTGACGGTCAGTTATCCCTGAGGCAACTGATTGAAGAACATCAGATAAACCAGCCTGGCATTTTCGGGACGGTCACCGAATCCCGGACCAGCAGTATGGAACGGCTATGGCGGCAGCAGAAGCAGGCGGTTGAAGCGCATGGGCACGCTCATCAGCAGCTCCCAGGCGCTTTCGTCAGTGCCGCCGCGCTCAGTCGCCCGGTGACGGAAAAATTCGTTCCCGCCGCGGCAATCGCCGGGCCGGCTCAAATAGAGGATGCCCGACCAGGGCTCTCGTCGACATGCACCATGCCGCGTCCCTTGTCGGAGCCGAAGGTCAACCTTGATTTGGCGTGCGATTGCGGCGGCGGTGCCGGAACGAGGGGCTCGCGAAGGATCCCGCTTACGGCCTCCTTAAGCCCCTCGATGTTGACGCGCTGCTTCGAGTTGCGGCCTGGAAACCGTCCCTCGAGCGGCGGATAATCGAGGCTGAGCGCATGCTCAGCGCAAGGCATCGGCATTGTCGAAGAAGTCATCGACAAGGAGGAAGGTCGTATACATCGCTCCCAGCTAGTCAGGAGCGCTCCAAATGACCACGGCTGGCTGGCAAGGAACATTGCGAAGCGCCCCTAAGCCCCGCTAAGCGCCTCGACATGACCGCCGCCACGCGCTCACGATCACGTTCCGCTGCTCGCCTCGCCGCGGTCCAGGCGCTCTATCAGCACGAGATGGAAGGCACGCCGCTCGCCCACCTTCTCCATGAATTCCACGAACATCGGCTCGGAGCGACGATCGAGGATGCTCAATATCACGACGCGGAGCGCGATTTCTTCGACGACATCGTGACCGGTGCTGACGCCCGGCGAAGCGAGATTGATGCACTGATCGGCGCCCGTCTTGCCGAAGGATGGACCCTCGAGCGGCTTGATCGGCCGATGCGGGCGATCCTTCGCGCCGGTGCCTACGAA
>DATATH010000164.1:0-7539 GCA_036268895.1 Sphingomicrobium sp. | reverse complement strand
CCGGCGACCTTGGCGTAGGCGCCAGCTTCGGCGGCGGAGTCGGCGACACGCTGGAGCTGCCGTTTCCACAGCGCCCATTGGATGGTGTCACTCGCAAGACCCGC
Source organism: Sphingomicrobium sp. (assembly GCA_036268895.1). Classification (GTDB taxonomy): domain Bacteria; phylum Pseudomonadota; class Alphaproteobacteria; order Sphingomonadales; family Sphingomonadaceae; genus Sphingomicrobium. Next base: position 7,435 of record DATATH010000164.1, on the reverse strand, counting down.
CGAACCGACGATGAGCGGCAATGCCGCGCCGGCAATGATAAGGGCGTTGCCGCGACGGTCGCGCCACAGTTTCTTCAGGAAGCTGAACATGGTCGCGTGAACCCCAGCCGATAAATGCGCATGAAAGGGCCTCTAGCTCAGACAGGGTAAGCGAACGGTTCAGGGCCGTGGTTAACAAGCTTTGACCAAAGTCGGGGGCGTCTTCTTGTCTTGCTGTGTCTTACCACTATAATACACTTAGAAGGCCCTTGCGGCGTTGACCGGCTCGGCGCCGCGCCGCACAAGGGCGAAGAAAGGATTTGAGCCATGGCCACCGAACCGGCGCCAGTGACCGAAACCGCGACAAAGACGAAGCTGAACCTCAATCCACCAGAGGCGCTTCAGCCTGTCGAGCCAACCGAGGCGTCGGGTCTCGTTCCCTTGCAGCAGGAGGAAACGAGCGAACTCGACAAGCGCGTGACACAGTTCGTCGACGAGCTTTCAAAGCTCGACTCCAACAGCCCGGAGTTCGGAAAGAAGGTCGATCAGCTGACGGCGATGGGCCGCAAGGAGATCGCGGAAGCTGCCGGTGCCTCGAACCGCTTCCTCGACCGGCCGGTGAAGGCTATCGACAGCGACACGGGTATCGGCGCCGATCTGACGGAACTGCGCAAGACGGTCGAGGATCTGGATCCCAAGCGCCAGGGCAGCCTGTCGCCTGGCCGCAAGCTGTTCGGACTGATTCCCTTCGGAAACCGGATGCGGAACTACTTCCGCCAATATCAAAGCTCGCAGACCCACATTTCAGCGATCCTCTCGCGCCTCGCGTCCGGCAAGGACGAACTCCTGATGGACAATGCGGCGATCGATACAGAACGCGCGAACCTGTGGAAGACGATGCACAAGCTCGAACAGATGATCCACATCTCGAAGACCCTCGACCAGCAGCTCGAGGACAAGGCAAACGAGCTCGACGCGACCGAGCCTGCCAAGGCGAAGGCAATCCGTGAGACAGCGCTCTTTTATACCCGGCAACGCACGACCGACCTTTTGACGCAAATGGCGGTAACCGTGCAGGGCTATCTCGCCCTCGATCTCGTCAAGAAGAACAATGTCGAGCTGGTGAAGGGCGTCGATCGAGCCTCGACGACCACGGTCTCCGCGCTTCGGACCGCGGTGACCGTCGCCCAGGCCATGACCAACCAGAAGCTCGTGCTCGAACAGATCGGAGCGCTCAACACGACCACGGCCGGAATGATCGACTCCACCGGCGAGATGCTTCGCACTCAGACAGGAGCGATCCACGAACAGGCGGCCAGCTCGACCATTCCGCTCGAGACTCTCCAGCGCGCCTTCCAGAATATTTATGACACGATGGATCAGATCGACCAGTTCAAGCTTCAGGCGCTCGGCAACATGAAGCAGACGGTCGAGACCCTGGGCAAGGAAGTCGAGAAATCGAAGGGCTATATCGCCCGGGCTGAAGGGGTGAACCAGGCGAAACTGGAGGGACCGACCGTCTCCCCGCTTGCCCCGATTGAGGCCAAGTGACCGACATCACCGATAAGGTTGAACACGCGATCGCGCGCTTCGAGCGCGTGACCCGGCAACTCGATCAGCGCGGCGGACCAGCCCGAGCAGCAGCGCGGCGCGAACGCGAGCGGCTGAACGCCGGACTCGGTCGCACCGCGGTGAAGGTCGTCGGCGCCGTCCTTGTCATCTGGCTCGCAACGTTGATCATTGGTTTTGTGAAGCCGATCGGCATTTTCGGTTTCCTTGCGGCGCTTGTCGCGACAGTCGTTATCGCCGGGGCGATGATCGCCCGGGGAGGGCGACAAGTGGTATCGGCCCCTCCCCCCTCGACCGACCTTCCAAATGGCCCAATGGTCGACCGGTTCGATTCCTACATCGTCCGCGTCCGCCGCGCCCTGCCTCCACCGGCGCAGGCACAACTCGATTCCATCAGCGCGGTCCTACCCTCGCTCAAGCAGTGCCTCGAACGCGTCGACGCGATCGATCCACGGGCACAGGACGCCAGGCGCCTCATGTCGGTTCACCTGCCGGGTTTGATCGACCGCTACGAAAACGTTCCCCAAGCCTATCACGGCGAGCAGGACGGCGAGGGCAAGACGGTCGACGAGCGGCTGGTCGAGAGCCTCGCCGCAGCAAAGACCGCTCTTGACGAGGTCTCGGAACAACTCGCTCGGTCCGACCTTGCGGCGTTCGAGACGCAGGGCCGCTTCATCAAGTCGCGCTATGGGGAACAGGGCATCGAGAGCGAAGACGCTTCAAGCACTTAGCGATTGCGCGCAGCGCTCGCGCCGCTCATGATGAAAAGCTAATCGCGGCAGGAGCCGACGGGGGATGGAGCTTGCCTTATCCAGGAGCGACAAGGCGCTGAAGGACAGGCTCCGCCTGCCGCCCGTCGTTCCGCCGTTCAACACCTCGACCTACCGGCTGTTCACTGCTGTTTGGGTGCTGGCCTTCCTGCTCGCAGTCGTCGGACCCATTGTCGGCTTCTACTTCCGCTACACAGAGCCGGCGAACAATTCGCAGCTGCTGCTGGGCAGCCGGGCCGGATTCGCGGTCTCGCCGCGGGACGCGACATTGATTCGTTTCACCGTCGGACCGCAGACTCGCTCGGCGGGAATTGTCCCTGGCGACCATATCGTCGCCATCTATGGCCTTCGTCTGCCGCCAATGATGCCGGTCAACGAGGAAGCCCTCGCGGCGCACGCCAATGACCCCGCCTATATCGCAATGGGCAACCTCCTCTACGCCAGCGATGCCGAGCAGGTCCCGCTGACCCTCCGGGATCCCGACGGCAGGATCCGCAATGTCACCGTCACCACGAGCGAACAGCACATTGATGCCGGCGCGCAAGCGCTCGGCATCTCGCCAAGGCTGCTGGGCTTCATCGACCTTCTCCAGGTGATCTTCTATCCATTCCTGCTCTGGGCGGCATGGCTACTTCACCGCCGCAATTCGCGCGATGTGGTGAGTTCACTGCTCTCACTTGCCGTGCTTCTCAGCATCGCGGCTGAACAGCCCTCGTCAGTGTTCCTCGCGAACATCGGAATTCCCCGGCCGGTGAATGTCGCGATCTACGATCTTGGAAACGTCCTGCTGCTTTCGGGGATCCTGCTGTTTCCGCACGGCAATTTGTCGTGGCGAGTCATCGGGCTGATCGCCTGCCTGCCACTGCTGATGTTCCTCCACGGAATCCTCTACCAGAGCTATTTCGTCTGCTTCATGATCATCGGGGTACTCGCGATGGTTCGGCGACTTCGCCAAACCGGGTCGAGCGAACAGCGCCAGCAGATCCGCTGGGCCTTGTTCGGAATCAGCGCCTATGCAGCTCTTCGCTGCGTTTCGATCGCCGCCGATTATCTCAAGTGGACGACAGACGGCTTCGGTCACCAGCTGCTGGTCGAGATGGGAGCGGGCATCAGCTTTGCGCTCGCAGCGCTCGTCCTTCAGCTCGGATTGCTCGTCGCCCTGCTCCGCTATCGGCTTTACGACGCAGAGATCGTGATCGGCCGTTCCGTGAACTTCGCCGTGATCACGTTGGGAGTGGCTGCCGTCTTCGCGGCGGCGGGAGATGCAGTAAAGCAGATCGTCTACAATTATTCGGGAAACACCAACAACGAGGGGCCGATAATTTTCGCAGCGGCGCTCGCGACGATCATGATCAACCCGATTCAGGAACACGTCCAGCACTGGTCGGAAAAGAGGTTCCAGAAGAACCTCTTCCTGCTTCGCAACGACTTCCCGCAAAGCGTTCGAGACATGCGCGAGACGTCTTCCCTTGCGGACATGCTGGAAGAGATCCTGGCGCAGGTCGATCGCGGAGTTCGCGCCGTTAGAGCCGCGATGATCGTCAATGGCTGCGTGCTAAGCGCAAGAGGATTAGGAAATGACGAGGTCGAGGCATGGCGTAGGTCGGTCTTCGCCCAGGATTACAAGAGTGACATGTGCGAGCCCTCCGACCGGCTCTTTCCGATACGGGTCCCGCTGGTTCCGAGCTCGGACGAGGAAGAGCCGGTCGGCTATCTGCTCGTGGGACCAAGGCCGGACGGATCGATCCCAAGCCACGAGGAGCAGAAGGCGATCAAAGACGTGTCGGAAGACATTGCGCGCGCGATCCGCACGGTGATCAAGCGCGAGGCACGCGAAGCGGAGATCATGGAACTCATCGCGGAGAATTTGCGCCGGATTGAAGCTCTGGAGGTGGTTCTGGACGGCGGCGCAACCCGCAAGCGGGGTCCGCGAAGCGCTTGAACCGAGGGGAAATTCGGCCTTCGTTCATTGACCCTGTTCAAACGCAAGGATAATTTGCGCGCCAAAGCCCCACATGGGTTCGACTCTGCCGCTGCTCCTAAAGGAGCGGGGGCCAATCGGATGCAGCAATTTGGGAAACGAGGGAGGCGTAAAGATGCGTGGAAAGGTTTTGCTGTGGGGAGCGGCACTTGCGTCCGCCATCGGATCGACCACGGCGCTTGCCAACGTCGTTGTCGTAAAGTCGCTTGGGCCGTCGGCGAAGGCCTATCCACCCGGCAAGACCCTTCCTCCAAGCGCCAAGATTACGCTCCAGGGAGGCGATGTCGTCACTCTGCTCGGGCCGAGCGCGGCCCAGACATTTCGCGGCCCCGGCAATTTCGACGCCGGCCAGATGAGCCTAGCCTCCGCCGCCGGCCAGCGTGGCCGTTTCGGAGCGCTGAGGGCGGCAGAAGTCGCTCACAATCCGAGCATTTGGGACATCGACCTGACCCACGGCGGCAGGGTCTGCGTCAGCAATGCATCGAGCGTTCAAGCATGGCGTCAGGACACCGAAACACCGATAACCGTCAAAATCCGTTCGTCGGATGGTAAGTCGGAGGAGCTCAGCTGGGCCGCTGGTACCGCCCTTGCCCCCTGGCCCGCCGCCCTGCCTATCACCGGCGGCTCAAAATATCAGGTCGAATGGCCTGACGGAGGCGATGCGAGCACGCTTGATGTGGTCACTGTCAACTCGCTCCCTACCGACGATCTTGTCGGCGCCGCCCAGGTCCTGATCCAGAACGGCTGCGAGAAACAGCTCGACCTGCTCGTCGAAAGCGCGAGCAGGACCCAGCCGGCGAAATAGTCAGGCAATCACGCCGCTGGACATGAGCCGCGCGGCTTCGTCAGGAGCGACGCCGAGGCTCGCCAACACGTCCCTTGTATGTTCACCCAGCGCAGGGGGCGGCAGGTCCGAATCGGCGCGGGCTCCATCAAAGCGCACCGGCGAACCGACCAGCGGAACGCCGGCAATCGTCCGGACCATCTGCCGATGCTGCGCCTGGACGTCGCCCAGCGCCTGGCTGATGCGGTTGATCGGTCCTGCCGGAATGCCTGCGGCTTCGAGCTGATCGAGCCATTCTGCCGCGGGCTTTTGCGCGATGGCCTCACTGATCAGACGAACAATTTCCTGACGATTGGAGACGCGGGCACCGTTCGACGCGAAGCGCTCGTCCGAAGTCCACTCGGGATGATCGCACATCTGCGCAAGCCTCGCGAACTGCCGCTCGTTGCCGACGGCAATGATGATCGGCTGATCGGCCGCTTCAAACGGCTGGTATGGCACGATGTTGGGATGCGTGTTGCCCTGCCTCGGAGGGTCACTTCCCGAAATGAGGGCGTTGGAGGCCTGGTTGGCGAGCATCGCGAGCTCGGTATCGAAAAGGGCCATGTCGATATGGGCGCCCTCGCCGGATTTCTCGCGGCGATAGAGAGCGCTGAGGATCGCCACGCAGGTGTAAAGGCCGGTGAACAGGTCGACGACGGCGACTCCGACGCGCATCGGACCGCCGCCCGGGACCGAGTCGGGAAGGCCCGTGATGCTCATCAGGCCGCCCATGCCCTGGATGATATAATCGTAGCCTGCTCGGTCCGAATATGGCCCATCCTGGCCAAAGCCGGTGATCGATGCATAGACCAGCCCTGGGTTTGCTGATCGAAGTGAAGCGGCGTCGAGGCCGAACTTCTCGAGGCCGCCGACTTTGAAATTCTCGACGACCACGTCCATCTGCCCAGCGAGCCTTCGGACGAGCGCGGCGCCTTCAGGCTGCGCGAAGTCGATCGCGGCCGATCTCTTGCCCCGGTTGCAGCTGAGGAAATAAGCGGCGACGCGCCGATCTCCCTCTCCGTGCCAGGGCGGACCCCAGTGACGAGTGTCGTCGCCGTGCCGGGGACGTTCGATCTTCGTGACCTCGGCTCCAAGGTCGGCGAGCAGCTGCGTGCACCAGGGTCCCGCGAGTACGCGGCTAAGATCGAGAACCCTGATGCCCTCGAGCGGCTTCAATGCCGCCGGTTCCAGAAGCGCCGGTCCGCAAGCAGAGCATGTGCGGCATTATGACCGGGCGCGCCCGTAACTCCGCCGCCAGGGTGCGCCCCTGAACCGCACAGATAGAGGCCCCTGAGCGGCATTCGATAGTCCGCAGCGCCGATCATTGGCCGCGCACTGAACAGCTGATCGAGACCCATCTTGCCGTGGAAGATGTCGCCCCCGATCAGCCCGAAGCGACGCTCCAGGTCGAGCGGCGAATGGAGCTGACGGCCGATCACCGATTTGGCGAAGCCCGGCGCATGGGCGTCAACCGTGGCGACGATCTGGTCGGCGGCTTTCTCTCGCTCATCGTCCCAGGACCGTCCAGGCCCAAGGTCGTAGCGGAAGTGCTGGCAGAAGAGGCTCGCAACATGCTTGCCCTTCGGTGCAAGGCCTGGGTCCAGCGTCGAGGGAATCAGCATTTCGATGATCGGCTGCGTGGCCCAGCCGTTCACGGACGCGTCGAGCCACGCGCGGTGCATGTAATCAAGGCTCGGCGCCATGATGATGCCCGCGGTCAGGTGATTTCCCTTCTTGGGAAGCACCGTGAACTTGGGGAGTTCGGAAAGCGCAACATTCATTCGGAAGGTGGCGCTCTCGCATTTCCAGCTGTGCATTCGGGAGACAACATCGGCCTCGACTGCACCGAGCGGTACGAGCCGGTCGAACAATAGCCTCGGGTTCACTCCGGCAACCACTGCTTTTCCCCGATATGCCTTGCCGCCAGCGACAACTCCGGAAGCCCGTCCATTGGCGAGGATCAGTTCCTCGACCGGCGTGTTGAGGATGATATCGACTCCAGCTTCGCGGCAGGCGCGCGCCATTGCCTGAGTGATCGAGCCCATGCCGCCGATCGCGTGGCCCCAGGCGCCCGGGACTCCGGCCGCTTCGCCGAACAAATGGTGAAGCAGCACATAGGCCGTACCCGCGGACTGCGGCGATGCGAAATTCCCGACGACGCCGTCGAACCCGAACAGCGCCTTTGCGAGATCCCCCTCGAAGTGACGCTCGAGGATTTCGGAAGCGCTGCGCACCGCGAAATCGTGGACGATCCGAGTTTCACCAAGAGTGAGCCCCGCCATGTCGCGCCCGAGGCTCAAGAGCTTGGGG
>DATATH010000163.1:0-1607 GCA_036268895.1 Sphingomicrobium sp. | reverse complement strand
TCAGGTCCATGCGCTCGCGGCGGGCGACGCCTGGATCGAAAAGGGAGCCAATCTCCTGTGCTTCGGGCCGCCCGGCGGAGGAAAATCGCATCTGGCGGCCGCGCTCGGCCTGGCCCTGGTTGAAAAGGGCTGGCGCGTGCTGTTCACCCGAACCACCGACCTCGTGCAGAAACTTCAGATCGCGCGCCGCGATCTCGGCCTCGAAGCTGCGATCGGCAAGCTCGACAAATATCACCTGCTGATTCTCGACGATCTCGCCTATGTCGCCAAGGACCAGGCCGAGACCAGCGTTCTGTTCGAACTCATCAGCGCACGATACGAGCGTCGATCGCTGCTCATCACCGCCAACCAGCCGTTCGGCGAATGGGGCAAAATCTTCGCTATAGTCGCGAGCTATGTTGACTAGGTCCCATTCCCGCGGCTCCCATGATCCAGGCTTCGGGAGTCGTGGCGGCTCCGAGAGCTTCGATTGTTCTGCGCCAGCTCAAATAGCTCGGAAGGTTCTTGGTGGCGACGCCGTGGAAGCGCCGGACCCATTCTTTGAGTCGGCCATGGTAGGCGTTCACGTTGTTGATGTGATGTTCGGGCGCCTCAGGCTTTGGGTTTCCGGGAGCGGGCAGCACGTGGAGTTTGAGTCTGGCGCGGCGCGCGAACGCGGTAATGGCCGACCCTCCATCGCAGCAAAAGTCCGTGGACGGGGCGATCAAGCCGCCCAGCGCGGCAGTAATGCTGACGGCATCGAGCCGCGGCAAGACGGCGTCCAGGGTCGCGCCCGTGCGGTCACGGGCGACGATGATAGGGATTTGTTCCGCCGACAGGCCGCGTTTGCTGGCTTTGCCTCCCCGCTGGCGCGGCGGTCTGGGAAGGTCTTTGCGCTTGCCCTTGAAAGATTCCAAAACGAATGTCTCGTCCGCTTCGACGATGCCAGACAAAGAGGTAGGTTTGTCCAGGTTGAGAGCGGAAAGAAATCGGTGACGCCAGCGAAACGCGGTCGTACGATTTATCGCACAACGTTCAGCCGCCTTTACGACGGATTCTCCGCTCATCAAGGCTTGCGCTTGATCCATCCAACGGTCCTTGTAGTGTAATCCAGCCAACGGCGTTCCCGTCAACGGACCGAATGTCTTCCGGCACTCCTTGCAGCGATACCGAGGCCTGCCGTTCGCCCGGCCCCAACGACCGACTTCATACCCGCCACAATGAGGGCAACCAAAGTTGGCGATTCGACCGTCGCCGACCTTCGAAAGCAGGTCCGGCACCGGCCTCGGACCGACCGCGGCCGGCGCGACAATTTCGGGCGTGGCTTCGCCCTCACCCTCCCGGACCGCTTCGGCCCGGTCCTCCTGCGCGGTTCCATCGATTTCGTCATCGCGATATTCGACCACATCGCTCGCTTCAGCCAGCGCCAAATCCTGAAACGCCAAGCTCCGCTGCGCAGAATTCAGAAGCTCGATTCCGACTCGCCAAGTCGCAAACGCCGCGCTGTCCATCACAGTCCCTCAATGCAGAAATCCCATTCTGCCATCTCGCAACACAATTTGCAAATAGAGCCTAAAAAAATGCAGTTCGATTTATCCGGTCGCGCCATAGCGGCCGGTAGGGCCTCA
>DATATH010000162.1:0-14152 GCA_036268895.1 Sphingomicrobium sp. | reverse complement strand
TCGAACAGCCGGATCATCTCGGCCGGTGATTTCAGATGCCGTTCGGCGTTGGGGTTTAGAAGATAGCCTGCGTTCGCAATAATGGTCTTCTCTCGGATGCAGGTGACGACGTCCTGCAGGGGCCGGCGGTCGGGCGCGTGATAGTGAACGTCGTTGGTCGCAAGGATCGTGCAGCCATGTTTTCTGGCAAGACGGTCGAGCTGCTCGATCCGAACATTGTCGTTCCCGCGATAAAGCCAGCTAGCCGCGACATGGCGAAGTGACGTCAAGGCATCGCAAAGCCTCGGCAGTTCGGTTTCGAATTCCTCCAAATCGTCGTTGGGCCAGGCGATGAAGGCGATGCTTTCAGAATGATCGACGATGTCGTTTAGCGACAGCTCGCACTCGCCTTTCTCCGCGCGCATCTTCCCGAGGCTCAGCAAGCTCGACAATTGTCCATAGCCATCGCGGTCGATCGGATAAGCGAGCAGGCTCGGGGCATCGGCGAGGTCCAGCCGGCAGCCGATCAGTGGTCTGATCCCAACCCCCATGCAGGCGCTATGCATCCGCACCACGCCGGCAAGTGTGTTGCGATCGGCGATTCCGATCGAATCCATGCCGAGACCGAGCGCTGTCAGAACCAGTTCGATCGCGTCCGATGCGCCACGGAGGAAGGAAAAAGGCGAGGTGATGCCGAGCTCGACGAAGGATGCTCGTGTCGCCGGCACAGGCGGCATATCCTCGCGCCGCACCAGCTTGAGCCGGGAAAAGCCGACCTTCTCGGGCATCAGCCGAACAGTCCGTGAATGAACCAGTTCGGCGGCCCGCCACGTCCGTCGCCGGCGACGCCCTCGCGATAGATCCAGTACCGTCGACCGCTCGAGTCCTCGACCTGATAATAGTCGCGCAGTCGCGTAGACGAGAGCTGCCGCCACCATTCGGGCGCGATCCGTTCGGGCCCTTCGGCGCGCGCGACGTCATGAACGGTGCGTCGCCAGACAAAGCGGCGCGGCATGCCTTCAGGAGTGGCATAGATGACGTCGATCGCTTCGGGACGGTCGAGCAGGCGCTGAGGTCGGCAGACGACCGCCACTGCGATCGGTTCGGTCTTCGCAAATGCACTGACCCATCCGCTCGCCCGCTCGGGGAGGTGGCTCTCCCGCTGCTGCGGCAGCCGAACGCGCTCGGCGCCGAACTTCACCGTCAGCCGATCGAGCAGTCTCGCCAGTTCGCGTTCGCCGCTCGGCTCTTCGATCAGACTTTCCTGCGCTGCACGCAGATCTTCGGTCCAGTCGGCAACCAGCGCGAAGGCATCGAAGCCGAATTGTGGGTCGAGCGAGTGAGCCTTGTCGGCGAACAGGCGCTCAAGATGGTTCGATTCGCGGCTTGGAATTGCAGTCGCGACCGATGCAATCGCGCAGCTGCCATCGACACGAAAGCCGATCAGCGAAATTCGGCGAGCGCCGAGATGCCGTTCCTGCAGCTGGCGCACGAGATCGGGAATCAGATGGTCCAACGCCTGGGCCGCCGCTTCAGCATGTGTTGCCGGCTCCTCGAGCCGGAACACGGCACGAGGCGGGAGATCGATTGCGACCGCCGTCATTGCTTCGGGCTTTCGGCCGAGCATTCGGTCGAGCGCCTCGACCACGTTTTCGGCGCCCCGGAAGCGCCGCGCCAAAGCGAGCCGCGGTACTTTGATGAGTGCGCCGATGGTCTTCAGCCCCAGTCGTTCGAGCGTCCGCACCGCATCCGGATCGAGGCGGAGTGCCGAGACGTGAAGCGCAACCAGTTCATCATGCCAGCATCGTCCAGCTTCGAGGGTGATGATCGAGACCGGCCGAGCGAAGTGACTTAACGCCCATGCCGCGGCCGCCGTCGGAGAAATCGCCACCCGCGCCGTCAGACCAATCCGCGCGAAACGCCGCCGGATATCGTCAACCAGGGCCTGCTCGCCGCCGAACAGGTGCGCAACACCAGTGACATCGAGGCATAATGTGTCGCCATCCACTTCGACCAGCGGCGACCAGCGGCCGGCCCAGCGCGCCAGCCGCTCAACCAATGCCGAATCGCCTTCAAGATCGGCGGGCAACGCAATCAGCGCGGGATCGAGCGCGCGGGCATCGGTCAGCCGAACGCCGGCTTTCGCGCCCCTTTTGGCAGCGGTTTTCGTGACCCTGTGGATGACCGGCCCGTGAGCGCCTTCAAGGGTGAGGACGATTGGGGCGTCAGGCGGTGAGTCTGCGCTCTTCGCCCAACGCTCGACCGCCAGATGCGCCAACCAGATGGAACACACCCGTTTCATGAGCAACGGTCCAGCGACCCGGCGGCGAACCGCGCGCGCGAAACAGCTCGGCATCCCACGCCGATGGTCCCGGCGCGCGCACATCGAGATCGTTGAAAAGGGATGGCGCGCTCGCGATCCGCCAGCGCATCCGCGCCCCGCTCAAATCCGGGGCGCCTCCGAGCCGCACCAGCCAGCATGGAGTGCCGCTTTGTTCCGAGGCCACCGCTAGCCGTCTCGTCGCGGTGAAATCGAGCGCTTTGGGGTCGCCCCAGATCTCGCCGATCACTGCGCAGAGCGCGGTGCATCTTACACCCTCCTCCATCGCCCACAGTGCGTCGCGAGCGTCCCGCGCCTCGACGTGGATGAGCTTTTTCGAAGGGAGGCCCGGAGGGTAGATCCGACCGCTCTCAAGGATGGCCATTCGCTCCTGGACCCACAAAAGAGGCCTTTCTGCAGCGAGTTGCGCGAGCAGGAAACCCGCCCAGCCTGCATCGCGCGGGTGAACGGCGAACAGTTCAGAAAGGGTGGGGCTGGACGGCGCAGGCAAATGCCAGCACTCGCCCAGCCCGCCGGAGAGACGATGATGTTCAGCCGGCCAGGAGCGTGCGAAGACAGCTCCGCCGGCGACCAGAGACAAGCCTCTTGCCACACGACTCACAACGTTTTTGTTCTACTTTTGTTCTTGTCCCGCGACTCACTGGCAAGAGTCAATCCCGCGACTCGGATGGTAGTGAGTCAGTTTGAAATCAGCGGTCACAATGATTGAAGGCTTCTTCCGCGTGGACCTTTAGGCACGGGGCTGACGGCTCAAGCGTTGCGCGGTGAGGAACGCGCCAAAACCGATAAAAATTGTTATCGGCAGGAGGGCGGGCGTCATTCTAGTGTGCGGAGCTGTTGCTACTAGGATGGTCGCAATCCAACCGCCTGCCGACGCTCCCAATGCCAGTATCACGGGAAGCCGCATATAACCTCCATGCTTTGCGCTAAGCATATCACATGGGAAGGCCGTTCCAGCGCTAGTCAACCCGACTTATTTTCAAAGTGACCCACTACCACTCGAATGCGTCTAAAAGTTGATTTCTTCCAGAAACTTGCCGACCTCGCGCACGACGGCTCTTGCCGCCGACGGCGAAATCCCGAACGCCATGTGATGGCAGTCGAGCTCGACTTCCTTGTCACGCTCGTGATCGAGTCCGCGCGCCGCTCTTGGCGCGATCAGACCGTCGCGACGGGACCAGATCGCAAGATGGGGTACAGGCGGCTTGTCGGTGATCCTGGGAAGCGGCGGATTGTCGACCGCATGTCCGGCGACGCGCTCGTAGAGCTTCCACACATTGTTCTGCTTGGGGTCGCCCGAGAAAGGCGATCCAAGGGTAATCACAGCCTTCACCTCTTCGGGATGGTAGCGCGCGAACTCGCGGCCGAAGAGGCCGCCCAGACTCCAGCCGACGATGACGATCGGCCGGTCGTGCCCCAATCCGCCAACCCGCTCCCTCAGCCGATCGAGCGTGTCCGGCTTCGTTCCCAAATTCCACCCCTGCTTCCATCCGTGGACTCGAAAGCCCGCCCGGGCGAGCTCTCTTCGCAGCGAAAAGGTGGTCTGGTCGCTGCACAGGAATCCGGGGATCACAAGCACCGGCTGTGCGTCGAGCGGCCCGCGCGGCCCGCGCTTGCGGAAGGTGCCGATCATCCGACCGAGGTTCCAAGCGATCTCGCCCCAATTGCCATGATCCGGCGGAGCGTCGTCGCCATCCCACTGGAGTGGGGGAACAGGTCGGTTCAAAGGAATTCGCGGCCCATCAATTGCTGCATAGCCTCAGGAAGCTCGACCCGGCCATCGGCAGTCTGGTGGTTCTCGAGCAGCGGAACGAGAATTCGCGGCGAAGCAAGCGCCGTGTTGTTGAGCGTGTGCGCGAACCGAACCTTCCCATCCTGACCGCGGTAGCGGATGTTCGCGCGCCGGGCCTGCCAGTCGTGGAGGCTCGAGCAACTATGCGTTTCGCGATATTTGCCGAGCGAAGGCACCCAGCTCTCGATATCGTTCATGCGATATTTGCCGAGGCCCATGTCCCCGGTCGACGTCTCGATCACCTGATAGGGAATCTCCAGGTCCTGGAGAAGCCCCTCGGCGAGGCGGAGCAAGGTTGAGTGCCACTCGGCCGACTGGGCCCCGTCGGCCTCGCAGATCACATATTGCTCGACCTTCTCGAACTGGTGGACGCGCAACAAGCCGCGAACGTCCTTCCCAGCGCTACCGGCCTCGCGGCGGAAGCACGGCGAGAAGCCGGCATAAAGGACCGGCAGCTTGTCGGCCTCGATGATCTCGCCCGAGTGGAGGGATGTCAGAACGACCTCCGCGGTCCCGGCGAGCCACAAGTCGTCGTTGGGAAGCTCGTAGGTCTCTTCGCGGTGTCCGGGAAACTGCCCCTGGTTGATGAAGGCCTGTTCCCGAGCGATTGCCGGAACGGTGATCGGCGTGAAGCCCGAGGCGGCGATTCTCTCGAGCGCCCAGCCCATGAGCTTGGTTTCCAGCAGCGCCAGCGCGCCCTTCAGGCAATAGGTGCGGCTCCCTGACACCTGGGTTACCCGTGACAGGTCGCCCCAGTCGTTTTTCTCGATGAGTGCAACATGATCGAGTGGCTCGAAATCGAACTTCGGCGGCTCGCCGACGGTCCGGATCACTTCATTGTAGGTCTCGTCCGGTCCGATCGGGGCGCCCTCGTACGGGATCCCCGGAAGCTGCAGCAGGAGCACTTTTAGTGCCGATTCCTCCCCGGCAAGCTGATCCTCGAGCTTGCCGATGCGAGCTCCCGCCTCCTTCGCCCTTCGGCCAAGCTCGGATTTCTCCCCGGGCGCGGCTTTCGGGAACTGTGCGCTGAGCGCGTTGCGCTCGGCCCTTAGCGCTTCGGCCTCGGTCTTGATGGCACGGACCTGCGAATCGAGCGCGAGCAGGTCGTCGAGGTTGAGCACGACTCCCTTGTCGCGGATCGCCCGCTCGACCGTCTCGCGGTTCGCCTTGACGAAATCCAGTGCCAGCATGAGCGAGTGGGTAGCGGATGCTAGTCGAAGTGCAACCGCCGGTAGCGGCCGCGGAAATAGAGCAGGGGATCGACGGCCGCGTCAAAGCTCGCCTTCCCGAGCTTCCCGACGAGGATGTGATGGTCTCCCCCGTCATAGACGGCGAAGCGCTCGCATTCGAACACGCAGAGCGAATCCCCGAGGATCGGCGCGCCCGCCTCGCCGCACGACCAGGGCGTGCTTCCGAACCGGTCCTCGACCACGGTGGAAAAGGTGATCGAGGCAGGCTGCTGCTCGGTTTGAAGGACGTTGATCGCAAAGTGCGAGGCGGCGGTCAGCGCTCCCGCGCTCGTCGCCATTTTGTGCAAGCAGACAAGGAGGAGAGGCGGATCGAGCGAAACGGAGGTGAAACTGTTGACGGTGAGACCCGCGGGTCGGCCCTCCTCGTCCACACAGGTGACGACCGTTACGCCGGTCGCAAAGCAGCCGAGCGCGTCGCGCAGCGTGCGCTGATCATGGCCGCTTCGAAATTCGCCCTTCGTCGTCTCCACCATGCCGTTGGCTATAGCGCCCTCGACTGTCATTGCGAGGCGCGATAGCTGCGAGCGGTCAGGAAGAGGGGACCAAGATGAATCGAGTATCGCGCGCGTTGTTGTCGGTTGGCATTCTGGCTGCGGCAATTCCTGTCACGTCCGCGGCGCAGCCGGCCGACCCCAATCTCTATCTCGAGCAGATCGATGGCGCCCGTGCTCTTGCAAAAGTGAAGTCGTGGAACGCTGCGACCCTTGCAGTGCTCGAAAAGCGGCCCGGCTTTTCGAATTACCGCGCCAAGGCGCTCGCGTTGCTCTCGACCAACCAGAAGATCGCCGAGCCGGATGCGATCCTCGGCGACAAGGTCATGAACTTCTGGCAGGACGAACAGCATCCGCGGGGGATCTGGCGCGTCTCGCCGCTCGCCGCTTTTGCTTCGGGACAGCCGCAGTGGCGAACCCTCCTCGACATCGACGCGATGAGCAAGGCCGACAACAAGAAATGGGTATTCAAGGGCGCGAACTGTCTCTCGCCGGCCTACGTGGACTGTATGGTGAGCCTGTCCAACGGCGGCGGCGACGCCGTCGAAGTCCGCGAATTCGACCTCGACAAGGCGAACTTCATCACGAACGGCTTCTTTCTTCCCAATGCGAAGAGCGAAGTGTCCTGGGCGGGGCCCAATGCCTTGTTCGTCGGCACCGATTTCGGGCCCGGCACGCTCACTGATTCGGGCTATGCGCGTATCGTCAAGCTGTGGAATCGCGGCACTCCGCTGTCCTCAGCGAGGACACTCGCCGAGGGCCAGCAAAGCGATGTGTCGGTGGGTGCCCGTTCGCTCGTCGACGGGGAGCGCACGTGGCCGGTCCTCACCCGCGCAGTCGACTTCTACCATCACAAGGTCAGCCACATTGCTCCTGACGGCCGGCTTGTTCCATCCCCGCTCCCCGACGATGCCGACATCACGGACGTCATCGACGGGCGGGTCATCGCCTCCTTGAAGACGCCCTGGCAGGGGCACCCGGCCGGCGCGCTCGTCGCTTATTCCATCCCCGATCTTCTCGCTGGACGGACTCCCGCGATCGAGTCCGTCTTCGTTCCAAACGAGCACCAGGCGGTCGAGGAAGTCTCGGCAAGCCGCTCGAAGCTCTGGGTCAAATATCTCGACGACGTCTCCGGCCGCCTGACCGCGCTCACCCGTGCACCGGACGGCACATGGAGCGGAAGCCCCGTCGCTCTTCCCGACAAATCCACCATCCACCTGAACGCGACCGCCTCCAGGGAAGACCTCGCTTTCGCGACCGTCGAGGGCATGCTGACTCCGCCGACCCTGTTCCGTGCCGATCCGGCGAGCGCTCCGGCAGCGATCCAGGCTTTGCCGCCGCAGTTCGATGCGTCGAACATGGTCGTGGAACAACATTTCGCGACCTCGCCCGACGGCACCAAAATCCCCTATTTCCTGGTCCATCGGAAGGACGTGACCGGTCCAGTGCCCGTGCTGATTCATGCCTATGGCGGATTCGAGCTCGCCCAGACGCCAAGCTATATGGTGCATGAGCCCTACCGCTCGGGTCCGCTCGCGCTCTTCTGGGTTGAGGAGGGCAATGCTTATGTGCTCGCGAACATCCGCGGCGGCGGCGAATACGGCCCCAAGTGGCACAATGCCGTGCTGCGCGAAAACAGGCAGAAGGCCTATGACGATCTCTACGCCGTCGCCGGCGATCTGATCGCGCGCGGAACCACGCAGAAGGGGCGCCTCGCGGTCTCTGGTCGCTCGAACGGTGGGCTTCTCGCTTCCGTTGCGATCACCGAGCGGCCGGATCTGTGGGGTGGAGCGATCATCGGTTCGCCGCTCGTCGACATGAAGCGCTATTCGCATCTGCTCGCGGGCGCTTCCTGGATGGGCGAATATGGCAATCCCGACGTTCCCGCCGACTGGGCGTTCATCAGCAAATATTCGCCCTATCAGAACCTCAGGTGCGGCGTGAAATATCCGGTGCCCTTCATCTATACGTCGACCAGGGACGATCGGGTTCATCCGGGACACGCCCGCAAGCTCGCGGCCAAGCTCGAGCAGTGCAACGACAAATTCTTCTACGACGAGGCGATCGAGGGCGGCCACGCAGCCGGCATCGTTCCCGAGGAAGACGCGCAACGGGTTGCTCTCGAGACAGTCTATATGAACCTGGTCCTGCCGAAACAGGGGGCCGGACAGGAAGGTCGCGGAGAGCGGGGCTTCTAGTGCCCTTGAAGGTTAAAGCTCGAGCAGCTCCTCGGGCGTGAGTGCGAGCACTTCCTCGACGGTCCTCTCGAGCGATCGGGAGACGAGATAGAGTGGCTGGAAGGTGTCGTGCCTGTAGGGGGTGTTGACCGCTCGAGCGACCGAGAAGCAAAGCCGCTCCACTTCGCCGCTCTCGAGGCTGGAGTGAGATTCCCCAAAGCTCGAGGCAAGACCGGCGCCAAGGATCTTGAGCTCGCCATGCTCCTTGGCAAGTCCGAATTCGACGCTGTGCCAATAGATGCGCGCGACACGGTGCCCTTCGCCTGCCTCGATCGCGGCCGTCCCGAGCTCGCCGATGTGCCGCGCCATCTCGGCATATTCGTGATGCGCAAGCATCGGTATGTGCCCGAACATGTCGTGGAAGCAGTCGGGCGCTTCTAAATAGTCGAGCTGCTCGCGCGTTCGGATGAAATTGCCGACCGGGAAGACACGCTCGGACAGCATTGCGAAGAAAATGTCGTCCGGCACCAGTCCCGGCACCGCCACAGTGCGCCAGCCCGTTCGCGGCTCCAGGATCGCGTTCAGGCCTTCGACGTCGGGAACTCCGGGGTGCGACAGCTTCAGAAGATCGATTCCGTCGAGAAAAGCGGAGACGACGCGGCTTCCGAGAAGCTCGACCTGGCGGGCGAACAGCAGGTCCCATACCGCATGATCGTCTTTCGAAAAGGAGTCCCAATTCTGGGGGACGACATAATCCTCCCAGCGCCGGGCTCGGTCGTCCCTTGTGATCGCTTCCTGAAGCATTTCTTCTTCCTTCGGTCCAAGGCCAAAAAAAAGCCCGCCGAGCTTGGCTCTGGCGGGTCCGGAGGCTGGTGAGTTGCCGCTTGAGATGCGTGTCAGCTCGTTCCAGCCTCCCGCAAATAATAATAACCCGTCGGTGTAGCCGAGGCGGCGCCGTTGGGACCAGCAGAAGTGAGCGGGCACGTCATTTGCGGGTTCTTATTCCAGTTTCAGGCTGAACGATCAATGGCTCTCAAAGTGCCGATCAATTCATGTGGTTCGACACGTTGTTGTACATCGTGTTCATCTTGTTTCCGAGATTCTGGAAGGCAAGAAGCGCAGCGACCGAGATCAGCGATGCGACGAGCGCATATTCGATCGCCGTCGCCGCGCGCGCGCACCGGAGAAGTTTCGTTAACAGACTCATCTGCCCCTCCTGAGTTAACCAATCGGTGCCCTGACAGGCGCCGACGCTGCCCATCTTCCTCTCTCGTGCGCTGCCAAATGCTTGCCGTTCATGGTTAAGCGAAAGAGGCTATCGCCTCATCCAAGCTCGCTTCTTGAGCACAGACCAAGGCTCCTGTTACGCTCCGAGTGCCGCGCCCAAAAACGTGGCCGTCTGGACAAATGGGGAGGTGAGAATGCGTAAGGTGCGTTGGTTGCTGGCTGCTTCGGTGGTGCTTCTCCAGCCGCAGCTGTCTTATGTTTCGGCGCAAACGGTGGCAGCAGCAACCAATGCCGAAGACGAGCGGCTGACGGCCTTTCTCGACAAGGAATATGCCGCTGATCTGAAGCTGAGGCCCCAGCTCGCGACCCGGCTCGGGATCAAGGAAGGCGAGGACCGTCTCGACGACATCAGCTATGCAGCGGAGCTTCAGCGCATCGATGCGCGGCGGGCGAGCGTCGCTCGGATGAAGGCGCAGTTCGACCGCAGCAGGCTCTCGCCCAAGGGACAGACCAACTACGATATCTGGCAGACCGAGCTCGAGCGGATGGAGCTTCAGTACAAGTTCCGGCGCTACCAGCCGCCATTCTATTCGTTCCTCTATTCGGTTCATTCGCAGCTTCCGAACTTCATGATCAACACGCATACGGTGCAGGATGCCGCCGACATGCGGGCCTACAATGCGAGGCTTCGGGCCATTCCAGCAGTGCTCGACACCGCGATTGCCGAGAGCAAGCAATCGGATGCGCTGAAGATTCGCGCTCCGAAGTTCGAGATCGAGCGCGTCATTGAAGGCAGCAAGGTGATCGTTACCGGGGCGCCGTTCGGACCGGGCAAGGATTCGCCTCTCTGGGCAGACGCGAAAGCCAAGGTCGGCAAGCTCCAGTCAGCGGGAAAGATCAGTGCTGCGGACGCGGATTCTCTCCTCGCCGGCACCCGCTCTTCCTTGCTCGTGATGAAACCTGGTTACGATCGCGTGATAGCCTGGGCTCAAAGCGAGCTTCCGACCGCGCCGAGCGGCCGTGTCGGCGCGATTTCGCTGCCGGACGGAGCCCAATGGTATGCTGCAGCGCTGAAGCTCAACACGACGCTCGATCTAACCGCCAAGCAGATCCACGAGATCGGGCTGAGCGAGCTCAAGCGGATCGAGGCCGAGCAGGACGAGCTTGCCCGCAGGGCCGGATTCAAGGATCGGAGCGCCTTCTACGCGGACCGCGCCAAGCGCTTTCCGGCCAAGCCATGGACCGACGCGCTCCGGGCCGACTATCTCCGGCGGGCCAACGAGATCGTCGCTCACAACCGCTCGCTTCTGCCCGAGCGCTTCTACAGCCTTCCGCAATACCGGGCGGAGGTCGTGCGCGAGCCCTCGTTCAGCGAAGTCGCGGGGGGAGCTGCCCACGCAGCACCGGCCAGTCCCGACGGAGTCCGACCCGGGCGCGTCTATGTCCATCTGCTCGGCAAGACCGGAGATCCGGCAGCTCTTTACGACCTCATGTGCCACGAGGGCATTCCCGGGCATGTGATGGCCGGCGATATCCAGGTGCGACAGACTGGGACGCCGAAGTTCCGCCGCGGCGGCGGCTATGTCGCGTTCAACGAAGGCTGGGCCCTTTATGCCGAGGAGCTTTGCAAGGAGATGGGCGCCTATCCCGATGTTGCCGCCGACTTCATGCGGCTCGACCAGGAGCACTTCAGGGCTGCTCGCCTCGTCGTTGACACCGGGATCCACGCCATGGGCTGGACCGAGCAGCGGGCGGTCGCTTTCATGATGAACACCGGACGGCTATCGCCCGATGAGGCCGGCTCCGAGGTTCGCCGTTACATCACGCTTCCAGGACAGGCGACCGGCTACAAGATCGGAATGCTCAAGATCATGGAGCTTCGCCACCGGGCCGAAAGCGCGCTCGGTTCTAAATTCGACATCAAGGCGTTCGACGATCTCATCATCAGTGACGGATCGCAGCCGCTTCCGGTGCTCGAGAGGCGAGTGGACGAGTGGATCGCGGCGAAGAGGTGAACGGCCCGGCGTAACGGCCCGTCAGGCCTTTGCGAGCTCGTTGATCGCATCGGCGAGGTCCACGTCGCGGGCGGTCACTCCGCCTTGATCGTGGCTCGTCAGGCGAAAGTCGACCCGGTTCCAGACGCTGGTGAACTCGGGATGGTGATCTACCTTCTCCGAATGAAGCGCGACCCGCGCAACGAAACCGAAGGCCTCGCTGAAATCGCTGAACTTGAAGGAACGGACGAGCGCCTTGCCGCCATCCTCCAATACCCAGCCTTGGGGTATGTTCATGCCTGATGCTCCTGTCATTTGGGTTCGAGAGACAATGCCCCCCTCGAGTGGGGCGCTCCTTCTTGGCCCCGGTCAATGCTCAACGGCCCCGCGAGCCCATTGGTGCCAGATTGCGGCTCAGAGGGCGGCCTTGCCCGGGCCAAGTCGCCGTGCCGCCTTGAAATGCCGTCCTTGCAAGAGCAGGTGAGCGAGCAAAGGAGCATCGGACATGGCTACGCAGCTTGCCGAGGAAAAGGGCGTCCTCGGACTCGACAACCCGATGGGAACGGACGGGTTCGAATTCGTCGAATATACTGCCCCCGATACGGGACTGCTTCGCGACCTCTTCACGAAAATGGGCTTCCCCGCGATCGCGAGGCACAAGCGCAAGGACGTGACTCTCCACCTCCAGGGAGAGATCAATTTCGTCATCAATGCCGAGGCTGGCAGCTATGCGGAAAGCTATGCGCGCGACCATGGCCCGAGCGCCTGCGCAATGGCCTTCAGGGTCAAGGATTCGAAGGCCGCATTCGAACGGGCTGTCCGCCTCGGCGCGACGCCGGTCAACAACGACATCGCCCATGGCGAAATGGACATTCCGGCGATCGAGGGGATCGGTGGATCGCGCCTCTTCTTCGTCGACCGCTACGGCGACAGCGGCTCGATCTACGATGTCGACTTCGACTTCCTGCCCGACTGGCAGCAGCAGATGAAGGGGCTCGACAGCCGGCTCACCTACATCGACCATCTGACCCACAACGTGCACCGCGGCCGGATGTCCGTCTGGGCCGACTTTTACGAGCGGCTCTTCAACTTCCGTGAGATCCGTTACTTCGACATCGAAGGCAAGCAGACCGGGCTTTTCTCGAAGGCGATGACGTCGCCATGCGGAAAGATCCGGATTCCGCTCAATGAAAGCCAGGATGACAAGAGCCAGATCGAGGAGTTCCTGCGCGAATATAAAGGCGAGGGCATCCAGCACATCGCGCTTGGAACCTCGGACATCTACGAGGCGGTGGATATCATCCGAAGGCGCGGCATCGAGTTCCAGGACACTCCGGACACCTATTATGAGCTATTGCCCGAGCGCATCAAAGGTCATGAAGAGGATATAACGGAACTCAAGAAGCGTCAGATCCTGATGGACGGAGCGCCTACCGAAGGACAGGGCCTGTTGCTTCAGATTTTCACCAAGAACGTCATCGGCCCGATCTTCTTCGAGATCATCCAGCGCAAGGGCAACGAGGGCTTCGGCGAAGGCAATTTCAAGGCGCTGTTCGAGAGCATCGAGCTCGACCAGATGCGGCGCGGCGTCCTCTAAGAGTTAAAATGATCCAGGCTTTCATCTGCGACTATGTCCGCACTCCGATCGGGCGCTACGGCGGCGCGCTCGCCCACGTTCGCGCCGACGATCTCGCCGCGATACCGATCAAGGCTCTGATCGAGCGCAATCCTGGCGCCGACTGGTCCGAGCTCGATGACGTGATCCTTGGCTGCGCCAACCAGGCTGGCGAGGACAATCGCAATCTCGCGCGGATGGCCGGCCTGCTCGCGGGTCTTCCGGACAGCTCGGGCGGAGTGACCCTCAACCGTCTCTGCGGCTCGGGTCTCGATGCCGTCGCGATGGCCGCCCGGACGATCCGCGGCGGCGAATCCCACATGATCATCGCCGGCGGCTCCGAAAGCATGAGCCGCGCCCCGTTCGTCATGGCGAAGGCGGAGCAAGCGTTCGACCGCAACGCCGAGATGTACGACACCACCATCGGCTGGCGTTTCGTCAATCCGAAATTGAAGTCTACCTATGGCGACGACACGATGCCGAGCACCGGCGAGAATGTCGCCCAGGAGTTCCAGATCAGCCGGGAGGACCAGGACGCCTTCGCGCTGAGGAGCCAGGAGCGAGCCGCGGCTGCCCAGGCGAACGGACGGCTGGCGGCGGAAATCGTCCCGGTCGAGGTTCCGCAGCGAAGGGGCGATCCGCTCCTCGTCGAAAAGGATGAGCATCCCCGCGCTACGAGCCTCGAGGCGCTCGCCAAGCTGAAGCCCATTGTCCGTCCCGGCGGAACCGTGACCGCCGGCAATGCCTCGGGCGTGAACGACGGCGCCGCGGCTCTGATTATCGCCTCCGAGGAAGCTGCGAAACGCTGCGGGCTGACGCCCAAGGCGCGCGTGCTCGGAGCCGCTGTCGCCGGAGTCCCGCCGCGGATCATGGGCATCGGTCCAGCGCCCGCCAGCGAAAAGCTGATGAAGCGGCTCGGTCTAAAGATCGGCGACTTCGACGTCATCGAGCTCAACGAGGCCTTCGCTGCGCAAGGCCTCGCCGTCCTTCGGCAGCTCGGGCTTGCCGACGACGCACCCCACGTGAACCCCAATGGCGGCGCAATCGCTCTTGGTCATCCGCTCGGCATGTCCGGAGCGCGCCTCGCGCTAACCGCGACCGAAGAGCTTCAGCGCAACGGCGGCAAGCTCGCCCTCGCCACCATGTGCATCGGCGTCGGCCAGGGAATCGCGCTCGCGCTCGAACGGGTGTAACATGGATGTCATGGCCGGTGTGGTGGAGAAGGCGATCGACGAGACGGCGATCATGGCCGTTCTCGAGACGATCCCCGACCCGGAAATCCCGGT
>DATATH010000161.1:0-11326 GCA_036268895.1 Sphingomicrobium sp. | reverse complement strand
CGTCGAAGAGTGGGTCAGCGGCATAGGACTTCACAAGGAAGACTACGGCACCCATTCGCTGCGACGGACGAAAGCTGCACTGATCTACAAGCAAACTGGCAATCTCAGAGCTGTTCAAATTCTCCTGGGCCACACGAAGATAGAGAGCACCGTGCGCTACCTCGGCGTCGACATCGAGGATGCGCTAGCGCTCGCTGAAGCAACGGAGGTCTAATCCTTGGGCCGGCGCTCATCCCGCATGAGCGCTGGTTCAGCCGTCCGGTTTGCCGTTAGGGTCGCCGCATCTTCAATTAGCTTGAAATATAATACCATGTGTTATATATAGCAGTTGCGCTAGGAAACCCGCCGTGACTCGAATGTTCAAGAATGGCTGGTTTGAGCGCTTCGCACGAAAGGAGAAGCTGGCGGACTCGCTGGTGACTTGTGGGGTGCTTGTGGAGATCGAAGATGACGAAGAAGACTGACAAGGGCTATTGCAGCGAAATCGCAGGCGCTATCCATGAGATGATGAGCGATGCTCATGACGCGGGAGTGGTGTCGCGTGCGACCCTGCGCAATTTTGACGAGGCTTGCCTAGCTCCAGCTCCCATGCTCGCGGGGCAAGAAATCCGCGCGATCCGCGAGCGAGAACATGTCTCGCAGCCAGTCTTCGCTGCCTATCTAAACGTCTCACGCAATCTTGTGTCGGATTGGGAGCGAGGAGTGAAGCATCCCGGAGGTCCTGCCCTCCGACTGCTGTCTATTATCCGCCGTCACGGGCTGCAAGCAGTCGCCTAATCGAAGAAATATCCCAGCTGTCCGTGGCGTTCGGCACATTCCCCGAGCGAACGGCGGCTTTCGCCAGTGCGCCACCCAAGAGCTGATCGTCCGCTAACGGCCAGAAGGGGACGGGGTGCATGGTGCGTCGAGTAAGCGCCGAGAGGAGTATTGGCTCCTTGGCCACTCGTCGCATGCCATAGCCAGCGGTGATTCGCTGCTTGGTGTCAACTGGTTTCGCTACGGAGCGCCAAGGCTCGCACGCCGTAAATTTTGCCACCCAAGCTCGACTGCGCGACGGCTTACGTTTGTTAGCCGGAATGTTAGACAGAACTGGAAGAAGGTGGTGGACGCACTAGGGCTCGAACCTAGGACCCGCTGATTAAGAGTCAGCTGCTCTACCAACTGAGCTATGCGTCCACTCTTGTCTCGGATGCGCCAGCCTTGGTGTCGCGGCGCTTGAGCGGCGCGCCGGTAGCACGGGCTCAGATGGTGCGCAACCGCGCCTTCTCAACCCTCTTCACGTGACCTTGGAGCCGGTCCGCTGCTGGCGTTCAAGGGCCATCAAGAGTCCTAGACAGAGCATGACGGTCATTACAGCTGAGCCGCCGAAGCTGACCAGCGGTAGCGGGACGCCGACGACCGGCGCAAGGCCCATCACCATCATGAGATTGATCGCAACATAAAAGAAAATGGTCGCCGACAGTCCCGCCGCCGCCAGCTGACCAAAGCGCGTGCGCGAATTCGCACTGACCTTCATCCCCCACCGGATGATTGAACCGAAGGCAAGGATCAGAAGGACGCCGCCGACCAGGCCCCATTCCTCGGCCATGGTCGCAAAGACGAAATCGGTATGCCCCTCGGGCAGATAGTCCAGATGGCTCTGGCTTCCATGGAGAAATCCCTTGCCCCAGATGCCGCCCGATCCGATGGCGATTTTCGACTGTGCGATGTGATAGCCGGCGCCGAGCGGATCCCTTTCCGGGTCGAGGAAGACGTCGATCCGCTGGCGCTGATAACCGTGCATCATGTGGTAGACGATCGGTGCCGCAACCGCGCCGGCTGCCGCTGGAACAACGAAGATCCAAAGCGGTAGGCCAGCGAGGAACATCACTGTGATGCCACACAAGAGGACCATGATGCACGTGCCAAGGTCTGGCTGAACGAGGATCAATATCGCCGGAACTCCAAGGAGCACGGCCGCCGGCCAGATCGCCCGCCATCGGCGGATCTCCCCGGCCGGGACGAGCTCGTAGAAACGTGCGAGAGTCAACACCATTGCCGGTTTCATGAACTCGGACGGCTGGAGCCTGATTGGTCCGAGCTCGAGCCAGCGCTGGGCGCCCTTGCTGACGAACCCGAGCCCCTCGACCCCGATCAGCATGATGAGGGTCGCTCCGTAAAGCGGAAAAGCGATCGATTTGATCGTCGCCTCGCTCATCCATGACATCGCGATGGCGACGCCCAGGAAGAGGAAGAAAACGATGCCCTGCTTGACCGCCCAGGGCTGGGCCGAGCCTCCGGCAGCCGAATAGAGCACGACAAGACCGAACATCGCGATTGCGGCGACGAGGAAGATCAAGCGCCAGGGGAGCCGCGCGAGCGGCAGCGGGATGATCGCTGAAGTGATCATGCCTGCTTGGCGGGAAGGGGCGGCAGCCCGTTCGCTTCGCGCCAGGCGGCGGTCCTGCGCGCGATCCGCTCATCCAGAGTGCCGCCGAGGCTCTGCTCGAAGACGGATAGGTTCTGGAGCGCCATCTGCTTGTTGAACAGAAACAGGAGGGTGTCACGGACGAGGGGAGCAGCGACCTGTGCTCCAAACCCACCATGCTCCAAAATCGCGCCGACGGCATAGCGAGGGTTGTCCGCGGGGGCGAAGGCCGCAAACAGCGAGTGATCGCGCAGTTTCCAGACGCTATTCTCGTGTCCGCCGCGCTCGTTGGCCCCGAGCTTGTGCACCTGCGCTGTGCCGGTCTTGCCCGCCATCTGGATGCCGGGAATCGGTAGCTTGGCGGCTGCTGCGGTTCCGTGGTCGACCACTCCGGCCATTGCCGCCCGGATGAAATCGAGATGGTCCTGATCGACCGCCAGCGGCGGTTGAGGTGCTATCAGCCTGCTCTTGAGAAGGCGCGGAACGACCCTTCGGCCGGTCGAAATCCGGGACGCCATTGTTGCAAGCTGGAGCGGATTGATGAGTACCATTCCCTGGCCGATCGACATGTTAATCGTGTCGTAGGTCTGCCATTCGCGATGATATTTGCGCATCATCCACTGAGGGTCCGGAATAGTGCCGTATCGCTGGTTGTCGAACGGCAGGTCGAATTTCTCTCCGAATCCCATCGAGCGTACCATCGGTGCCAGCTTCTCCGCTCCGACCCGGCGGCACATCTCGTAGAAATAGATGTCGCAGCTGCGGACGATCGCGTCGTTCATATCGACCAGACCGTGCCGCTTGTCGCAATGGAAGACGTGATTGCCGAGCGGGTAGGAGCCGGTGCAATTGACGCGCTCCTTGCGATCGATGCCAGCATTGAGAAGCGCCATCGCCATCGACGGCTTGATCGTCGAGCCTGACGGATAGAGGCTCTCGAGAACCTTGTCGACGAGCGGCAGATGGTCGTTTTGCGAAAGCATTTTCCACTCGGCCTGGCTGATCCCGTCCGAAAAATTGTTGGGATTGAACGAAGGCATGGAGGGCATCGCAAGAATGTCGCCGGTGCTAACATCCATCACCACGACCGAGCCCGACTGGTCGCCAATCCGACGAGCAGCATATTGGTGGAGATCGGAATCGATCGTCAGCTGGACAGTGCCGCCGCTTATGTCCGGTTTCGGTTCCAGCTCCTTGACCAACTTGCCGCGCGCAGTGACTTCGACGCGCTGCCCGCCAGGCTGGCCCCGCAATGTGGATTCGAGCGTCTTTTCCAGGCCTTCCTTGCCGATCTTCACGCCGGGAACGAGAAGCAGGGGGTTCTTGTTCTCCTTCTCATATTCATCGGCAGATGCTGGACTCACATAGCCGACAAGCTGACCAACGGTGGATCCGCCGGGATAGAAACGGGTGAAGCCCTGCGATGCAGCAACTCCGGGAAGGTCCGGAAGCCTAACGGTGATGGCCGCGTACTGCTCGTAAGGAACATTGTCGGCCACGGAGACCGGCTGGAACCCGCGAGAGTCTTCCAATTCGCGCCGCACCCGGTCGACATCGTCGTCATCGAGCTCAAGGAGCTTGGCTATTTGGGGGACAATGTCGGTCCCCTTTTCAAGCTGCTGCGGGATGATGTCGACCCGGAAGCTCGCCTTGTTGATGGCGATCGGCTTTCCATAGCGGTCGATGATCCAGCCACGCCTGGGTGGAACCGGAATGAGCTGGACCCGGTTGCTCTCGCTCAGCAGTTGGTACTTCTCGTTCTCGGCAATCGAGAGCCATCCGAGCCTGCCGATGAGCAGGCCACCGACGCCTATCTGCGCTCCGCCGAGAACGAGCATCCGACGTGAGAAGGTGATCGATTGGTGCGCGCTGGTGATTCGGATCGGCTTCATCGCCGGCCAAGCCTCCAGCCATCAACGCGCGAAACCGCCCAGGCACTCAACGGGAACGCGCAGATTGAAATCAGCAATTGCGGGAGCATCATTGTAAACGGCACGTCGGCCCCAGTGAGACGGGCCACCCGCCATTGCAGCCATTCGTCGAGCGCGATCAACACCGCAGCTACCATCCATTCGATCCAATAATCGCGCCACATCGTGCGGCGATCGATCAGGTCGAGCGCCAGCATGGTCGCACTCCACAAAGCTATTGAAAAGCCTATCGGATATCCAGTGAACAGGTCGTTGACGAGACCGAGCGGAGCAGCCCACCAAGCGGGCCACGGATCGGCACGCAAGAGACGCCAGCTGATGAGGGCGAGATACCCGAAATCGGGAAACCAGCCGGTCGTTGACACGATCGGAAGAGCTGCGAGCAGGGATGCGGCGACGACGGTCGCCGCTGGCACAAAGAGGGCAAAACGGCTCGGGCCCTGGCCGAACCGCTTCGGCGGAGAAAGGGCGGTACGAACCATCAGGGGGCCGCAGCGGCCGCCGGCTCGGTCTCTGCGGTCGCGGCGGGTTCGAACGGCGGCTCAACGAGGGCAAAGCTCGTCGTCGAGGGATCGGCGAGCGGAAGGGCGATTGCGCCGTCATCCTTCAGCTTGATCACACGCGCGACCGGCACCAGCGGAGGATAGAGACCACCGGTACCCGATGTGATGATGATGTCGCCGGGTCTGAACGGGTTGCGGCCGACTTCGAGTGGTCGAACCTCCACCGTACCGTCGCCCCGCCCCTGGGCGATGACCGGGATATCGATTCGGAGCAGCCGGGCCGGAACGATGCTTGTCCGGTCGGACACGAGAAGGACTCGGGAGGCGAGTTGTCCGACATCGATGATCCGTCCGACGAGACCGTTGGGGGAGCGGACGGGCATGCCATCGAGAATCCCGTCCTTCGCCCCCGCTGAGAGGATGGCGAACCGTCGAGGGCTGTTGAAGGACGAGCCGACGATGCGCCCGACAGCGATAGTTCTCTGCGTATGCTGGCGCAGCTCCAAGGCTCCCTTGAGCTGGAGATT
Source organism: Sphingomicrobium sp. (assembly GCA_036268895.1). GTDB lineage: Bacteria > Pseudomonadota > Alphaproteobacteria > Sphingomonadales > Sphingomonadaceae > Sphingomicrobium. Next base: position 5,958 of record DATATH010000161.1, on the reverse strand, counting down.
CTCCTGATAAATGGCCTTCGCTTCGACCATCCTCTGGAGCATTGCCCGATTCTCGCGCTTGAGCTCGCCGTTCTGGCGCGCGGCGTCCCAATAATCGCCCGCGCCGGTGACCAGCCCTTCGCCGGTCGCGGTGACTTCGTGAAGAGCGCTTGCGACCGTTCCGGTCACGTCGAGGGCTGCGCCTCGGAGTCCATCAAAGGTCTTGGGCGAAACCAGCGAAATAATCAGGAGGACCAGTCCGATCACGATCCCGGCGATGACCGCCAGGAAGCTGAAGAATAGCCCGTATTGAGCTCGACGCGACCAGCCGGGACGCGCGGTCGCCACCGCTCACTACCTCGCTATGCGGTCTGCAGGACGCCGCGAAACTGCTCTTCCTCGAGCGCGCGGCCGGTTCCGAGCGCGACGCAGGTCAGCGGGTCGTCGGCGACCGTGACGGGAAGCCCGGTCTCGTCGCGAAGCACTTCGTCAAGACCCTGAAGCAGGGCGCCCCCGCCAGTAAGGACAATACCCTGGTCACAGATGTCGGCAGCAAGCTCCGGAGCGGTGTTTTCGAGCGCGATCCGGACGCCTTCGACGATGGTCCCGACGGGTTCCGAGAGCGCCTCGGCGATTTGGCCCTGGTTGATCGAAATCTCCTTGGGAACGCCGTTGACGAGATCGCGGCCCTTGATGTGCACGGTCTTGCCGATTCCATCGACGGGTGGCTTCGCGATCCCGACCTCCTTCTTGATCCGCTCTGCCGTGGCCTCGCCGATGAGAAGATTGTGGTTGCGGCGGACGTAGGAGCTGATGGCCTCGTCCATCTTGTCGCCGCCGACGCGAACAGACGTCGTGTAGGCGAGCCCGCGAAGGGACAGGACGGCGACCTCGGTGGTCCCGCCCCCGATATCGACGACCATCGATCCGATGGGAGCGGTCACCGGCATGTCGGCGCCGATTGCAGCCGCCATCGGTTCCTCGATCAGATAGACGGCGCTTGCGCCGGCATTGGATGCTGCGTCGCGGATCGCTCGGCGCTCGACCGAGGTCGATCCGCTCGGCACGCAGATCACGATCTCAGGGAAGCGCCAAGCGCGCATCTTGCCGCCGTGCACCTTGTGGATGAAGTGTTTGATCATCTGCTCGGCGACATCGATATCGGCGATAACTCCGTCGCGAAGCGGTCGAATCGCCTCGATCTGATCGGGCGTCTTGCCCATCATCAGCTTGGCGTCTTCGCCGACCGCCTTCACCTTCTTGATGCCGTTGATCGTCTCGATCGCGACCACCGACGGTTCATTCAGCACGATTCCGCGGCCCCGGACGTACACGAGCGTATTGGCGGTACCCAGATCGATCGCCATGTCGTGCGACATCCATTTGAACCAACGATTCCAGAACATTCTTACCCCGTCTCTCGCCTATTGACCGCCAAGCGGCGGAAACGAGTCCCGCAGCTTAATTGCTGATTGTTTCCAGACCATTGAATGCGCGCTGAATTCTTAAGAAAAAACAGTGCTTCGCCGGCTCCTCGGAATTGGGATAAGACCCCTGACATGTCAATAAGAAGGCTGCCTCTCGAGCTCATCAATCAAATTGCGGCAGGAGAGGTAGTCGAGCGCCCGGCGAGCGCTCTTAAGGAACTCGTTGAAAATGCGCTCGATGCCGGAGCGAGCCTGGTCAGGGTCCGGCTTGCCGCGGGCGGGCTCGAGCTCGTCGAAGTAGCCGACGACGGGTGCGGAATGGGAGCCGACGAGATGCGGCTCGCGCTCGAGCGCCATGCAACCTCCAAGCTGGCAGAGGGCGCGATCGACCAGGTCACCAGCTTCGGCTTTCGCGGCGAGGCACTGCCGTCGATCGCGAGCGTCTCGCGGCTGACTTTCGAAAGCCGCGGTCGCGGAGCCGATGGTTGGCGAATCGAGATCGAGCACGGCCAGATTATGGGCGAGGGGCCCGCCGCGCTGCCGCCCGGCACTCGGGTGAAGGTCGAAATGCTCTTCGAAAAGCTGCCTGCGCGGCGCAAGTTCCTGCGTTCGCCCCGAGCCGAATATGCGGCCTGTCTCGACGCCGTGAAGCGCCTCGCGATGGCGAGGAGCGACGTCGGCTTCGTGCTCGACCATGACGGACGACGAATCTTGTCTCTTGCGCCTGCCGAGGCGCCGGTTCGCGTGGCCGAGCTCTTGACCCACGAGCTCGACCGGCACGGTATCGGTATCGATTGCGCTCGCGAGGGGATGCGGCTGACCGGGGTTGTCAGCCTTCCAACTTTCAACCGCGGCGTCGCCGACCAGCAGTTCCTGTTCGTGAACTCAAGACCAGTGAAGGATCGACTGCTGGTGGGGGCATTGCGTGCCGCATACCGTGACCTCATCGCCCGCGACCGACATCCGATCGCCGCACTCTTCATCGACGTCCCGCTGGGCGAGGTGGACGTTAATGTTCACCCTGCGAAAACGGAGGTGCGCTTCCGTGATCCAGCCGCTGTTCGAGGGCTCATCATCGGTGGGCTGCGGCGCGCTCTCGACGAGGAAAGCCAGCGCAGCGCCGCGCGCGAGCAGGCTGCCGCTCCGGCGATGTGGACAACGAGCGCGACCTACGATGCCGCGTTCGAGCGCCGGCATGGCGAAAGTGACGATCCGCTCGTGATCTCGCCGATCGTTGGCGGACAGAAAGCTGCCTTCGAAGGGGCAGCCATGCTCGCCGCACAGAGACGCCTTTTTGCGGAGGCTCCCGCCGGGCGCGCCGAACCTGCGTTCGAGGCCGTGCCGGCTTTCCCTCTTGGCGTCGCGAGAGGTCAGGTCGCGGCAACCTATATCGTCGCAGAGGCGGAGGACGGACTGGTGATTGTCGACCAGCATGCGGCGCATGAACGCCTCGTTCTCGAACGCATGCGCGCCGCACGAGAAGGCGGCACACAAGCTCGCCAGGCGCTGCTCATTCCCGAGGTTGTCGAACTTGACGAGCCGGATTGCGACCGGCTCGAGACAGCCGCCGCCGACCTGGCGGAGCTTGGAATCGAGATCGAGCGATTCGGTCCAACCTCGATCCTCGTCCGGGCCGTCCCGGCCGCGCTTGGGAAAACGGACATTGCCGGGATGCTTTGCGACCTTGCCGGAGAGATCGCCGAACTCGGCGGCCCGCTCAGCCTCAGGGACAAGCTCGACCATGTGGCCGCCACCATCGCCTGTCACGGCTCAGTAAGAGCCGGCCGGATTCTCTCGGTCGCCGAGATGAACGCGCTGCTTCGTGAAATGGAGGTCACTCCGCGTTCGGGCCAATGCAATCACGGCCGTCCAACCTGGGTAAAGTTGGGTCATTCCGAAATCGAGAAGCTGTTCGGCCGCAAGTAGCTTGCCCGAAACCATTCGGCGACTGCTCACAGGTGCGGAAAAACGGGGTTCTCCCTTTTAACTGCCAATCGGCTGCTGGCTCCTACGGGCGCAACTGTGCTGCAGTAGGAGGCTTCCTCTCTATCTCATCGTCTTTATTGGCGCCGGAATTGGCCGAGTGTTTGACCACGGGCATCACTGTTGGCGTCCTCACGATCGGCATCCTTGATTCACGACATTTTCGACTTTCTCGCTCGACGCTGCGGTGCTCATCGAGCGGAATTAGCTCGGACTTGCGGCGGGATATATCGTAGGCTCGATGGCTGCCGGGCCTGCCGCGTTGTCCTTCGGGCTCGCGGTGTTTAGGAGTGCAGGGACACCTGCCATGAACATCGACCTCATCCCGATCGGCAACAATCCGCCGGATAGCGTCAATGTCATCATCGAGGTACCGGTGGGCGGTGAGCCGGTGAAATATGAGTTCGACGAAAGATCGGGTGCGCTGTTCGTCGACCGGATCCTCCACACGCCGATGCGGTATCCGGCCAACTACGGCTTCGTGCCTCACACACTCTCGCCGGACGGCGATCCGATCGACGCGCTGGTCGTCGCACGCTCGCCCTTTTTCCCGGGGTCGGTCGTGCGTGCACGGCCGATCGGGGTTCTGTTCCTCGAGGACGAGCATGGCGGCGACGAAAAGCTGATCACCGTTCCTCTCGATTCGACCTTCCCTTATTATTCCGCAGTCGCCGGGCACGAAGACCTGCCGGATATTGTGATGCAGCAGATCCAGCACTTCTTCACTCACTACAAGGATCTCGAGCCCGACAAATGGGTCCGGGTCGGGCGCTGGGGAAATGCCGAGGAGGCGAAGCGTGTGTTGAACGAAGCCATTGAGCGCGCGAAGGAAAAGACTCCCGAGCACGCCTGAAGCCGGATTTTTCACGACATTTCTGTTACGGACGCCATTTCCCGGCAGGAGGTGCGCTCATGGCAACCCAGGACCGAATCTATTTTGCCCGTCGTGCTGCCGAGGAGCAGGAGCTGGCGCAGACCGCCGCCGACCCGGAGGTTGCCCGGGCACACCGCAGACTGCAGCGCGCCTATCTCGAACGCGCGAGCGTCGGCGCGCGTCCCCTGGCGGAGGTGCCGCCGCAGCCCATCGGCTAATCTTCGCCGGTCCCGCTAAGTCGCTGGTGGGTTTTTTGAAGAAGGGTTTCGCGGGCTTCGCCGCGCGCCTTCTCCAGCCGTTCGTAACCGCTCGCTTCCTCGGCTCTCAGCTCATCTGCAAATTTGCCCGCGCGGACCTCGGCCAGCACCTCAGCCATCCTCTTTCGAACGCTTTCGTCAATGATCCGCTTGCCGCCGAGCAATGCTCCAAGCTCGGCCGTGTTCGATATGACCTCTCGCATACCGGCAATACCACGTGCTTCTATCAGTTCGGCGATGAGGTGCAGCTCTCCGACACATTCGAGATAGGCGACTTCGGGAGCAATGCCGCCAGCGACCAGCGTTTCGAACCCGGCAATCAGGAGCTCGGGAACACTGCCCCAGACTACCGCCTGCTCGTTGAACAGATCTGCTTCTGCTTCCTCCGCGAAGCTTGAAGAGATGAGCCCCGCGCGCCCGCAGCCGATCGCCCGGCCATAAGCAAGAGCGATTGGACCGGCGCTGCCGGTCGAATCCTGCTCGACGGCCCACAGACCGATCATTCCCTTGCCCTCCTGGTAGAGTGAACGGAGCGCGGTGCCGGGCCCTTTTGGTGCAGCCAGGAAGACATCAAGGTCCGCGCGCGGCACGACAAGGCCGAAGCGGATGGAGAGACCATGGCTAAAGCCGATCGCCGAGCCGGTCCGGATGGAGGACTCGATTTCGCGGTAGAGCGAGGCGTGAGTCTCATCAGGGGCGAGCATCATGACGACGTCGGCAGAGGCGACAGCGTCTTCAAGCAGCGCCGTTTCCAGGCCCGCGGACTGGGCTTCAATCGCGCTGCCCGAACCACCGCGCAGCCCCACGACGACGTCGATCCCGCTATCCTTGAGGTTCAGAGACTGAGCGCGGCCCTGATTGCCGTAGCCGAGAATCGCGACGCGCTTGCCCGCAAGTGGCTCGGGATCGATGTCGGCGTCGCGCAGCAACTCCATCGCGGCCGCCTAGCCCTTCGCTTTCAGCAGTTCCAGCGCTTCGCCGATGCGCTCGATGTCCAGTGCCTCGCGAAACCGCGGCCATTCGGGCGGCGGCTGGTGAGCGAACCATGTATATTGTCGCTTCGCGTAGCGGCGTGTCGACTGCTGGCCGGCAGCAACGGCGGCATCGAGCGTCCTCTCGCCGAAGAGATAGGGGGATAGCTCAGGAACTCCGATCGCCCGCATCACCGGAAGGTTCGGGTTGAGCTTTCGGACAATCAGGGCCTCGACCTCGGCGACCGCTCCAAGCTCGATCATTCGCGCAAAGCGCTCGTTGCAGCGGGCGTAGAGCCATTTTCGGGGTGGGAGCAGGATCAGGGGCCTCAGTTCAATCTCATCGAGAATCCCTCCCTCTCGATTCTTCTGCCATTCGACGAGCGTACGCCCGGTCGACAAGATCACCTCGAGCGCGCGAGTGATCCGAGCCTTGTCACCAGCGTTGAGGCGGGCCGCGGCGGCTG
>DATATH010000160.1:0-1671 GCA_036268895.1 Sphingomicrobium sp. | reverse complement strand
AGCAACAAAAGAAAAGGCGGGCGAGAGCAATCTCGCCCGCCGCCCGCCCGCATTCGCTCAGGACGCCGCCCTAGCGGAAGAAGATGTGATTGCCGATCGAAGCGACGCGCTTCAGGTGCCAGCCAGGCGATACCGAGCGCGCATGGAAAAAGAGCGCGTTTCCAACCACCGGGTCCTTCAGCCGCTCATCGACGATCTTGGCGATCGCAACTGCGGTCTGCCACTGCCGATTGTCATGGGAGACATGCGGCAGCGAATGTCCACGGACGAAAGAGAACTGACCGTGCTGGAAGAGCACTCCGCAATAGGTCGACGGGAAGCGGCCGCCGCTCGAGGTCCGATTGGCGATCACCTGCCCGACCGCCAACTGGCCGGAAAGCGGTTCGCTCTTCGCCTCGAAATAGATCCCCGTCGCGAGGCATTCGAGCTCGCGGCTGCCAGCTTCGGCGCTGCGCAGGTCTGCGACCATCGATCCAAGGTCTTCCGATCGGTCAATGGCCGGCTGCGTGATCTGCTCGGTACTCTGGCCGTCGGCCGGCGTTTCGGGCGTGTCCGCGTCGGGCTGTGAAAGTTGCGGTTGACCGTTCGGATCGATCAGTTCGGGAACAGAGACCTTCGTCAGCGTCGCATTGGCGACGGAAACGAGGGTATCGCCGACCGTAGGTCCGGCCTTGGCCGGAGCAATCGTCGATGCGGTAAGCGCAGCACAAACCAGGAGCGCCGAACGAAAAGATGCCAACAGACTAACCGTAAACGTGCGGTGGATCGCTATAAATCAAACGCGTTTTACTTGCGAATACTTGCGCTGCGCTTGCCGTGATTCCCCGTCTCGCGTGGCATCCTCGGCACTTGTTGCCAGGTGGATGCCCCCCGCTCTTGTTGTTGTTACAGGGTTTCACCCGCTGGACCGGAAGGGTCAACCCAAACGAGTCGTTTCAGCGATGAATCGTTCCGGCTCTGCGATATCCAGTTCAATCGCCCACAGGTCCTCGTCGAAGCGTTCTCTACGAGCGAGGAAATCAGCAATTTGGCTGGAACTCGCCGAATCGGGGGGTCCGGCGGCCTGCCACTGGTAGCTTCCGTCGAAGTTCAGAACGCGTTCGAGGCAAGCGACGTGGCGGCCTCTACTCGAGACAAAGAGAAGCAATGACCCGCGCTCCGGGTCGCCCTTTTTCATTATTGTCGCGAAATCTCCGGAAGCGGCCGCGCGCCGAAGGATGCCGGCGACCTCGACGTGAGCCGGGAGCTGCCCGCTCAGGCGGCGTCTCTTTCGTCTGCGCCCATCAGCACAGCAGTGAGTGCATCCCTGCTGCGCGCGCCCCTCATTTTCTCAAGCGTTGCGGCATGGCGTATCACCCGGCTGATCGCCGCCAGCGCTTTCAGATGCTCGGCGCCGGCATCGGGAGGCGAGAGGAGGAGGAAGACGAGGTCGACCGGTCGGTTGTCGATCGCCTTATAGTCGAGCGGCTCGGCGAGGCGCGCGAACAGACTGTAGATACGCTTTATACCCTCGATCTTACCGTGGGGGATGGCTACCCCCTGGCCAAATCCCGTCGAGCCCAGCTGCTCGCGCTCCGACAGGCTCGAGAGGATCGCTGCCGAATCGAGGTTGAGCCGTTGACCGGCGAGATTGGCGAGCTGCTGCAGGAGGGCCTTCTTGCTCCCGCCCGG
>DATATH010000159.1:0-13433 GCA_036268895.1 Sphingomicrobium sp. | reverse complement strand
ATCCACTTGCCGGAATTGGCTCTTCCGGACTGGGTTGTCTTGCGTTCCTGCTCGAGGATGCGGGCGATCGTCATGCGAGCGACGTGGCAAAGAGTGTCTTCCAAATCAAGTTAGAAGGCGCCGATGATCGCTGCTGCGAGGGGACACGTACATACCTGAAGGCGCCGCCGACGCTAGGAGGAGCGCTTCGTCCTCAGCGTCGGTAGCGCGGATGCAGGATCGTCCGGCCACAAGTGCTTGGGGTATCGCCCGCGCATGTCCTTGAGGACATCCCGCCAGCTGCCGGCCCAAAAGCCGGGCAGGTCCTTGGTCGTCTGAATCGGCCGGCCGGCTGGCGAAGTGACGGCGATCACAAGAGGAACTGCGCCGTTCGCAATTGCCGGGTGCAAGGAGAGCCCGAATAGCGCCTGAGCGCGCACCTCGACGGTCGGACCGGCCTCGGCCGAATAATCGATCGCATGCCGGCTACCTGCCGGGCTTGTGAATTCGACTGGCGCCAGGCGATCGAGGCTCCGCGCGGCACGGTAACCGAGCAGCTGTTCGAGCATCGTCGCAATTGCCGCTGGCGAGATGTCGGCGAGGCGTCGCTTCCCTGCGAGGAGCGGGGCGAGCCATTCGTCGGCTCGCTCGGTCAGAATAGCATCGTCGAGCGGCGAAATCGCCGAATCGAAGCGATGTGCGAACTTGGCGCGAAAGCGGAGCTGCCTCGACCGTTCGTCCCATGGCAAAAGATCGACACCATGGTCTAGAACGCCCCCGAGCAGCGCCCGCTCGATCGCGCCCTGATCCGGAGCTGAGTCGGGGCCACTCGAGAGCCGGATTGCGCCAAGGCGGCGGCTTCGCGTCGGAGTGACGGATCCAGTCGCGGGATCGAATGCTCCGTCGTGATGCGTTTCAACCAGATCCGCAAAGAGGTCCAAGATATCGCGCTCATCGATCGCCGCGGCAGAGAGAATGCGTGCACCTGACGCGCGGCCCGCGACCTCGCCGACAGCCAGCCATTCGCTCCGCGTAAGCGATGAGACAGGGTCGAGACGAAAGCCGCGGCCGCCAACCGATTGGAAGGAGTCGCCGGAAAAGTCCCGGCGCCGGGACACGCGATCTGGAAAGGCAAGCGCGAGCGCCTTTCCAAGATCATGCTCGCCCACGGTGTCCCCCGCCAAGTCGAGGCGTCGATACCAGCTCGCAGCCATGTTGCGCGCACCCTGGGCCCGCGGCGAGTGGTCCGACTGCCAGCGGCGCCAGCGGGTTTCGAGGTCCGGATCGTTGCCGCCAAGGCCGCGCTCGGTGAGTAGAACCGCAATATCCGCGGCGGCACGTGCGAAACCGCGCGGTTTTGCATCGATCAGCATGTGGGCAAGCCGCGGCTCCAGCGGCAATCCTGCGATCGCACGGCCATGTTCGGTTACTCGGCCCTCGCCATCGATGGCGCCAAGCCTCATCAAACGCCTCCGTGCTTCCTCGATCGCGACCGTTGGCGGCGGGTCCAGGAAGGGCAGCCGAGCCGGCTCGGGTTCCCCCCACAGGAGCGAACTCAGGACCAGGCTAGACAGGTCCGCTTCGAGGATCTCGGGCGGGTCGTGCTCCGGCAGGAAGGCGGTCGCAGCTTCTTCCCAAAGGCGAATTGCGACGCCCGGCGCTTGTCGCGCGGCGCGGCCGGCGCGCTGGGTGACTGCGGCGCGGCTCGCACGCTCGGTGACGAGCCGCGTCAGTCCGGCTCCCCGATCATAACGCGGACGTCGAGCAAGGCCGCTGTCGACAACGATACGTACGTCTTCAAGAGTGACGCTCGTTTCGGCGATGCTGGTCGCGAGCACCAGCTTTCGTTTTCCGGAGGGCGGAACGGCGAGGGCGGCGCGCTGCGCGGAAGGATCAATGCCGCCATGCAGCCTGTGGACGAGGATGTCGGGGGGTAATGAACCGAGTGCCTCGGCTGTCCGCTCGATCTCGGCGACGCCAGGGAGAAAGGCGAGGAGCGAGCCCTCATGCTCGTTGAATGCGGTGCGGATCGCCGACCCCATCTGCGGTTCGATTGGGGTACCTCCATTTCGCCCGCAATAGCGTATCTCGAGTGGGAAGCTCCGCCCCTCGCTCACGATTGTCGGCGGATCGCCGAGCATTGCGCGCAAGCGCTTGGCATCGAGCGTCGCCGACATGGCGACCAGCCGAAGGTCCGGGCGAAACGCGCTGGCGGCATCGAGTGCGAGCGCGAGGGCGAGGTCATTGTCGACACTTCGTTCGTGAACCTCGTCGAACAGCACCGCGGAAACATGAGCGAGTTCCGGGTCGGTCTCGATCCGCGACAGGAATACGCCGTGGGTCATCGCGATGACTCGCGTGCCTTTCCCGATCTTGCTGTCGAGACGCGTCGAATAGCCGATGGTCTCGCCGGCCTTCTGCCCCAATTGGGTTGCCATGAACTCGGCCGCGGCCCTGGCAGCGAGCCGGCGCGGCACTAGGAGGAGCACCTGCCCCGTGCACCAGCCTTCGGCGAGCAGCGCGGGGGCGACCCTGGTCGTCTTGCCTGCGCCGGGAGGTGCGATCACCAGTGCGCGCACAGCGGCTCGCAGGGCAACGAGCAGGTCGGGAAGCACCGCATCGATGGGGAGCGACATCATGGAAATGCGCGAAACGCAGATATCCTGCCCGTGCGCCCGCCAGCGCCAGGCCGCGTTGCTTCGAACCCCGTGCACGAACAGCAAACGCGGGTCATTCCTCGCTCCTTCCACAGGCAATGGGCTTTTGGACAGGGCCGACCGGCGCTGCTCGCTCAGCGGCCGGTCGGGTGCCCGATGTAGCGGTCAAACCAGGCGACGGTGCGCCGTCTCGCATCGAGCGCGTTCTTCGGCTCCCGGATACCGTGGCCTTCGTCGGGATAGATGACCAGGCTGGTCGGCACGTTCATCGCCTTTAGCGCGTGCCAATATTCGATCGACTGAGTCGGGGGCACCTCGACGTCGCGCTCGCCGGCGTAGACGAAAGCCGGAGTCCTGGCGTTCGTAATCGCGCGGATCGCCGACACCGCCCAGTAGGCGTTGGGGTCTTCGTACATGGACTTGCCGAAATAGGGGATCATCCACTGGTCGATGCCGTTGATCCCGTAATAGCTCAGCCAGTCGGACAGGCCGCCGCCGGATACAATCGCCTTGAAGCGGTTGGTCTGGGTGTTCGCCCACATCGCCATGAAGCCGCCGTAGCTATAGCCCATCAGGCCAAGCCGGTTGTCGTCGATCGGTGCGACACGCTCGGCGGCATCGATGCCAGCGAGAATGTCCTTGAGGTCGCCGCCGCCGAAGTCGCGGATGTTGGCGCGTGTGAACGCCTCGCCCTGGCCATAGCTTCCGCGCGGGTTCGGCAGGAAGATGTAATAGCCCGCACGGACGAGGTCCGCGTTGGTGCCTTGCCAGACGAAGCCGGGGCTGTTGGCTGCGGCGGGTCCGCCGTGGACGCTGGTCACCATCGGCGCCTTGCCCGCGGATGGCGGAGCGCTCGGCGCGAGGAGCCAGCCCTGGACGGAAAATTGCCCGCTGTTCCACGAGATGCTTTGAGCGCGCACCAGCGAAGGCCAGCCATCATTGTCATGGGTCAGCTGGCGCGGGGCCGAAGCGGAACCGGCATAGATCGCCGGTGCATGTTCGAAATCCTCCTTTACAAACGCGACCGTCCCGCCGTCCGCCGATCGCGCGAACCTGGCGTCGCCGGCGGTGATCGAGGCAGGCGCCGACCAGATCGGTTGCGACGGGCCGGCGAGGGCATCGACCGGGACCAGCTCGATGCGCTCGCCAATCAGCGCCGATGCGGTAAGTCCTGCTCGTCCCCAGAGTAGTGACGTGAAGCTTCCATGATAGCCTGCGGTACGGTCGATGGGTTCGCCGCCGGTGATCGGCACCGTGTAGACGTCGCCGCCAACCGAGCCGAAGTCGCTCATGATTCCGCCAATGAATGCGACGGTGCGCCCGTCCGGCGACACGCGCGGCTGATTCATCTGCATCTTGGGCGCGGTGATGCGCTGAACAGCGCCAGTTGCCCCATCGATCCGATCGAGCTCGGCAATCCACCAATTGTCATCGCCATTTCCAAGCGCCGAAGTGGCTACGAAAGCGGTCCCGTCAGGGATCCAGTCATATTCGTATACGTAGCGGTCGGCGGGCGAGACCGGGGTCATTGCGCCGCCCGTGACCGGCACAATCCCGATTCGCTGCTCGTCGTTCTCTTCGCCGATCTCGCCGACCTGGCGGACGCCTGCCTGAGTCGCTCCGGCTTCCTTGCGCGCGCCGATGGTGACGAGCAGCGCGATCCGCCGTCCGTCGGGGGAAAAGCGCGGTTCCTGCGCGACGCCCTCGATCGTGGCCAGAGTGATCGCCGCGCCGGCGCCGACAAGCTTCAGTCTGACCGTTCCCTTGTCTCTCTCGAGGAACGCGAGGCGCCCATCGGGCCCGAACGTCAAACCGGAATATTCGCAGGCCGGGCAGGGATCCAGCGCGGAGAGGATCTTGCCGGTCGCAGTCGAGCGGATGACGATGTGCCCGTGGGCCCGTGTGCTTGAATCCGCGACAGCATCGTTTTCGACGGCAGCGATCCGATCGCCGGTGGGACTTAATCCGAGGTCGGCATATTCGTGCAGAGTCGCGGCGCCGGCTTGAACGGATAGCGCGGCGCCAAGCGCTGCAGCGAAATACATACGCATGTGAGAACCTCTCCCGACCGCCAGATTACGACTTCATTTTTGGACGGGGCGACGCGCGCACGCCCGGTCAATATGCGCGGGCCACGGCGAACTCGGCAGCCTCGGTCAGCGCCGCCTTGGCCTTGCTCGCCGGGAATATCGCGAGAGCGTCAATTGCCCGGCGCCCATATTGCCTGGCGCGCTCGATGGTGTCGGTGAGAGCGCCGCTGGACTTGAGGAGCGCGATGGCATGGGCGAGGTCCTTGTCCGACACGCGCTCGCCCGTGATCGCCGCACGCCAGAACACGCGGTCGGCCTCGCTTCCCCGCGCATAAGCGACGATCACCGGAAGCGTCATCTTGCCGTCCCGGAAGTCGTCGCCGACGCCCTTGCCCATGACGGCGGCATCGGACGCATAGTCGATGACATCGTCGCTCAGCTGGAAGGCGATTCCGAGATTCTTGCCGTAGCTTTCGAACGCGAGCTCGGAGGCTTCCCCCGCTTCCGCGACCACAGGCGAGACCCGGCAAGCGGCGGCAAACAGCGCCGCCGTCTTGGCGATGATGATTTCGAGATAATGCTCTTCGTCAGTTTCGATCTGCCGCTGGGCCGTGAGCTGCTCTACTTCACCCTCGGCGATGACCGCCGAGGCGTGAGAAAGGATCCGGAGAACCTTCATGCTGCCGTCCTCGACCATCAGCTCGAAGGCACGGGAGAACAGGAAATCCCCGACGAGAACGCTCGCCGGATTTCCCCAGATGAGGTTCGCGGTGCGCTTGCCCCGCCGCATGCCGGACCCGTCGACGACGTCGTCATGGAGCAGGGTCGCGGTATGGATGAACTCGACAGCTGCGGCGAGCTTGTGGTGGCGGGTGCCGGGATAGCCGAGCAAGGTCCCGCTGGCGAGCGTCAGCATCGGGCGCATCCGCTTGCCGCCGCCGGCGATCAGGTGTCCGGCGAGCTCCGGGATCAGTGCGACCTTGCTCTGCATCCGCTCGAGGATGACCGAATTGACGCCGTTCATATCGCTCGCGATGAGCGAAATGAGCGGATCGAGTGACGGCGCGCCCGCGCCCTGGAGGGTATGGATGGATGCGGCCACGGCGCGCGCTTAGGCGGTGTGGGGCGAGGGGGCAATAAGGCCGCCGCTTCGAGCTCGGCCAGGCGATCCGAATCAGTCGCCCCATTGATAGGGGACGGGACGCTTTAGTTCCAGATGTGGACACGCTGGTCGGGGGGCAGGTAGAGCTTGTCGCCGGGCTTCACGTCGAAAGCCTTGTACCAGGCGTCCAGATTGCGAACGACGCCGTTCACTCGATAGGCCGCAGGACTGTGCTCGTTGCTGAGCAGCTGCGAGCGGAGAGCGCCTTCGCGCTGCTTGGTTTCCCAGCTGTATCCATAAGCGATGAAGAAGCGCTGGTCGCCGGTCAGGCCGTCGATCACCGGCGGCTCCCCATGCTTCGCAACATATCGCCGGTAGGCGGAATAGGCGACCTCGAGCCCGCCAAGATCGCCGAGGTTCTCGCCGAGCGTCAGCCGGCCCTTGATATGCACGCCCGGGATCGGCTCGTACGAATCATATTGCTTCACGAGCTCGGCGGTTCGGACCGTGTAAGCCTTCGAGCTCGCTGCGGTCCACCAGTCGCGCAGCCGCCCGATCGGGTCGAACAGCCGTCCCTGGTCGTCGAAGCCGTGGCCGATCTCGTGCCCGATCGTCGCTCCAATGCTCCCATAATTGGAGGCTGGATCGGCGCTCGGGTCGAAATAGGGTGGCTGCAGGATCGCGGCCGGGAAGGTGATCTGGTTCTTGGACGGATCGTAATAAGCATTGTTGGTCTGGGGAAGCATGTCCCACAGTCCACGGTCGACTGGTTTGGGATAGCGCTTGAGCTGAAGGTTCCAGTCGAACTCCTCGGAGCGTATCGCATTGCCGAACAGATCGTCGCGCTTCACCAGGAGCGAGGAATAATCGATGTACTTCTTGGGATGCCCGAGCCGGGGATCGAAGCTCGCGAGCTTCTCGAGGGCACCCTTGCGGGTCGGCTCGTCCATCCAGCTGTTGTGCTGGATCTTGTCTTTCAGCGCCGCCAGTATGTCGTCGACCAGCTCGTGGACCTGGCGATCCGCTTCGGGAGGATAGTGACGCTGGACGTAGATCTGCCCGACGGCCTCCCCGAGGGAGCCATCAACCAGCGTCACTCCGCGCTTCCACCGGTCGCGCTGGATCGGCACGTCGGCAAGAGTCTTGCCGTAGAAATCGAAGCGGGCGTCGTCGAACGCCTTGGGCAGGAATTGCGCATGATCGCTGAGGAAATGGAAGGCGAGATAATCCTTCCAGGTCTCGAGCGGTGCTGTCGCGACAAGCTTTGCCGCATCCTTTACGGCGGTCGTCTCGCCGACGATCACCGTCTTTGCTGAATTGAGCCCCTGTTTCTTGAGCAGGCGGTCCCAGTCGAGCTGCGGCGTGAACCTCGCAAGCTGAGCACGGGTCTTGGGATTGTATGTAGCCTTGACGTCGCGGCTCCGTTCCGGAGTCCAGTGGGCCTTGGCGATCCTGGTCTCGAGGGCGAGAATGCGGTCGGCTCTGGCGCCTGCATTCTTCTTCCCGGCGAGCGTCAGCATCTTCGCGATATAGTCGTGATAGGCGCTCCGGAACGCGTCGTATTTCGCGCCCTGAAGCAGGTAGTAATCGCGCCCCGGCATGCCGAGACCGCTCTGGCCCGCGAACACCGCATAGCGCGACGGAACCTTGGGATCCGGCCCGATGAAGATGCCGAGCGGCGATTCGTATCCGACGGTTCCGAACAGATCGATCAGGCTGCCGCGGCTGCCGACCGCAGCGATCTTGTCGAGATAGGGCCTGGCCGGGGAGAGACCGCGTGCCTCGACTGCAGCATCGTCCATCCAGCTGGCGTAGAAATCGCCGACCTGTTGGCCGATTTGGCCGAACTGCGCCGGGTTGCTCGCGGCGTTCTCGATGATGCTGCGGACGTCCTTGTCGATCTGGTCATTAAGGACGGAATCGATGCCCACGAAGGTCCGGTCGGGTGCGATCTCAGCCTTCTTGAACCAGGTGCCGTTCACATAAGCGAAGAAGTCATCGCCCGGGCTGACCGAGCTGTCCATTGCCGCGGCGCTGTAGCCCCAGTCGCCGTACACCGGCTTTTGGGCCGAAGCCGCGGGGGCGGCGATTGCCAGAGCTGCACCGGCAGCCAACAGGAACCAACGAATTTCCATTCTTGCCTCCCCCCCAGCCTTCCCAAAAAGTCCGATTACCAGATGTGCACCCGCTGGTCCGGAGGCAGGTACAGCTTGTCGCCGGGCTGGACGTTGAATGCCTTGTACCAGGCATCGACGTTCCTCACGACGCCGTTGACCCGATACTTGCCCGGGCTGTGCTCGTTCGTGATGACCTGCTGGCGCTCGGCATCCTCGCGCTGCTTCTCCTGCCACGCCTGGGCATAAGCGATGAAAAAGCGCTGATCGCCGGTCAGCCCGTCGATCACCGGCGATTCGCCGTGCTTCGCCGTGTACTTCTCGTAGGCAGCATAGGCCGCTTCGACACCGGACAGATCGCCGATGTTCTCGCCGAGCGTCAGCTTGCCGTTGACTGCGAGGTCCGGGAACGGCCTGAAGCTGTTGTACTGGGCAATGAGTGCATCCGTTCGCGTCGTGAAGGACTTGGCCGCTTCGGGACTCCACCAGTCCCGGAGCTTGCCGGTCGGATCGAACTTGCGGCCTTCATTGTCGAAGCCGTGGCCCATCTCGTGGCCGATCACCGCGCCAATCGCGCCATAGTTCGCCGCAGCGTCGGCATTCGGATCGAAGAAGGGCGGCTGGAGGATCGCGGCGGGGAAGGTGATCTGGTTGGCGAGCGGGTTATAGTAAGCGTTGATCGTCTGCGGATACATGCCCCACAGGGTGCGATCGACGGCCTTGGGGAAGCGCTTGAGCTGAAGCTTGTACTGGAAGTCCTCGGCGCGCACTGCGTTGCCCAGAGCATCGCCCTTGACCACCTTCATCGACGAATAGTCGATATATTTGACCGGGTGGCCGATGCGCGGTTCGAAGGCGGCAAGCTTTTCGAGCGCTGCCTTGCGGGTCGCGTCGTCCATCCACTTGTTACTGCTGATCCGCTCCCGGTAGGCGTCCTCGAGGTTGCCGATCAGCTCCTTCATCTGGCTTTCGGACTGGGCAGGGAAGTGACTCTTCACGTACATCTGCCCGACGCCCTCGCCGAGAGCGCCGTTGACCGCCGCGACCCCGCGCTTCCAGCGCTCGCGCTGCTCCTGAACCCCGTTCAGTTCTTTGGAGTAGAAAGCGAAACGCGCATCATCGATCGCCTTTGGAAGGTATGCGGCGTGGTCCGAAACGAAACGGAACGAGAGCCACTCCCTCCACGTCGACAGCGGAGTCGATGCAAGGATCTTGCCTGCACCGGCAACCGCCGACGGCTCCGTAACGATGACCGTTCTTGCGGTCCCGAGGCCAGCCTTTGCGAGCGTCGAGCCCCATGCGAACTGCGGCGCGAGCTTCTCGAGCTGCGCCGACGTCATCGGATTGTAGATCTTGTCGATGTCTCGGCGGTCCGCGGCGAGCCACTGCACCTTCGAGAGTTCGGTCTCGAGAGCAATGATCCGGTCGGCGGCTGCCGCCCCGCCGGGAAGCCCGGCGAGCTTCTCGACCTCGATGATATAATCGCGATAGGCGGCCCGGTGCGACTTCATCTTGGCATTGTCTTCAAGATAATATTCGCGGCTCGGCATTCCGAGCGTCGCCTGCCCCGCAAAGACGGCATACGCATCCGGATTCTTGAAATCGGGCGCGATGCCCACGTCGACCGGACTGGCGTAGCCAGGTTTCACGAAAAGCGAGAGAAGCTCGGCCCTCGTCTTCGCCGCATCGATCTCGGCCAAATAGGGTTTCAGCGGCGCGGTTCCCGCCGCTTCGATCGACTGCTGGTCGGTGAAGCTCGAATAATAGTCGCCGATCTGCTGCCCGAGGTGGTCGCGGTTGTTCTCGCTGGCGAGCTGCTCGACGATGTCGCGCACGTCCTTCTCGGCCTTGTCGGAAAGGGTGACGAACGGACCCGCCGAAGCACGGTCGGCAGCGATCTTGGTCTTCTCGTCCCAGGTGCCGTTCACGAACGCCCAGAAATCGTCACCGGGCTTCACCGACCTGTCCATTGCGGCCGAGTCGTAGCCCCAGTCGCCGTAGACCGGCTTTGCAGGCTGTGCCGACGCGGGAAGCGCAATTGCGGCCAGGCCCGCAGTCGCGAGCGCCAACATTTTGAATTTCATGGATTATCATCCCTCCGGAGAATCTGCGGCGCAATGCAGCAAGTGACTGAATTTTGGCAAGGATTTTCGACGAATGCGCCTGTCGGCGCGACTAAGCCGCCGGCAGCTTCAGACGAGCGAGCAGGCCGCCAAGATCCTCGCTCTCTTCGAGCGAAACGCTTCCGCCGTAGATTTCTGCGACGTCGCGGACGATCGCGAGGCCAAGCCCGGTGCCCGGCTTACCGGTCGTGTCGAGCCTCGCTCCGCGGGTAAAGAGTTCTCCACGTCGCTCTACCGGGATCCCCTGCCCGTCGTCTTCGACCTCGATGTCGACCATCTCGCCCTTGGGCTCGACCGTAACGAACACTCGGCCTCCGCCATATTTCGCTGCATTCTCGACTAGATTTCCGAGCAGCTCGTCAAGATCCTGCCGCTCCACCCGAACCTGCGCCTCATGATCGCCCGCTATGTCGATCGTAACGGCTTCGTAAAGGCGGTCGACGGCCCTCTCGACCGCTTCCAGGCTTTCCCAAACGCGGGTCCGCGACTGTGCCGCGGCGCGGCGGCCGATGGCTCGGGCCCGGGCGAGGTGGTGATCGACCTGGCGGCGCATCACCAGCGCCTCCCGACAAACGGTATCGGCAAGATCGGGCGCCCTTGCGGTTGCCGCATTGGTAATGACGGTCAACGGAGTCTTGATAGCATGCGCGAGGTTGCCGGCGTGCCGACGGGCCTCTTCCGCCTGTTCTTCGCTGTGCGCCAGCAGCTGGTTGATTTCCTCCGTCAGCGGTCGGATTTCCGAGGGGAAGTCGCGCCCGACCCGGGTCTTGTCGCCGGAGCGGATAGCGGCCACTTCGCTCCGCACGCGTCTTAGCGGCCAGAGCCCGTAGAAGGTCTGCAGCGCGGCGAGGATCAGCAGCCCGACACCGAGTGCGGTGAAGCTCCAGAACAGGATGAGCTTTGCCTGATGGATCTGCCGGTCGAGCGTGTCGCGCGATTCAGCAACCTGGAATCGCCAGCGGACGTCGGACCCTGGAAGGAGCACGTCGCGTTCGGCTATCTGCAGCTTTTCCTTGCGAACCGGATCCCAGAATTCGTCGCTTTCATAGAGATGGGGCTTCACGTCAAAATGATTGTCCGAGACCTTCAGACGGCGGTCCCACAATGAGCGCGACGGATCACAAAGTGTCGATTCCACGCGCAGCCGGCACGAATCCCCGGGCATATCCGTGACCTGGTAATATAGTCCCGAATAGGGCTGAATGAATCTCTGCTCGGCGGGAGCGCGGCTGAAACGCACCTCGCCCGTTGGGCCAATCTCGGAGGCATCGACCATCGAGTTCAGCATGTAGACAAGCTGGTTGTCGAAGCTGTCGATGAACGATCGCGACAAAACTTTGTCGAGTGCGAATCCGCCGATCAGAAGCAACGCAGCGATCCAGATCGCCGCGATCCCGATCATTCGTCGAGTGAGTGAACCCGTGCGGCGGCGATGCGCCCTCCGGCTGGCAGCGGATGGAAGCTCGGAGGCCGCCGGGATGGTGGCGGCTTCCTTGTTCAAGCGGTCCGAGCCTCCTCCGGCTCCTCGAGACTGTAGCCGAGGCCCCGGATCGTGGTGATCACGTCAGCACCCAGTTTTTTTCGGATCCTGGTCACGAAGACTTCGATCGTGTTCGAATCGCGGTCGAAATCCTGGTCATAGATATGCTCGATGAGCTCGGTGCGGCTCACGACCTTGCCCTTGTGGTGCATCAGATAGGAGAGAAGTTTGTACTCCTGCGCCGTGAGCTTCACCGGCTCGCCGGCCTTGGTGACCTTGCCCGAACGGGTGTCGAGGCGGATGTCGCCGGCGGTTAGCTCGCTGCTGGCGTTGCCCGACGAGCGGCGGATGAGCGCGCGCAGGCGCGCGATCAGTTCCTCGGTTTGGAACGGCTTGGCGAGGTAGTCGTCGGCGCCGGCATCGAGGCCGGCAACCTTGTCCGACCAGCTGTCGCGAGCGGTCAGGACAAGGACGGGCATTTTCCTGCCCTCCTTCCGCCACCGGTCGAGGACGGTGAGCCCGTCGATCTCGGGCAGGCCAAGGTCGAGGATCACGGCGTCATAGCTTTCGGTCGAGCCGAGATAGTGCCCGTCCTCCCCGTCGGTCGCGAGATCGACCGCATAGCCGGCGCCTTCGAGCGTCGAGCGAAGCTGTCGCCCGAGATTGGGTTCGTCTTCGACGATCAGGATACGCATCGATGCTCCCCGGAACTGTTCATCTCTCGGCGTCAACCCGCGTTGCGGCGAGAGGTTGCTTGTCCGGAACAACTGGGAAGGCGCGCCGAAATGTCAATCCGCGCCCGTAACGGCCTAGCGGTCGCGCGACCGGCGAATGATCCGTCCGGTCTGAGGATCGACGTCGACCCAGATCACGCGGCCGTTCTGAATGAATTTCATTCGATATGCGCCGTTGTTGATCTCGGGGCCGAGATAGTCGGCGCCGCCCATGAACGGCATCACCCGACGTTCCAGCTGTGGGAGCGACATCGAGCGGGCATCGCGCGTCGCCTCGAACGCACGCTCCTGTTCCCGGCGCGGACCCTGCGGCTGCTGCATCGCTTGCGGTCCGCGGTCGCGCGGACGGTCAGCCAGCGCCGGAACGCTGGTGAGGCCGGTTGCAACGAGCCCGGCAAGGAGGAGCATACGCAAAGGGTTCATAACTCGACTCTCTCGTCGGGCCGTCCTTCTAACACCGGCCATTGAATTGGCTATGAACGCGGCCGCACACAGCCGTTCAGGGTCACAGGGGCGTTGCATTGGAGCAACAGTTCGCTCCCCAGGGGTTCAGCATGCCGATTCGATTGGCTAGGGCGCCCTCATGGCAGCGCCAGTCCTCTCCTACGAAGATCTCGGCCTGATCCAGGGCGAGGGTTGGCTCTTCCGGCATCTCGACCTCTACATCGGAGACCGGGACCGGCTCGCCCTCATCGGCCGGAACGGCGCGGGCAAGACCACTTTGCTAAAATGCCTCGCGGGATTGATCGACCCGGATGAGGGCAAACGCACCATCGTTCCTTCAACGAATGTTGTCCTGCTCGAACAGGACCCGAAGCTGGAGGGCTTCGAGACGCTCCACGACTGGGTCGTTCATGGGAGCGATGCACCGCAGCCTCACGAGGCCGCAGCGATCGCCGACCAGCTCGGGATCGATCTCGCGCGACCGACCGCCACGGCCAGCGGCGGCGAGCGGCGCCGGGCGGCGATCACTCGGGCTCTCGCGGCAAAGCCCGACGTTCTGCTCCTCGATGAACCGACGAACCATCTCGACCTCGTCGCGATCGAGTGGCTCGAGGATTGGCTCAAGCGTTTCAGGGGCGCCTTCATCGCGATCAGCCACGATCGAACCTTCCTCACTCGGCTGACGAATAGCTGCATCTGGCTCGACCGTGGCCAGCTGAGGCGCTCCGAGATCGGCTTCGGCGGGTTCGAGGCATGGACCGAGCGCGTTT
>DATATH010000158.1:0-20460 GCA_036268895.1 Sphingomicrobium sp. | reverse complement strand
AGTTCGCCGCACGGCTGCAGGCGGCGACCGCCAGTGGCGAGCCGGTGCTGCTGCGCGTGGACTATGACGCCGGTCACACCGGCTTCGACGCGACGCGGCGGCAGAGCGACCTCAATACCGCCGACATGCTCGCGTTCGCGCTGTGGCAGACCGGCGATCCGGATTTCCAACGATAAGGTTCGTCACCATGCCCTATCGCCACGCTTACTGGTATCTCCTGGCGCTGTTTCCGCTAGTCGGACTGGCTTTTTGGCCGAACTATTTCGCCATATTTTCGACTGCGTCGGTTCCGCTGCACGCGCACGCGGCCGCCGGGACGCTGTGGATTGGCATTCTCGCTGCCCAGAGTTGGCTGATCCATCAAGACCGGCGGGACATTCACCGCCAGATGGGAATCGCCAGTCTTGGTGTTTTTCCATTCTTTGTGGCTGCCAGCGCCGCCGTTTCCGTCCTCATGGCGCAGCAATTCGTCAGCAGATTATCGCCATTCGGTGTGGCGTATGCCCCTCGACTGGGATTGGGGTCTATCGTCTTAGTGACTGGCTTCGCTTACTGTTATTGGCAGGGCCTCAGGTGGCGCCGCAAAGTGCATCCGCACAGCCGCTACATGCTTTCGACAGTTGTCTTCCTGTTGCCGCCAATCTTCGAACGCCTTTATCGATTCGTCCCTTTCCTGCAGGTACGTGGGCCTCAGGACTTCTGGAAATTCAGC
Source organism: Sphingomicrobium sp. (assembly GCA_036268895.1). GTDB lineage: Bacteria > Pseudomonadota > Alphaproteobacteria > Sphingomonadales > Sphingomonadaceae > Sphingomicrobium. The sequence continues at coordinate 19,748 of DATATH010000158.1, read as the reverse complement.
CTCGATATCCTACTTGCCAATGCCGTCACGGCAGCCATCGTATTCTATCTGGCCTGGCGTGCCGGCAAGCACGGCCGACCATTCGTGGAAGCAGGTGCCCTGATCGTGATGAACGAGGTTCTGATTCAGGGCGTCGGGGTCACGACCGCGTGGCGCCAACTCTACGCGCATCTGGCGAGCGTCCCGCTGCCAGCCTTCACATTAGCAGCGGGCTTGGCCGGGATAATCATCGCTTACTCCGGTTGGCTTGCCGGCAAGCGGACGACACCGAGCGTGGGATTGATCCCAGCCTGACTCCCCTCGTCGAGGATTCACTGAAGCCTGCTTGGACGGGTCCGTCCGTTTTTCCACCGAGGCTGCGTGAAAACTCGGGCCGCGGCTCGGGATGACGGGTTTTCGTGCGGATCGCATAAAAAACGCAGCTAATGAATTCAACGAAGTAGAAGAACCGCGGAATCCAAGACCCTCCGTCAAAGACGCGAAAATCGACCTTAAGCTGAGTTTTCACGCAGCCTCCACCCATTGCGGACGGTGGCTCTTCTGTTAGGCTCCCGCTTGTTGCAGGGGGCCGGCCGAATGCATTTCCACCTGCCCAAACCATTGCACGGCTGGCGCGAGTTCGTTGGCGAGGTGGCGATCATCGTGTTGGGCGTTCTGATAGCGCTTGGTGCCGAGCAGGCGGTCCAATCGATCGAATGGAATCAGAAGGTCGACGCGGCCGCTGCGGACATGAACAATGAACTCAGTGATGGCGATGGACCTCAAGCCTATGGTCGCCTCGCCATGCACGACTGCGTTGCGAAGAAGCTCGACAGCCTTCGCTTGGCGACCGAGCAGGGCGAACGTTTGGAAGGCCGCCAGCTCATCGATCAGTTCTGGATCCCGAATCGAACATGGGATTCACTTGCCCGTGAAGCGGCGACGGCAGCCGATGTCGCAGCTCATATGCCGCACGAGCGGATGCTTCAGTATCGGATTGCCTATGAAATGGTGCCGGACATGCAGCGGCTCGCGGAAAAGGAGCTTGTGGATCTGGGTCACCTTCGGGCTCTTCCCGTCGTTGGCGGTCCGATTTCCACTGACGAAAAGCTTTCTGAGATCGATGCGATCGAGGCACTTAAACTCGACAACGACACGTTCGCGAGGGAATCTCGGTTCCTTCTTTTGCGAATGAGGATGATGGGTATTCGGCTGGACAAGGACTTCGTCGAACGAGATGTCCGTGCGGCGCGCCTTCATTATGGCAGCTGCGTTACCTTTCCGGGATTGCCATCAGTTTCAGGCCAGACTTTCGGACGGCTCACGCTCGATTAGTTGCGTTTCTGCTGGAACGACTGAACGACCGCTAATGTTCGCTCTTTCGCCTGGTCCTGCCGCTTCGGTTGACGATGAATTGCGCGTCCAAAGCGCGCGCGGCGCCAGGTCGACCAAGGCGCGAGAGCTAGCGCGGCTTGCGGAACTTCAAGATGAACTGATCGGTCTTCCCGCGAATGCTTGGATCCTGAACCCTGGCCGTGTGATTGTCTGCTGGATTGCGCAGTAGATTGCTCTCCGCTTCGAGCTTGAACCCGGCAGCCTCGACTTCGCGCCGGACGACGGTGTCCTCGATCCGGTGGAGCGTCGATGTCTGACTGGCTCCTGCACCGGGCGCCGCCTCGTGATCGACGATAAGATAAGTCCCGCCCGGCTTCAGCACTCGGAATGCCTCGGCATCGTAAGCTTGAGCCGCGTCTCCGGTGGGCAATTTGCTGTTCTTGAAGTCGTGATAGTTTTGCGTCGTCCAGACGAGGTCGACTTGCCCCGGCACCGGAATTGTTCCTGGAGAGCCTCCAACCACCGTCAGGTTGGAATGCTTTTGCGCGAGCGCCTGCACTGCCGTCGAGGGCTGGCGCGTGATCGCGTAGACGTGGCCGCTATTGCCAACGGCGCCGGTCAGGATGTGCGTGAAATATCCACCGCCCGGTGCAAGCTCGGCGATCTTCATTCCCTTGTGAACGCCGGCGAAGGACAGCAGCTCCGCGGGCTTTCGGTTCGCATCTCGAGCGACGTCCTCCGGGGGGCGGGTCGGATCGGCGAGCACTGATTGAAACGGCCTGGCGCCCGGCGGAGCAGCCATTGCATAGCTGCCGATGGTGATCGCAAGCGAGCCGAGGCAAACGAAGGTCTTCATACCCAGAAATGTTGTCGTCATGAACGCCTCCATGATCTCCGGTTCACCCCTTTATCCGAACTTTGAGAGAGGCTGTCACCCTTTCAGTGGGGACCCATCTACTGCTCACTTTCCGACCCTCTGGTGAGCAAAAGTCTGCCCGGTCCAATCGTCAGTGCTTACTACTGGACGCCGGCAAGTGGATACCCGGTGGTTTCGCCATGGGCCCCCTGGTCATTTCGGCCGAGACATTAATCGATTGCGCCGTCGCCTGTCAGCGCAGATCGATCATCGAGTATTTAGCTCAGCCCCATTGTAGCCAGCCGAAGCAACGGGCATTCTTGGACGATGTCGAAGCGACCATTAGATGCCACCAGGTGGATGCTTGCAGCGCTTTCGCTGAGCTGCATCGTAGCTATCTGGCTTCTCAATCCGCGGAGCGGACCAGCCTTGGCGCTTCTCTTCCTGTTCGTCCTCTTCGGCGCCCCCGCCGTGATGCTCTCGCTCAATCGACCGCTCCCGGCGCGGTCCAGAAAAAGGAGGCCATAGTCTTTTTCCGCTGAGCGGAGCAGATGAGCGAGCCTGGCAATTGACGCAAAGCTGAACCGCGGTACGCCTGACGACATGAAGGCGGAAGGGAAGGGGCTGCGCCAGGTCGAGGCACGCAAGCTCAGCGGAGCTCATTTTCGCTACTTCGACTTCGTCCTTGTCGCCTTCGTCGTCGACATCCTTCTTTCGAACGTGATCGGGGCGGAGAAGCGCTCGTTTCTCATTCTCCCGGACATCGGCGCGTGGCCGTTCGGTGCAGGAATCCTTTTCTTCCCGATCTCCTACCTGATCGATGACGTGATGACGGAGGTCTACGGTTACGCCAGGGCGCGCCGGGCGATCTGGACCGGTTTTGCGGCGCTCGCCTTCATGGCGCTCATGGAATGGACGGTAGTTCATCTCCCGGTCGCACCGGGTTGGACGGGGCAGGAAGCCTATGAACGGGTGTTCGGCTCGGGCTGGCGGATCATCCTTGCCTCGATGACCGCCTTTTTCGTCGGCGATTTCCTGGAATCCGTGACGATGGCGAAGATGAAGATCTGGAGCAAAGGGCGGAAGCTCTGGATGCGCTTCTGGGGCAGTACCATCGTCGGCGAGGGCATCGACAGCCTGATCTTCTATCCGATCGCCTTTTATGGAATGACCGACTGGCCGGTGGCGACGCTCGGACAGGTGATGCTGAGCCAGTTCATCCTGAAGGTAAGCTGGGAATTGCTCCTTACGCCGCTTACCTACGCGGTCGTCGGCTGGCTCAAGCGCAAGGAAGGCGTCGACGTTTACGACGTCGGCACGAACTTCACGCCGTTTACCGCGGCCCTCTAGTCAATAGCACCAGGGCCCAGAGGCAAAGTCCGAGCGAGAGCACGCTCGTTCCCATGATGAGCGGCTCGCGCAGCAGACCGGACCCTTCGGCAAGAATCCTGGCGACGTGGGCTGCAAAAATCAGCGCGAAGACGAGGCCGGTGATCCCGATATAGGCGCGCATCAGGAGACCATTTCGAGCAAGCCCTCGAACAGCCGCCGTCCGTCGGTCCCCCCGTGCGCCGGTTCAACGACGCGCTCAGGGTGCGGCATCAGGCCGAGGACGTTGCCCGCGCTGTTGAGGATTCCTGCTATGTTGCGGGCCGAGCCATTGCACTCCTCAAGATAGCGGAAGGCAATTCGCCCTTCGCTTTCGAGGACCTCGAGGATCGCCTCATCCGCCTGGTAATTGCCGTCATGGTGGGCGACCGGAAAGACGATTTCCTCGCCTGAATCATAAGCCGAGGTGAAGAGGCTCTGACTGTTCTCGACCCTGAGGCGAACCGGTCGGCAGACGAAACTCAGCCCGGCGTTGCGCATGAGCGCGCCGGGCAGGAGCCCGGCCTCGGTCAGCACCTGGAAGCCGTTGCAGATGCCCACTACCGGAACTCCGCGGTCCGCCGCGTCCTTGACCGCGCGCATGACCGGCGAACGCGCAGCCATCGCTCCCGAGCGCAGATAGTCGCCATAGGAGAAGCCGCCCGGGACGCCGATGAAATCGATCCCGTCCGGGAGCTCAGCCTCCCTGTGCCAGACCATCGCCGGCTTGCGTCCGGTTACCAGTTCCAGCGCAACTGCAAGGTCGCGGTCGCAATTGGAGCCGGGAAAGACGATGACCGCGCTCTTCATGCGGTCTCCATCCGTTCGATACGGAAATTCTCGATGACCGTGTTCGCAAGCAGCTTGCGGCACATGTCCTCGATCTGTGCATCGCTCGTGCCCTCTTTAAGGTCGAGCTCGATCAGCTTGCCGGCGCGGACGTCGTTGACGCCGGAAAAGCCGAGGCCCTCGAGCGCATGGTGGATGGCCTTGCCCTGCGGGTCGAGGACCCCGGATTTGAGGGTGATGAAGACGCGCGCTTTCATGTGATCCCCAACGGAAATTTCTAGGCGTGGCGCCCCTATGACTGCGCCGCACAGCAGGGGCAAGCTTCACCCTCTGTTTACCTTGACGGCCGACAATTGGCACCAGCCGGTCAGTTCTTCACCGGCCCTCGGGAGAAACAGCCATGGTCGGCATCGCCATAGCCATGTTCATCGCGGTCTTCGGTTGGGGCTCGCGGTATTTCGGCTGGGAGGATCCCGCCGGAAAGGTCCAGCTCGCCCTCGCAACCTGTTTCATCCTCGGCGTGATCAGCGGCTACAAGGCCAGGAGCTAAAGGCCCAAGAAGCCTCTAGGCCGACCAGATCCCGACCAGCGCGGCGAGCGCGACCAGCAAGAGCAGAAGGTTCATAGGCACGAGCAGCGCCGCCGGGATCGTCCCTATGTCGGGCTCGGGCGGGCGCGGAGTGCCGCGAATCTCGCGCCAGACCGCCGCAACGAGACAGAAACAGGCGAAGATGACGAGGACCGTTCCGGTCACCTTCCCGACCCATTGCGGAAGGACGTCCTTCACAAGGGCTCTCGCGCCGATACCCGCCGCGATAGCGGCAAGCGCGGTCCTCACCCAGGCTGCGTAGGTCCGCTCCGCCGCGAGCAGAGTCCGATCGCCCGCGAGAATCGTGCGGCGATCGGCGCTGTCGGCGAGCTCGCTCGTGCTTCGAGCCACGGTTCTGGCGCTTCGGTCGAGCGCTTTGCGCTCGTTGCGAAACTCGGCCTTGTGAAGCTCATCTGGCTTTGCAGGTTCGTCCATTCTTGGGTCCTTGCTGCAAGCGACACCTCAACTATCTGCTCGGTCGTGTGACTTGCAAGCGGGTAAGCTCAGCCGTAGCGGCTGAAGTCGGAGAAGCGACATGGATGAGGTAATGGACAAGGTCGGCCCGATCTCGACGCGCAGGCACGGCGACGTGCTGATCGTCCTTTCGAACAACCCGCCGGTGAACGCGCTCTCGACGCCCGTCCGCCAGGGGCTGGTCGATGCGATCGCAAAGGCGGAAGCTGACGACAGCGTCAAGGCGGTGGTGATCGCCTGCGAAGGCCAGACTTTTTTCGCAGGCGCGGACATTACCGAATTCGGCAAGCCGCCGCAGCAGCCCTGGCTGCCCGCAGTCGTCGACGCGATCGAGGATTGCTCGAAGCCCGTCGTGGCGGCGATCCACGGCACTGCGCTCGGCGGCGGCCTCGAGGTGGCGCTCGGCTGCCATTATCGAGTGGCCGACAGGTCTGCCAAACTTGGCACTCCCGAGGTGAAACTGGGGCTTCTTCCTGGAGCCGGCGGGACGCAGCGTCTTCCCCGCGTTGCAGGTGTCCGTCACGCGCTCGAAATGACCGCGACCGGAAATCCCCTCGGGGCGAAGGAGGCGTTCGATTGCGGCCTCGTCGACCGGATGATCGAGGGCGACCTCATTCCTCACGCGGTCGCTTTTGCCGAGGAGGTCCGGGACATCCGGCCGCTCCCGAAATCCTCGGAGCGGCAGGATAGGATGGCCGACGTCGACCCAGCGTTGTTCGACGAGTTCAAGAAGGAGAATTCGAAGCGCTTCCGCGGCTTTTTGGCTCCGCTCAAGAATATCGAAGCCGTCAGAATCGCGACCGAGAAGCCCTTTTCGCAAGGGGTGATAGAAGAGCGAAAGCTGTTCATGGAGCTGATGAGCGGCGAGCAGTCGGCCGCTCAGCGCTATTTCTTCTTCGCCGAGCGCAAGGCGAACAAGATCGACGGCCTCCCGGAGAACACCGAGCCGCGGTTGATCCACAAGGTGGGAGTGATCGGCGCCGGAACGATGGGCGGCGGGATCTCGATGAACTTCCTTTCTGCCGGGATGCCGGTGACGATCATCGAGATGAGCCAGGACGCGCTTGATCGCGGCACCGGGCTCATGCGCAAGAATTACGAGGCGAGCGCCGCCAAGGGGAAGCTGACGGGCGAGCAGGTCCAAAGGGCGCTGGCGTGTCTCGAGCCGACGCTCGACTTTGCCGAGCTAGCCGACTGTGATCTCATCATCGAGGCGGTCTATGAGAATATGGACGTAAAGAAGGAGGTCTTTGCCCGGCTCGACAAGATCGCGAAGCCTGGCGCAATCCTCGCCTCGAACACCTCCTATCTCAACATCGACGAGATAGCGGCGAGCATCTCGCGCCCTGCCGATGTCGTTGGAATGCACTTCTTCTCGCCGGCGAACATCATGAAGCTTTTGGAGGTGGTGCGCGGCGCAGAAACGGCGCCCGACGTGCTCCTGACCGCGATGCAGATCGGAAAGCGAATCAGGAAAGTGCCGGTGGTCGCGGGTGTCTGCCACGGTTTTATCGGCAACCGGATGCTGATGCCGCGCCAGATCGAGGCGACCAGGCTTCTGCTCGAGGGCGCTACGCCCGAGCAGGTCGACCGGGTCCATGTCGAGTTCGGGATGCCGATGGGACCGTTCCAGATGGCCGACCTTGCCGGCGTCGACATCGGCTGGCACCGCGACCCGAACCGGATCGAGACGGTCCGCGACGCGCTCTGCGCGATCGACCGCTGGGGTCAGAAGAAGGGCGCGGGCTTCTATGATTATGACGAGAAGCGGCGTCCGAGCCCGTCACCACTCGTCGAGCAGATCATCGAGGATTTCGCGAAGAAAGAGGCGGTCGAGCGCCGCGAGATCAGCGACGAGGAGATCGTCGAGCGAACGCTCTACACGATGGTCAACGAGGGCGCGAAGATTCTCGAGGAAGGCATCGCTCAACGGGCATCCGATATCGATGTCGTCTGGGTCTATGGTTACGGCTGGCCGGTCTACCGCGGCGGCCCGATGTTCTGGGCCGACAGCGTCGGCCTGCCAAGGATCGTCGAGGGACTGAAGCGGCAGGAAGAGCGGATGAGCAGCGATTTCAGCTTCTCGAAGCTGCTGCTCGAAAAGGCAAAAGGAGGCGAGAGCTTCACGCTCTAGTCGAGCGTGGTCCGGTAGGCGCGCACCGCGAGCGAGGCCACGATCAGCATGAACAGCGTGAGAGCAGCGAGGCTCTGGAAGGAGCCCGCTATTCCGACGCCTTTCAGCATCGCCCCTCGAACCACGCGAAGCATATAGGTGACGGGAAGCAGGCTCCCGAGCCACTGTGCCCATTGCGGCATTCCGCGGAACGGGAACAGGAACCCTGAAAGAAGGATCGACGGCAGGAAATAAAAGAAGCTCATCTGCATCGCCTGCAGCTGATTTCGGGCGACGGTCGAAACGAGAAAGCCGAGCGCCAGGCTCCCGACGATGAAGAGGAAGAGACCAAGGATCAGCGCCGGCCAGCCTCCTGCCATGGGCACTCCGAACAATATCCTTGCCATTCCGATGATGAGGGTCGCCTGGACGACCCCGACGAGAACGAACGGTGTCAGCTTGCCGACCATGACCTCGATCGGCCGGAGCGGGGTTGCGAGCAGGGTCTCCATCGTCCCCCGTTCGACTTCCCTCGTCATTGCGAGCGCGGTCATCATGACGAGGGTCATGGTGAGGATGGTCGCGACGAGCCCCGGCACGATGTTGTAGGCGGTCACATTCTCGGGGTTGTAGCGATCCTGGACGACCACCTCGAAGGGCTTTCTGGCTGTTCCCGAGGGGGCGAGGGGCCCTTTGAGATCATGCCGAAGCGCATATTGCGGTAGCATGTTCAGTGCCGAAACCGCAGGACCGGTCGCGGCCGGGTCCGATGCGTCCGCCTCGACGAGCAATTGCGGGTTCTCGCCGCGAACGACCTTTCGAGTGAAATCGCCTGGAATGGTGATCGCGAACTGCACCGAACCCCGTTCGATCAGACGGTTCAATTCGGCCGGCGTGCCGACAGAAGCGACGATGTCGAAATATTGGCTGTTTCTCAAGGAAGCGATCACCGAGCGCGAGAAATCGCCCTGGTCCTGCACAAGCACGGCGGTCGGCAAATGCTTGGGGTCGGTGTTGATCGCATAGCCGAACAGCAAAAGCTGCAGGACCGGTATTCCGATGATCATCGCGTAGGTCAGTCGGTCGCGGACGAGCTGTGTGAACTCTTTGGCGAGGACCGCGAGGATCCGGGAAAGGGAAAGGCCCATCATGCGGCTTCGCCGAGGCGGTTCGAGCCCTGCGCATGCATGAGGTGGATGAACACGTCCTCGAGGCTGGGTTCGACCTCGACCCACTGCCACGGCTGGCGGCGGAACGGCTCGATCGCCTTTTCGAGAGCGCCCCGGTCGGTCCCGCTGACGTGAAGGGCCGGCCCGAACGGCGAAACCATCTCGATCCCGGGCTTGCCGCCAAGATCGCGCGCGAGCCGGTCGGCGCGCGGTCCTTCAGCCTCATAGGTGACGAGGCGTGACTGGTTGATGAGCTCGGCCGCGGTCCCTCGCGCGATCAGATCGCCGTTGAAGATGTAGGCAATGTCGTGGCAGCGCTCTGCCTCGTCCATGTAATGGGTCGAGACCAAAACGGTAATGCCGGTGTCCGACAGCGCATGGATTTCATCCCAGAAGTCGCGCCGGGCCTGCGGGTCGACCCCCGCGGTGGGCTCGTCGAGGAGCAAGAGCCTGGGCTCGTGAAGGGTCGCGGCGGCGAGCGCGAGCCGTTGCTTCCAGCCGCCCGACAGCTGGCCGGCGAGCTGCTTGCGCCGGTCGTGGAGACCAAGCTTGTCGAGCGCCTGGTCGACCCGCGAGGAGACCCTATCGAGGCTGTAGACCCGGGCTATGAACGCCAGATTCTCCTCGATCGTGAGGTCTTCATAAAGGGAGAAGCGCTGCGTCATGTAGCCGGTCTGGCGCTTGATGGCCTCGGCCTCGCTCGGAAAATCGAGGCCGAGCACGGTTCCCTTGCCGCTGTCGGGCGTCAGAAGCCCGCAAAGCATTCGAAGGGTCGTCGTCTTTCCCGAACCGTTCGGGCCGAGGAAACCGGTGATGTGGCCTTGCTCGATCTTTAGCGCGACATCCTTGACCACCCGGCGGCCGCCGAAGCTCTTGTTGAGGCCGCTGACATCGATCGCGAGTGTCACGGCAGCGGCTCGACCTCGACCGGCAGCCCGGGGTTCAGCTTTGCGGGATTGACCGGATAGGCTTCGACCATGAACACCATCCGCGTCCGGCTGTCGCGGCTGAAGATGATGGGCGGGGTGAACTCTGGATCCGGGCTCACGTATCCGATCCTTGCGGTAAGGCCAGTAGCGCAGCCGTCACATGAGAAATGCAACTGCCTGCCGGGCCTGTAGTGCGAGACCTGTCCCTCGGGCACGAAAAAGCGCACCTTCACCTTGCCGTCGGGAATGATGCTGACGATCGCCTGGTTCGCCGGAACCCACTCGCCGACCTGGAAATAGACCTGGTCGACGCGGCCCTCGGCCGGAACCACCGGCGAGAGCTGAGAGACCTGGATATCGACGCCATGCTTGCCGCCGATCGCCTGCTGGGTCTGGGCTTTCGCCTGGGCGATCCCAGCTCGGCGCGCGTCGGCCGCCTTTTGGGCTGCAAGAACATTGGCATTCGCCTGGCGAAGTGCGGCGTTGGCCTTGTCGAGGTCGGTGTTGGCGACCGCCGCCGGATCGTCGCGCTTTACCGATTCCAAGCGAGCGAGGTTCTGACGGGCATTTAGAGCGGTCGCCTGCGTCGCTGCCAGATCGGCGAGCGCCTGCTTCAAATTGGCCTCGGCGGCCGAGATCCCGGTCTGGTTGGCCTCGATGTTCGCGCTCGCCTGTTGACCTTGCGCGGCGAGCGTTGCCGGCGCGATCCGGAACGCAGCCTGCCCGGCTGCCACTCGCTGGCCGTCGACCAGCGAGACGGATTCGAGCGTTCCTGAAACGGGTGCGGCGAGATCAAGATTGTCGCCGACGATATAGCCGGAGAGATAGGCAGTACGGGGCTTGGGGCCGAACAACTCCCAGACGAGGACTGCCGCTACTAGAATGACTATGAGGATGAGGAACGGCCGGAAGCGTCTCATTGCTGCGCTCCCCCCTCAGTCAGTTCGGGCCAGCCGCCGCCGAGCGCCTTATAGAGCGCGACCGTGCCCAGTGCTTCAGCGCCCCTCATCTCAACCACCCTGTTCTCCAATGCGATGCGTTTGGCCTGCGCGTCGAGGACGTCCGAAAGAGTGACGAGGCCGCCTCTATAGCGCTCGCGAGCGATCGCCTCCGCCCGCCTGGCCGAGCCGAGTGCCCCTTCGAGCTCACTTATCCCTCTCTTGTCGTTGTCGATCTTGACGAGGGCGTCCTCGACGTCCTGAAGCGCGGCAAGGATCGTCTTTCGATAGGCGATCAGCGCTTCTTGCTGCTGCGCATTCTTGGCTTCGATATTGGCCCTCGTCCGGCCACCGTTGAAGATCGGCCAATCGAGCGACGCGCCGGCGGTGAAGCTCCGGCTGCCCCATTCGATGAGGCTCGCGAGCGCCGTGCTGACGAGCGCCGGCGCGGCGCTCAGCGAAAAGCGTGGATAGAGGTCGGCCATGGCGACTCCGATGTCGGCGGTCGAAGCGGCGAGGTTTCGCTCCGCGGCGCGAATGTCGGGTCGCCGGCGCAGGAGATCGGACGGAAGTCCGGCGGGGATCTCGGGAGGGGAAAGGGGGAGGGCCCCGGCCGGACCGAGATCGGCGACGAGCGCTTCGGGGGGTTCGCCGGTCAATATGCCGATCTTGTGGATCTCAATGTCCGCCTCGGCGCGAAGCGGCGGAATGGCAGCTGTAGCGGTCGCAAGCTCGGAACTCTGCTGCTCGAGATCCTGGCCGGTCACGAGGCCGCCGCGAACCCGTGCTCGGACCAGGCGCTCGGAACGTTGCTGGCGCTCGACTTCCCCCGTAGCGACGGCGATCTGCTGCTGGAGCGTTCGAAGCTGGAGATAGGCGCTTGCGACTTCGGCCGCGCTCGAGACCTGAACGTCGCGGCGGTTCCAGATCGCGGCGCCGGTGCGCGCCCTTGCTGCTTCAACCGAGCGGCGGGTCTTGCCGAACAGGTCGATCTCCCAGCTGGCATCGAAGCCGGCGCGCCAGGTTGTGAATTCGGAACCGGGGAGGCCAAAGCCTCCGGCGCCGCCGCCATTTGCGCCTTCGCCCGGAGGAACAGGAATGGCGTTCTCGCTGATCCGCTGCCTGGTGACTGAAGCTGATGTACTGACGCTTGGAAGCGCAGCTGCTTCGGCCGCGCGCTCCTCCGCGCGGGCTTGACGGATCCGCGCCGCGGCAGTCTCGACATCGAGGTTCTGCGCGATCGCGCGATTGATCAGGCTGTCGAGCTCTTCATCGCCGAACCTGTTCCACCAGGAGGCGAGTTCGCCATCGCTCAAGCGAGCCGCCGAATGCGGCTCGGAATAAGCGGGCGGCACGGGCGTTGCGGGGCGCGAATAATCCGGGCCGACGGTGCATGCTCCAAGGAGCAGGACGGCAAGGGATGGAAATGCGCGTCTCACCTTTGGCCGCGCTCGACGAGGAGGCCATGGAGCACCGTTTCTCCATGCTGGGCGGCGAGGCGCGCAAGATCGATCGGCTCCCCGCCGACCGGGACGAGCGTTGTCGTCCACAACGCACCAAGGACCATCGGGCCCATGAGTGAGAAAGCATAGAGCCTCGGATCGCCGGCTCGGACCTCGCCTCTTGCTTGCGCCTTCGCGACCAGAACCGCGATCGCTCCGATCGCCTTCGAGGCGATTTCATCATGCCAGACGCGCGCGAGCTCGGGGAAATTGCGGGATTCGCCGATCACCATCTTCGCGACGGCTCCAACCGGGATTCTGCCGATATTCTGGGCAAAGGCGGCAAAGAAGGCTGGGACGACCTCGGCGAGCGGCAGATCGATCGAGCCGAGCCCAGAAATGATCGCCTCGACGTTTGGAGCGATCGAATCGCGAACGACCGCGCGGAACAGCTGCTCCTTGTCAGCGAAATAGAGGTAGAGTGTGCCTTTCGACACTCCCGCGCGCCTGGCGATCTCGTCGAGCTTTGCCGCAGCAAAGCCTTTTTCGGCAAAAACTTCGAGCGCCGCCGCGCAGATCTCGCGGGGCCGATCCTCGGCGCGTCTTTGCCAGCGCGGCTGCCTCTTCGCATTCATAACTGACCAGTCAGTTATATAATGGGTGCCGGAACGTCACGCGAGCGGAAAGAATTTGCCGATTTTAAGGGCTTGCTCTTTTGTGCTCGCCCAGAAGCATGAGCATGGCGAGGGCTGCGGCCGCGACTCCGGCGCTCGTGAGGAAGGTCGATTCGGGTCCCTGCCGGTCCCACAGCCAGCCCGCTCCGAGGCTTGCGAGAAGGGTGCCAACGCCCGTGACGAAATAGAAGGCCCCGAAGCTCGTCGCCCTCAATTCCTCGGGCGCGCTGTCGGCGATCATCCTCGAGAAGATGCCCTGAGTGAGCGCCATGTGGGTTCCCCAAAGCGCAGTGCCGACCACTAGGCCGGCGAAGTTCCCGGTCCGTGCAAGCACGAGATCCCCGGCAACAAGGGCAATCATTCCGGCGATCAAAATCGAGCGCGGCTGCATTTTGTCGCTCAAGGCTCCGGCAGGATAAGCAAACGCCACGTAAGCCAGATTGAAGATCGCGAGCGTCAGCGGAGACATGGCTTCGCTAAGTCCGATGTCGATCCCCTTGAGGATCAGGAAAGCCTCGGAAAAGCGTGCCAGGGTGAACAGGAATCCGACCTGGAGCAGGCGTTTCGTTTCCTTGTTGAGCTGCCTAAAGCCCGCGAAGAATGGCGACTTCCTGATCGGCGCCAGATGCTGGTCCGTCTCCTTCAGCACCAGCCAGGCGAGAAGGAAGGAAACGGCAGCCGGAATGATCGCGATCCAGAAGACCTTGCGGATGTCGCTCGCGAGGAGTGCCATCAGACCGATCGCGACCAATGGGGCAATGAGCGCGCCTATTGTATCGAGCGCCTGTCTCAAGCCGAACGCCCGGCCGCGGATCTCGGGCGGCGTCTCGTCGGCGATCATCGCATCGCGCGGCGAGCCGCGGATCCCCTTGCCGATACGATCGGCAAAGCGGGCGAACATCACCAGAAGCGCGTTCGAGGCGAGCGGGAAGAGGGGCTTTGAAAGTGCGGCGAGGCCGTAGCCGCTCATGATCCAGGGCTTGCGCCTGAGGCTCCGGTCGGAAAGGCGCCCCGAGAAGAGCTTGGCGAAATTGGACGTCGCCTCGGCGAGCCCGTCGATCGCTCCGAGCGCCGTCGCCGGGAGCCCCAGCCCGATCGTGATGAAAGCGGGGAGGAGCGAGTGATAGACCTCGCTCGAAAGGTCCATGAACAGGCTGACAAAACCGAGGATCCAGACATTTCGCGGGAGCTGTGGTCGCTTCGCCATCGCCTCGTCTTCGCGGCCGACACGGGCGAAGGCAAGCGCAGCCGACGAATAGCTGCGTGCAATATTGATCCGTCAAAAATGTTTGCTAGGCTGCAATTCGTGTTCGGCGGATCGACACCCACCGCGCTCGCGGCGCGTTTTGCCCGGCTCGTGGAGCGGCTGGGCGGCGACATGGCCTTGGCCAAGGCCCACGGGCAGCAGCGCGAGCTTCTCGCCGCGGTCGGGGAGTTGGAGCCGGCAACGCTCAACCAGGTCGCGGCGAGGGTGAAGCGCGGAGCGCCGGTCGTCAGCCGGGCAATCGACAGCCTCGTTCGCGTCGGGCTGGTCGATCGTCAGCCCGATCCCGACAACCGTCGGCGCCTCGCGCTGAGGCTCACCGAGGCGGGCCGGCGTCAGCTCGCCAGCCCGCCCTTGTCCGATGCGTCACTCGAGGGCCGGATCGCCAAGCTCGCGCACAGCGAATTGCGCGCGCTCGAGCGTGGCTTCGAGATCCTCGAGCGGCTTCCGCGCTAGCTATTTGTCTTTGTTCACCGTCGCCCATGCGCGGTGTTCGGCTTCCCTCGTGGAGACGCCCTTTTTCTCGTATCCCTGCTCGATGTGCCGGGCTTTGCGCTTTTCCTTCTTGGTATGTTTTCCGGGCATTTTGAAAGCTCCTTTCCTGACCTGTTCAGAACGTCCGGGCTTCACGGCCGTTGCCATGCTGCATTGCAACATGAGGACCGAACGACTAAATGGCGCGTCGAATTTCTCCGGGAAAATCAGATGAACCTGCGTAACGTCGCGATCATCGCGCACGTCGATCACGGCAAGACGACGCTCGTCGACCAGCTCCTTCGCCAGTCGGGCACGTTCCGCGACAACCAGCGGGTCGAGGAGCGGGCGATGGATTCGAACGACCTCGAAAAGGAGCGGGGAATCACGATTCTCGCCAAGTGCACTTCGGTCGAGTGGGCCGGCACGAGGATCAATATCGTCGATACTCCAGGCCACGCCGATTTCGGGGCGGAGGTCGAGCGCATCCTGTCGATGGTCGACGGAGTGATCCTGCTGGTCGACGCAGCCGAAGGGCCGATGCCCCAGACCAAGTTCGTCACCGGCAAGGCGCTCGCCCTTGGTCTAAGACCGATCGTCGTCGTCAATAAGATCGACCGCCCCGACGCCCGGCCCGCCGAGGTTCTCGACGAGATATTCGAGCTGTTCCTCAACCTCGATGCAGATGACGAGCAGCTCGATTTTCCGACGCTCTATGCGTCCGGCCGCGCGGGCTATGCGGGCCTTACCGACGACGTCCGCTCGGGCGACCTTACGCCCCTTTTCGAGACGATCGTCGGCCACGTCCCGGCGCCTCGGCTCAACGCCGGGGGCGAGTTCAGGATGCTCGTGACCCTCCTCGACCGGGACCCGTTCCTCGGCCGAATCCTTACCGGCCGGGTCGAGAGCGGAACGATCAGGGTCAACGATCCCATCCGGGCCGTCGACGTCAACGGCAATCTCGTCGAGGACGGCCGGGCAACCAAGCTGTTTGCCTTTCGGGGTCTTGAGCGCGTTCCCATCGAGCAAGCGCAAGCGGGCGACATCATCGCCATCGCCGGCCTCATCAAGGCGACCGTCTCGAACACGATCGGGACGCCCACGATCGCCGAGCCACTGGCCGCCCGCGAGATCGATCCGCCGACTCTCAGCATGACCTTCGCGGTCAACGACAGCCCGTTTGCCGGGAAGGACGGCGACAAGGTGCAGAGCCGGGTGATCCGCGACCGGCTGCTGCGCGAAGCCGAAGGCAATGTCGCGATCCGGGTCACCGAGACCGACGGCAGCGAAGCCTACGAGGTCGCCGGCAGAGGCGAGCTCCAGCTCGGCGTTCTCATCGAGACTCTGCGCCGCGAAGGCTTCGAGCTCTCGATCAGCCGTCCGCGGGTCCTCTTCCGCGACGGCCCCGGAGGCCGCGAGGAGCCTTATGAGACAATTGTCGTCGACGTCGATGACGAATTTTCAGGCACGGTCATCGACAAGATGGCGATGCGCAAGGCCGAGATGACGGACATGCGCCCGTCGGGCGGCGGCAAGACGCGCCTCACCTTCTCGGCACCGTCCCGCGGCCTCATCGGCTATCATGGCGAATTCTTGTCCGACACGCGCGGTACCGGCATCATGAACCGGCTGTTCGAGAAATATGGGCCCTACAAGGGTCCCATCGCCGGGCGCCAGAACGGCGTCCTCATCTCGATGGAACAGGGTCCCGCGGTGGCCTATGCGTTGAACGCGCTCGAGGAGCGCGGCATCCTCTTCGTCTCGCCCGGCGAGATGCTCTACGAGGGCATGGTCGTCGGCGAGAATGCCAAGCCGCAGGATCTCGAGGTCAATCCCTTGAAGTCCAAGCAGCTCACCAACTTCAGGGCCTCCGGAAAGGACGAGGGGATCCGCTTGACGCCTCCGCGCCGGATGAGCCTCGAGCAGGCGATCGCCTATATCGAAAACGACGAACTGGTCGAAGTCACTCCAAAGGCGATCCGGATCCGCAAGCGCTTCCTCGACCCCAATGAGCGCAAGCGCGAGGCAAGGAAGCTCGAAGCCGCCTGATTTGGGCCCCTTCAGGCTTGGCAGTCATCACGCGCTCCAAAACGAGAAATGACGAAGGTCCGCCG
Organism: Sphingomicrobium sp.; assembly: GCA_036268895.1. Lineage (GTDB taxonomy): Bacteria > Pseudomonadota > Alphaproteobacteria > Sphingomonadales > Sphingomonadaceae > Sphingomicrobium. The sequence continues at coordinate 3,241 of DATATH010000158.1, read as the reverse complement.
GCTCATTCCCGCTAGTGCCGCCGCTTAGGAACAAGGCGATCAGCTCTTCTCTCCCGAGAGCTTGAGGACCAGCTTCCACTCATCTTCGCGAACCGGAGCGACGGAGAGGCGCGACTGGCGGACCAGCTCCATTTTCGAAAGCCCGGGTTCGGCCTTGATTCTTGCCAGGGTCACGGGCGCTATCGCTCGATCTGGCTCGACGAGGACCGAAATCCAGTCCGGATCCTTGGGGTCGGGCTTCGCCTCGCGAGTGACGCGCATGATCCCGACGACCGCTTTGTCCGACACGCTGTGATAAAGGAACGCCTCGTCGCCCGTCTTCATGGCCTTCAGGTTAAGTCTCGCGGCATTGTTGCGCACACCGTCCCATTCGGTCCCGCCGTCGGCTACGAGGTCCGACCAGCTGTAGCTTTCGGGTTCGGATTTCATCAACCAGCGGGCCATTTGGGGTGGGTCTCCTGTGCCACTTCGTTACACCGACGATGAGCCGAGTGAAATGGCCGATGAAGCGCACTTCAACAGCTGTGGATAACTGTAGAAAACTGAACAATTTGAAAGGGTTCCAAATTCCGTCCCGAGTCGCGAACGGTTCACCGAGGATCGGTTGGCGGGGCGCCAAACTTAACTTATCTGCCTTTTAGCGAAGAAAGAGCGAGCGAGCCCAAAGGCGCTTTAAGGCGGCGGGCTCGAGAGGCAAGACGGGCACCCCCGCTGGAACTCAAAAGCGCGCTGAGATGCGCCTCCAGCGGGACGCCCGCCAGCAAGGGCAAAAGGAAAAGTGATCAAATTGTTTGGCGGGCGCGTTGCGTCTGCGCTCGTTGGTTTGTCCGTGCTGGCCATGGGGTCCAGCGCGAGCGCTCAGTCTTACGCCAGTGCCACGACCTATCCGAAGCTCAACGTCGAGGCGGCTGTCCAGGCGCTCGACGTCGACAATTCGGCAAAGCCGTTTGGATCGAGCGTCGTAAACACTGCCTCGACTATTGCCCGGCCGGTCGTTGCCGCCACCACTGCAGTTGCGAACGCTGCCGGGACCGTGTTCCAGGCTCAGCCTGCCCAATCGGTTACGCTCCAGTTTGCGCCTTCGATCGCGATCGAGGCGGCCTGGCTCTACAAGGGCGGCTGGCCGCTCTACGCGCTCGTCAACAAGTTCGCGACCAGTGCGCCGCTCGATGTTGAGACCAACTGCCTTGCAACGGCAGTCTATTTCGAAGCGCGAGGCGAATCCCTCGAGGGGCAGCTTGCGGTCGCAAGGGTGGTGATCAACCGCTCCTCTTCGGGTCGTTATCCGCCCGACTGGTGCGGTGTCGTCAAGCAGCCCGCCCAATTCTCGTTCGTCCGTCACGGCGAATTTCCGGCTGCGGACACCAATTGCGAGGCATGGCGCAAGGCCGAGGCGGTCGCCGAGATCGCGGCCGCGAACATCGTTCCGAGCGTCGCTTCGGACGTTTTGTGGTACCACGCCGACTATGTCGCTCCGGCCTGGCGGCACAGCCTTCAGCAGGCCCAGCAGATCGGCGCTCACATCTTCTACCGCTCGTAAGGCGGTTAACTGGGGGGCGAGCAGGGCGCTTTTGGACCTAAAGTCCGGAGCGCCTTCTTCGTTTCGGCGCGGCTGTGATTCCGCTCGGCGTTAATCCTGTTCACGAGGGATTCGCATTCCAATCGTTCCGAGCGAGCATCGATCCTGCGGAATTCCCGAAAGGATTTCCGCAACTTCGGGGAGGGCTCGCGGGTGCTTAGGATTTTGGTCGTCGAGGACGATTCGCAACTGGCAATCACGCTCAAATATCTGGTCGAGGACAATCCGCGCTATCGCGTGGTGGGGATGGCGGAAGACGCCGACACCGCGATCGCCGCGGCGGAGGACCATGATCCCGATCTTGTCCTCCTCGATCTTCATCTCGCCCACGCCACGACCGGCTTTTCGGTCGCGGTCCGCTTGAACGACCTCGGGGTTCCCTGCCTCTTCGTAAGCGGCAAGGCGCCGCGCTTCCCGATGCCCGATCTCGCGCTCGGCTGCCTCATGAAGCCATTCACGGCCGAAGACGTCCACCGTTCGCTGGCAATGGCCGAGGATCTCCTTCGCGGGCGCGAGACGTTGCGGCCAAGGCTCCCGGACAATCTGACGATCTACGAGCCTTTGGAGGAAGCGCCGGTGGTCGAGCCCGGTTACATCCCGTCCAAGCCGTCGTTGAGAACGAGGCTCGAGCACTGGATTTCGGGACACCAGCACTCGCACCAGGCCTAGAGGTGGTTCCATCCGCCTGCTAGAACCGGCGCATGAGAAAAGCACTGGTCATCGCTATCGCCGCTGTTTGCTCCGCGCCCGCTGTCGCTGCAACGAGCGCCCATTGTGATGCAACCCCGTTCACGCTCGGAAAGCCCACGGCGATACCAAAGGCGCAGGTCACTCAGCCGAAGTCCAAGCCTTCGGCCGTCGAGCCGGCTGCGAAGAAACCCCAAGCGAAGCCCCAAGCGAAGCCCCAAGCGAAGCAGAGGCTGCTCGCGAACTGCAAAGCCAAGAAGACGAAGAGCGACTAGAGCGGCATCGTTCCCCGTCTGGGCTCGCGAAGGCCCATCGTCTCCTTTGTCAAGGGAGCGCCTGCATCGAGCAGTGCTTGGCGTCGGCTCCTGATCTTAGCGCTTCGCTGGACGTTCTCGAACGTCAGGAGCTCACAAAAGCAGGGATCGGCGAGTGTCCGTTCAACGAAGGCCGCGGTTCTTGGCCAGCGCGCATAGTCGGCTTCAAATCCCGCGTAGGAGCCGTTGCGAAAGAAGCTCGCGAGCGAGATATCGGCAATTGAGATGTCGCCGAAGAGGAAGCCGCCTTCGGGCAGTTCGCCCTCGAGATAATCGAGCGCACTGGGAATATCCTCATCGAGGGCCTTTTGGATCCGCTCCTCGTCGGGAGGCTCTTGCCAGACAATCGGGCGCACGACCTTCTGGTAGAACAGGCTCCAGATGAAGACATCGCCGAGCCGGCTGTCGGCGAATTCCTCGAACCAACGGGCGCGGGCCCGGTCCTTCGGAGATGCCGGGAGCAAAGGATGGGTTGGATAGGCTTCGTCGAGATAGGCGCAGATCACCGATGAATCGCTCGTGTGGAAATCGCCGTCGACCAGAACCGGGATCCGGCGAAGCGGGCTCAGGCGCTCGAATTCGTCGTTTCCGTAGAAAGGCGTGATCGGGTCTACCTCGTAGGCGAGACCCTTGAGGTTCATGGCTGCAAGGACCTTGCGCA
>DATATH010000157.1:0-15622 GCA_036268895.1 Sphingomicrobium sp. | reverse complement strand
TGAGGTTCCCCGAGATCGTGCCGCCGTTGGCATCCGAATGAAGCTTCAACGGGCCACTTACCCGGGCTGCGACGTCGTCGCGGTTGAGGAGGAGCGCCTGGCTCGCATTGAAGGACAAATCGAGGAGTGCGTTGCCGCCGGAGAAGGTCACTGACCCGCTGCCGCTGATCGACCCGCCGCCCGAGGAATTTCCGGCGATGCGGTTGAAGATCAGCTGCGGCCCGGAGAATTCAGCATCGGCTGCGACATGGTCGATCACCATCCCGGTGACCTGGCTTTCGAGCCGCGCATTCTGGGTCCTCAGCGAACCTCGGATTACAGGATCGGCGAGCCGACCGCCGATATCCGCTCCAAGAGCGAGTGGACCGGACATGTCGATGACCTCGCTGCCGGTGAGCCGCCATAGCGTATCCGCCGGCCCGGAATAGCGAAGTTGCGCGAACAGCGGCGCATTCAGGAGCTCGGCCATGAGCGGCCCATTGCCGAGCGGCGCAAAGCGGGCCTGGGCCCGCCCGACGATCGTGCCTTCGCTCGCAGCCACTGCGCGGAGACCGGCCTGGTTGCCGTTGACGATCGCGGCGATACCGACATCGATCGGCTTGGAGGCGAGCACAAGGCCCGCCCGGCTGAGGCCGTGCACCTTGAGATCGACCCTGCCGCCGCGATTCGACTTCCACGCATAATCGACGCGGCCCGAGGCCGAGCCCGAAAGGTCGAGATTGGGCCAGAATATGTCGAGCACCTCGAGCGGCATCCCGGCAAGCTGCGCATGCACTTCGGGCGCCGAGCCGCTGCGGCCTGAGACGGTTGCCGTCCCGCCGGCGAAGCTGAGGCTCGTCGGCGCAAGCTCCCAGCCGTCGCCTGAGCGCGTGACGACCGCTGCCTGATTGAGAACAAGCGGCTGCCGCTCGATCTGACCGCGGCCGGTGAACCGGAGCCGGTCCGGCGACACGTCGGCAAGGGTCGAGAAATCGAAATTCGCGCCGCGACGGCCGGCGAACGCTGCGCGGACCTCGCCAACGCCATTGACCAGCCTGGCGTTCGCGGTGAGCCTGGCGAGCGTCATTCCGCTCATTTCCACGCCATGAGCATCGAGGACGCCCTCGATGCTTGTTTGCTCATCGGCGAGGACGATCGAGCCGTCGACCCGCCCGCTGCGCGCTGTAAGGGCGCCGGGGAAGTTCGCGTTCGAAGCGCTGAGATGGGCGTCGATCCGCTGGGCGCCTGAAACGGGCGAGAAGTCGAGAGTTCCGTCGATTGTGCCGTTTGCAAGGTTGAGGCGTCCGGTGAAGCCGCCGGGATCGGACCGAAGGCTTCCGCTCGCATGAGCTCCGCCCGAATCGAGCGCTGCAATCGCGATGACGGTCGGGCCCTTGCCTTCAAGGAGGATCTGTCCATTGCTCGTGAAAGGACCCAGCTTGGAGCCGCCGCTCGCTCGATAATCGAAGCCGTTCGGCGTCGGCTCGAGGAGCAAATGCACCGCCTCCAGTCCGAGCGTTTCGTTCGGACTTTGAAGGAACAGGTCCAGCTTGGGACGCTCGATGTGCCCGTCGAGCACCATCCGCACCGGTCCGTATTTCGACTGTCGGCCACTCGCAACGATATGGAAGGTGCCGTCCTTGAAGCGGACGCCCGCGCCCGACAGCCGCAGCCTGGGCGAATAGAGCTGCAGGTTGGTAAAATGAACGATCCCGTCATTGCCGCGCTCGAGGTTCGTCGTCAGCGAAGGCAAGCCTCCGGTGAGCTCGCGGAAGAAGCTGTTGTCGAGCCGGCGCACCCAGGCCCTGGCCGACCCGACGACATGCGAACCGTGACCGTTCGGCCCGGGCACGACCTTGAGGTCGGTCATCACGTCGACGATGCCGAGCCCGGGGATCAAGTAGCGCTGCATTGCGCCCGACAGCAGCACCTGGAATCGGCCCGTGACGAGATCGATGAGCAGCGACACCTTTCCGGACCATTTCGCGCTCGTGATTCGCAAATTGTCGCCGCGGACGAGCTTTGGAGTGAGGGTCAGCCAACCCTCGATCGTCGGATTGGCGAGCATCGCTCCTGCAACATCGCCGATGCCCGTGATCGACTTTGCCGAAAGCCGGACAGGCACACGCATCGGCCAGGGACCAAGACGCCCCCGCCCTTCAGCGTGCAGTCCGAGGAAGCCGTTTTTGTCGAACTGCACGTAGCTGGAAGTCAGTCGATATGAATATTCGGCACTCGCAAACGGCCCCTCGAGCGTCCACACCATGCGCACGTTCTTGCCGGTCATGTTGGGAAAGAGTGCGGGCGGCTTCAGAAGGTCGATCCCGAGCCGCATGCCTCGATAGCGATTGTCGGCGAGGTCCAGAGCACCCTTCGCAACGGCACGAAGTTCAAGCGTCGAAGCCGTCAGCTCCCCGTCGAGCACCCGGGCTTTTAGGGTGCCTTCGCCCCTGATCGTGACGACCGGTACGGCGAGGCGCTGCAGCTTTCCTGTGAGGAAGGGCGCCGGAGCCCAGCGACCTTCAAGTCGATAGACGCCGTCATCGGCCCCAAGCGCGAGGCGCGCTGTCGGCCGACCCGAGAGGTTGAGCGCCGCGTCCCCTCGCCACCGCGCCCAGTTTCCCTTGCCTGCAACCGAAAGATTGATGGCCTGCCTGATCCCGGCCAGTGCCGGAAGAAGCCCGTCGGCAGGTGCAATAACCCGCGTTCGAAGGTCGAACATGTTCCGGTCCGGCTCGGCGTCGAGATGGAAGCCGATCTTGTCGCCACCATTGGCAATGAGCGCCTGCAGCTCGAGGAGCGCTCGCCCGGAATGGACGTCGGCCTTTCCGAACAGGCGCCCGTTCCGCGGCTTGCCGCTGACCGCCGGACCGATCTCAAGCCGGTCGATCCTCAGCTGGCCGATGTGGATGTCGAAGCCGGGAAGGATTGGTCCTTTTTTCGTGCTCGGCTTGAGCTTTGGCAGGCGGACGAGAGTGACTCGCTCGGCCGTCAGGCTGTTGATCGCGAGCTTGTTGTAGAGCCACGCTCCGGGCGCCCAATCGAGCTTGATGTCCGGAGAGGTGAGGAAGATGCCGTGCGGATCGGCGACGGTTACGTCCCTCAGCTGCGACTTGCCGAAGATCGATCCGTCAATTCGCCCAATTCGAACGCGCAGCCCGGACGCGGTCTCGAACTTGCCGATCTGGTCGACGATGAAGCGGTGGCCGGGTGCGCTGTCGAGGAGCACCAGAAGCGCCGCAAGAAGAAACAACAAGGCAATGAAAAGCGCGAAAAGCTCGTTGAGAAGGCGCCAGCGCCAGTCGCTCCTCAGTCGGACCTTTGGCGGTTCCGATTGAGACCGTTCGGCGACAGCGGCATCGGCCATCAGAAGGCCTGCCCGAGCGAAACGGTGACGGCGAACGGGCCATCACCCTTCTGCCGGTCGAGCGGAATTCCAACATCGATGCGGATCGGCCCGAACAGCGAATAATAGCGCACGCCCATACCCGCGGCCAAACGCCATTGCCTCAAGTCAGGAATTGCCGAGGTCGACAAGGAACCGCCGTCGAAGAAGGGGACAATCCCGAAATTCCCGCCAAACTGATTCAGCCGGATGCGCGCCTCGAGTGCGAACTCTGCAAGGCCCCGGCCGCCGATCGGATCGCCGGCGGCGTCCTTGGGCCCGAGCTGCTGGTAGCCGTAGCCCCGAACCGACCCGCCACCGCCGGAGTAGAAGCGCCGGGACGGTGCGAGATCGAAGGTGCTGGCTCCAACGATGGTCCCGAGGCGGATCCTGCCGGCAATCACGACGCGGCTGGAGAGCGGGCGGTAGGCGCTCGCGTCGATCTGCGAGCGAACATAGGTGAGGCTCGTGCCATGGCCCGAATATTCTGGGCTGATCCAGCCGGTTAGCCGGAACCCGGTTGTCGGATCGAGCAGGCTGTTGCTCCCGTCATAGCCGAGCGTCAGCGGAAGCGCGCCGATGAAGAAGGTCCGGGTGTCCTTGACCCCGTCCGAGCTGAACACGCCATTTTCGTCGGTTGCGAGGAGCTGCACTCCGTAGCTCCATGTCCACTTCTTCTGCCAGATGAAGTTGCTCAACCGCTCGATACTGCCGCCAACGAGGATGGTTCTGGCTTCATAGGCATCGAATTTCTGGTGGGATCCGGTGAACTGAAGGTCGAGGGTCTGGTCTCTCTGCACGAAATCGGAACGGCGAAGCTCGACCCCCGCAAGCTGCTCCATCGTGCCCACGATCCCGCGAAGCGTAAGAGCGCCTTCCGGATTGAGGAAATTGCGGTCGGTCCAGGTCGCCTCGACCAGCGCACCCTGCCCGGTGCCGTAACCGATGTCACCGGCGATCGTATGCCGGGGCGCGGGCTCCAGACGGACATTGAGGTCGACCACCCGTCCCCCGTCGACGGGCACCGGCTGGATGTCGGCGTTCGAGACCAGCGTCGTTGCGATCAGCGCGCGCCTCAGGTCCTCGATCTTCGAACGCTTGAACTGGTCTCCCCGCCTAAAGCGCGCCATGATTGCGACATGGTGAGCGCTGAACGGCGGACGGCCGCTCACATGGATCGCACCGAACCGTGCGACCGGACCGGGAATGACCGGCAGGCTGAGGGACGCAAGGTGCGTCTGGTGATTGACCTCGATATCCTGCTCGCCGAGTTTCGCCTGGGCAAAACCCTCCTCCCCGAGCGCAGTGGTCAAAGCCAGCCCGCCGGCGATCACGTCGGCGGCAATGACCGGATCGCCAGTCTTGACCGCAAAAGCGCCCCGAAGCTTTGCTGCATCCGGGCCCGCGGTCTCGAGCCCCGGGAGTTCGACGGATGCGAAGCGATACTGAACGCCGGCATCGGCCGTGAGGATGATTGTCAGCCTGTTGCCGCTGCGAACCGTGCTCGCGTCGACCGAGGCGTCGTAATAGCCCTGGCTGCGGAGCAATTGCGTGACGAGGTCGGCATCGGCGCTGGCCCGGCGCCCGATCTGGGCTGCGTTGGCAAGATTCTTCCGCTCGGCCTCAAGCGTCGATTGCTTGCGAAATGCGTTCATCATTTCCGGGCCAATCCCGGCCGGCAGGCCCTCGACTTCGACCGTGTAGCGAAGCGTTCCGGCCTCGTCGGTCGTCGCCTGGGGAGCAGGTTTCTGACCGGCCGGAGCGACCTGCTGGGCCGCGGGCGCGGTCTCCTTGACGTCAAGCTGGGGCCACTCGACCCCGAGGTCCGGCATTGGCTCGAGCGGAGCGTTCGGATCGAGTTCCGGCTCGGTTGCCCGAGGGGGCTGGGCCGGGACGGTCTGGGCGATGGCGGGAACAGCGAAAAGCGCGGTGGATCCGGCCGCGCATAGCAGCCGCGCGGCGCTTAACCTCGATCCCCGCCCAACCATCAGGATCGAAGCCTTACGCGGCGCTCCTGAACGGCGCCAGTCCGAACAGCCGCTCGCGCGGCAACTCGATGCCGCGTACAGGCAAGTCAATTCAAGGGTTTAGTGGATGGTACCAAGCGCCTCAGTGCTGCTCAAAGTCGCAATCATCCGTTCGATCTGCCGCCAGTGGCAGAAGCGGACGACATTGCCCTCGTCACGGCTTTGCGCTGCGCGCACCGCAGCCTCGAACCCGGCATAGTCGCCAAAGCGCTCGATCAGATCCGTTGCATCGGCAAGAGCCGGGTGTCCGTTGATGAAGGGGGCATCCATAAATGCTTTCTAACAGGCCCGCGTTTCGCGACTGCCGACAAGTGTCGTCAATGATGCATTGACCATGTTCTCGTCGGTCGCGGGGCATTTCATGCAATATGGATTTCCCTGGCTAGGCCGGTCGGCCTCTGCCATTGAGCCGGCCATGGACGGCCGCCGCACTCGAGCCGGAGGATGTTTCCTCACGCTCTTCATTCTCCTTGGATTCCTCTACGGTCTCTCGATCCGGAATCCGCTCAAGGGCACGCTTATCGGCGTCGGTGTCGGCGCCATATTCGCGATCATCACGTGGCTAGTCGATCTGAGGCGCCGCGGCAGCTAGACGACCCGACGCCCCGCCCAGATCACACGGCCGATCGGCTTCACGTCATCGAGGCTGCAGTCTGGCCAGTCGGAATAGGCCGGATTGTCCGACTGCACCGTCACCCGGCGCCCGGCCGGATTTAGCGCGAGCCGCTTCACGACCACCGCGTCGTCGATCCGAAGCACATAGATGCCGTCCCGCAGCCGCTCGGCTACATCACCCAGATCAACCAGGATGTCGTCCCCCGAGTTCAGCGTCGGCGCCATGGAATCACCTTCCACGCGAACGATGGACAACGCCGCCGGCTGGGTCGCGGTCAACGATTTCAGCCAACGCTTGTCGAACGCGAAGCAGGCTTTGCCCGATTCCTCCGTCACGAGCGCTCCGGGCCCGGCAGAGACCCTGACCGGATGGCGCTTGACGCTGACGAGCCCTCCGGAGGCCTTGCCGGACTCTGCGGGACCTCCAAGCAAGGTCTCGGAAACCGAAAAATAGCGGGCAAGCTTGCGCCGTTCTTCCTCCTTCAGCCGTTTGGGCACGCCGCGTCGGACGAACTGCTGGATATACGCCGCGTTGCGGCCGAGCATACGCGAGAGGCCGGCGAAATCCTCGCCGTGCTCGGCGCAGAGGCGTTCAAGGACGAGACGCGGATCGGTCGTCACCAAAGCCCTTTAGCGATAGGCAAAATCCTATACAAGTAGGAGTTCAGTGGGAAGGGATGAGGAAATCGGTTCCCGTCAGACGCGCTTCCTTCTAGCGGAGCGAGCGGCGAAGCTCGGCGAGCGCGTCGTGAAGAGCCTGCGCCGCATCATGGGTCTGAGCGGCTGAAATCTCGCTCTTAGGGTGACTGTCGATGCGGGACTTTAGCTCTCCTGCCGTCGGCATTGCCGAGGGATCAAACAGCCGGACGACACGCGAGTTGGATCCAGGCTCGGCAAGGATATCGTCGAGAAGAAGCGGTTCCTCGTCCGCCATGTGAGCCGGCTCGACACGATCGGTGAGCAACAGTTCCGCCGGATCCGTCTTTTTGCCTTCATCCGCGGGCACGAGCTCGGCGGGGTCCACCGGTTCGACTTCGCGCACGTCGAAGATCCGCACCGGAAATCTCTTCAGCTGCGGATGTACAGCGTCGAGTGCTCGAGTGCTGAGCAGATAGGCAAATGCGGCCGCGCCGAGCGTAACGGCACCAAGCATTGGTTTTGGAAGTCCGCCCACGAACCACAGATTGGTCGCGTAGCCGCAGGCGAGGCCGAACAGCGCCGAGGCTGCACGGTCGACGTTCTTTTCGATCCTGATCGCCGATGCCGACTGCATGACGGACGGCATTACGCAAAATTGGTTGCGATCCGGTTAGGCCGGAAGTTCGCTCGGGTGCCGAATCTCCTGGACCTCCGGCTCGCTCTCGATGAGGTCGATGAGCGCATTCGTGAAGGCTTCGACGTCGTCCGGATTGCGACTGGTTACGATATTGCCGTCAGTCACCGCCGCATCGTCCACCACCTTTGCGCCAGCGTTCCTGAGGTCGGTGCGAATGGATGGCCAGCCCGTTGCCGTCCGGTCGCGCAGAAGGTCCGCCTCAACGAGCAGCCAAGGTCCGTGACAGATCGCGCCGATCGGCTTTTCCTGCTCGGCAAAGCGGCGAATGAGCGCGATCACATTGCCATGGATGCGCAGATGGTCAGGATTTCGAACACCGCCCGGAAGAATGAGTGCGTCGAAATCGTCCGCATTTGCATCATCGATCGTAAGGTCGGGCCGGATCGTCTTTCCGGGGTCGTCGTGAACCGTCGCCTGGATCGGATTGAGGGTCAGCGACGCGAGCACGACCTCGGCGCCGCGTTTCTGAAGGATCTGCCGCGGACCGAAAAGCTCCCACTCCTCGAAGCCGTCGGTTGCGACAATGAGGATCCGCGCGTCGGGTATCTGCATCGGCAAACCTCCTTGTTGGTTTTAGGAACTCATCCGCTCTTTCGCTCGCTTTAAGTCCCCCAAACGAGCCGAGAGACGAAGTTGTTGCGCCACAGTTGCGATATTGAGCCGGGAATAGGACGCAAGCGAATGGGTCGCTATTGGGCCTATTTCGATGCTGCCGGAAACCGCGTCACGGATCGAGGCGAGATCGATCGCCTAAATTCGATCGGACTTCCGCCGGCCTATGCCGACGCCTGGTTCTGCGCCGATTCGAACGGACATCTTCAGGCGACCGGAATAGACGCCCGTGGCCGCAAGCAATACCGTTACCACCCGGAGTTTCGGGCCAAGCGAGATGCGGCGAAATTTGGGAAGTTGCTCCAATTCGGCAAAAGCCTGCCTCGCCTCCGCCGCCTGGTCGAGCAGGATCTGAAACGGCGTGATCTTAACCGTGAAGCCGTTCTGGCCGCCGTCGTACGTCTTCTCGACACCGAGCATATCCGCATCGGAAGCGAAGAATATGCTAAGCAGAACAATAGCTTCGGCGCGACGACACTACGAGCTCGGCACCTCAAGCGAACGGGTCATGGGTTGATGATGAGGTTCACGGGCAAGCACGCGATCGTACACGAAGTGAAAATCACCGATACGAACCTCAAGCGGATCTGCAAGCGCTGCCAGGAGCTGCCCGGCCAGATGCTGTTTCAATATGTAAACGGCGACGGCGAGCCCAAGCCGATCACCTCCACCGACGTAAACGATTATATCAAGGGGGCGGCCGGCGATGAATTCACTGCCAAGCATTTCCGGACCTGGAGCGCGAGCGTCATCGCTTGCGACCAGATGCTGAAGAAGGCCGAAGACTCGCGGATCAGCATGAAAACCGTGATCGAGCCGGTCGCAGACGCGCTCGGCAATACGCCGGCAATCAGCCGCAAGTCCTACGTCCACCCGAAGCTGCTCGAGGCGGTGAAGAAAAAGCCCGACGATCCGCTCTCGGGCATGGAGCGGCCGAAGGGGCGCAACCGCCTTTCGACCGCGGAAGTCGCGCTGCTTCAGTTTCTCGCAAGGCTCAAGCACCCGAAGAAGTCGCAGCAGGCCCGAGCTGCTGCTTGATTGCAGCTGAACTCACCGCCAAGACGTCAGCCATGGGGGCCGACAAATTCCAGGCATGGCTTGACGCCAATCGGGACGGGCTTCTGATCGGCGTCATCGTCGCGGCCGTCCTCGTCGCAATAATGCTCGTCCTGCGTGAGCTCGGCAGAAGAGCGGTCGCGCGTGATCGAGATGGCTGGGGATGGCACACCGTGATTGGCCGAGTCCTTTCGAGGACGAGCCTGGCGTTCATGGTACTTGCAGCCGCGGACGTCGTCGCGAGCTATGCCGATCTTCCGCACAAGCCCGAGCGGCTGCTCGACGTTGCGTTCGTCATTGCCTTTGCCATCCAGGGCGCGATCTGGGGCCGTGAGCTGATCCTTGGAATGATCGGCCACAAGGTGGCGAGGGAGAACGGCTCGGGAACGCTCGGCAATGCCATGGCGATCATCCGAGTGCTCGTCAGCGTCGCCCTGTTCGCGATCGCATTCATCCTGATCCTCGACAATCTGGGCGTGAACGTCACCGCGCTGGTCGCCGGTCTCGGCATCGGCGGCATCGCCATCGGCCTTGCTGCACAGGGCATATTTGCAGACCTTTTCGCTGCTCTCTCGATCCTGTTCGACAAGCCGTTCAAGAAGGGCGACACGATCCGCTACGACAACAGCACCGGAACGGTGGAACGGATCGGACTGAAGACGACAAGGCTTCGCTCGATCACTGGCGAGCAGCTGATCATGGCCAACACCAAGCTGCTCGAGCGCGAGATCCACAACATGGCGCTCGCCAAGGCTCGGCGAGTGACCCTCTATCTTGCCGTGGGCGGTGAGATTTCTGAGAGCACGATCGGCGCAGTCGCCGATGCGGCGAGCGAAACCGTCGGCTCCCTCAAAGGCTGCAAGTTCATTCGCTGCGCCTTGTCCGGAGCGGGTTCGTCGGCCCTCACCTTCGACTTCGTCTACGACGATTCGAGCCGCGACACTGACGTGCTCGCCAGCAACCGGTCGGCGATCCTTGGCAAGCTCATCGGCGCGCTTGCGGCCCGCAAGCTCAACCTGGTCCGCGCCTCGGACCAGCAAACGGCGCCATTGCTCTTCTAGACCGCCGCCAGGGCGCGCTTGCTCGCTCCGACCCGATGGCTACACAGCGGGCATGCCGCTAGCCAGCCTGACAGAGATAAAGAGCCGCATTGGAAACGAAATCGGCGTCTCCTCGTGGATCACCATCGATCAGGCACGGATTGACGCGTTCGCCGATGCGACCGAGGATCGTCAGTTCATTCACGTCGATAGAGGAGCGGCCGCGCAAACGCCCTTCGGCGGCACGATCGCGCACGGTTTCCTGTCGCTCTCGCTTCTTTCGCGAATGGGCATGGAGGCGATGCTCGTTCCCGAAGGCATGAAGATTGCGATCAACTATGGGCTCGATCGCGTCCGCTTCCTCGCGCCGGTGCGATCCGGCAGGCGCGTTCGCGGCCGCTTCACGCTTGACTCGTTCGAGGAGAAAGCGCCGGGGCAATGGCTGTTGCGTCACGATGTGCGCGTAGAAATCGAGAATGAGGACAAGCCGGCGCTCACTGCCATCTGGCTCGCGCTCATCGTCGTTTGAGGAGAAAAGAATGCGCGAGGCCGTGATCGTTTCGACTGCCCGGACGGGGATCGGCAAGGCCTATCGCGGCGCATTCAACGCCACTCCCTCGCCTACGCTCGCGGCCCACCCGATCCGCGCCGCGATCGAGCGTGCCAAAGTCGATCCCGCGGAGGTCGACGACGTCATCATGGGCGCGGCACTCCAGCAGGGCGTGCAAACGACGATCGGACGCACCGCAGCGCTCCGTGCCGGGCTCCCGGTAACCGTCGCCGGCATGTCGATGGATCGGCAGTGCTCGTCGGGCCTGATGTCGATCGCCACGGCCGCCAAGCAGGTCATTGTCGATCGGATGGACATTATCGTCGCGGGCGGCGTCGAGAGCATCAGCCTGGTCCAGACCGGCGAGCTCCGCCTCGGTCCGGACCCGGAGCTTTTGAGCATGCACAACGGCGTCTATATGCCGATGATCGATACCGCGGAGATCGTCGGCAAGCGCTACGACATCAGTCGCGAGCGCTGCGATGAATATGCTCTGCGCTCGCAGCGGCGAACCGCAGAGGGCCAGCGCACCGGCAAGTTCGACGATGAGATCATCCCGGTGAGCACCACCATGGCCGCCAAGGACAAGGAAACGGGTGAAATCTCAATGCGCGAGGTGACACTCGCGAGCGACGAGGGCAATCGAGCGGAAACGACGCTGGATGGCCTTGCAAAGCTGGAGCCGGTGCGCGGGCCCGACAGGCTGATCACCGCCGGCAATGCCAGCCAGTTAAGCGACGGCGCCTCGGCATCTGTCGTGATGAGCGGCGAGCTGGCAGGAAAGCGGGGCCTGGAGCCGCTCGGCCGCTATGTCGGAATGGCGGTCGCCGGCACGGCGCCCGAGGAGATGGGCATCGGGCCGGTCTTCGCCGTTCCCAAGCTTCTCGAGCGCTTCGGCCTCAGGATGGACGATATCGGCCTTTGGGAATTGAACGAGGCGTTCGCCGTCCAGGTGCTCTATTGCGCCGACAGGCTCGGCATTCCCGACGAGCGCCTGAATGTGAACGGGGGCGCGATCGCGATTGGCCACCCTTATGGGATGAGCGGCGCCCGCCTCGTCGGACACGCGCTGATCGAGGGCAAGCGCCGCGGCGTCAAGCATGTCGTAGTCACGATGTGCGTCGGTGGCGGCATGGGCGCGGCCGGGTTGTTCGAGGTGCTATAAGATGACCGACTCTTGCGGAGGGAAAAGATGATCTACGGTCCGCTAATCCTTCTCGTCGTAATTCTCCTGGTGGCACTCGTCACATCGCTGAAGAGCTTCGGAATCAATCAGGAATATCAGCGCGGCGTGCTGTTCCGCCTCGGGCGCCTCGGCCAGACCAAGGGTCCGGGCTGGTATTGGCTGATCCCGTTCGTCGACCGCGTAATAAGGGTCGACCAGCGCATCATCACCTACCAGCTGGAGACCCAGGAGACGATCACTCGCGATGGCGTCGCGGTCCGGGTCAACGCGGTCCTCTGGTTTCGTGCAGAATCGCCGATCCAGGTCGTGACATCGGTCGAGGACTGGCGCGGCGCGACGGTTCAAGCCGCCGAAACAGCGCTTCGCGATGCGATCGGGCAAAGCGACCTCGATCTCATGCTCAAGGACCGCGCATCGATCAACCACAGGCTGCAGCAACTGCTCCGGGATGCCTCGATCAAATGGGGAGTCGAGATCGATTCGGTCGAGATCAAGGATGTCGACATCCCCGAGCAGATGCAGCGCGCGATCGCCAAGGAAGCGGAAGCGGTCCGAGAGAAGCGGGCGCGAATCGTTAGGGCCGAGGGCGAGCAGGAAGCGGCAGGCAAGCTCTCGAACGCGGCGCAGGTCATCAGCATGGTGCCCGGCGCCCTCGAGCTCAGGCGGCTGCAAACGCTGGCCGAAATCGGCGTCGAGCATAACAGCACGATCGTGGCGATGATGCCGGTCGAGCTGGTCCATGCGGCGCGCAAGATCGCAGGGCTGCCCCCAATCGATGAACCCGAAGGCGGCGGCGTGGGTTGAGCGCCCATAGGGAGGACCAAACCAATGCCCGAATCGAATTGCCCGTTGGTCGAACGCATCGCCCGGGTGCTTGCGGGCGCCAAGCTCAGCAGCAATGCGGAAGGTGACAATGGGTCCGCCGGCCCCGAAGTGGACCGGACCTGGCCGGAGCATTTGAATCAGGCGTTCGCAGTTCTTCACACCGCGCGCGAGCCCGACGAAGCCATGGCGGCGGTCGGCGATGTCGAAATGTGGCGTGACATGGTCGAGGCAGCAATCGCGCAGAAGGTCGATTGAACCCAAGAGATTCCACTAGTCGGGCCGAAACCGAACCGCATCCGCGCTGGACCCTGTTCTGCTGCATCCTCGCGTCGAGCCTCAGCTTCGTCGATGCCTCGGTCCTAAACGTTGCGCTTCCCGCGATCCGCTCGGGCTACGGGGCCGACGCGCAGCACGTGCAATGGGTGGTCAACGCCTACCTCCTGCCTCTCTCCGCGCTCCTGCTTCTCGGCGGCGCCGTCGGCGATCATTTCGGACGGAAGCGATTGCTGGTCATCGGCACGAGCCTGTTCGGGGTCGCTTCGCTCACCTGCGCACTTGCGCCGAGCCTGCCGCTCCTGCTTGCGGCAAGAGCCATACAGGGGATCGGGGCAGCACTCCTCTTGCCCAACAGCCTCGCGCTTCTCAACGCCGCTTTCTCGGGCGAGAAGCGTGGCCGCGCGGTCGGCACCTGGGCCGCCGCCGGAGCGGCTGCTGCGGCCGTCGCGCCGCTTATCGGAGGCTGGCTGGTGGGCGCGGTCGGCTGGCCGGCGATTTTCTACATCAACCTGCCGCTTGCAGGCGGTGCGATCTTTCTTGCGCTCCGCTTCGTCAAGGAGAGCAGCGAGGCCGGCGCCGGCCGGACCGACTATCCCGGCGCGCTGCTCGCAACAGGAGGCCTCGGCGGGCTCACCTACGGGCTCACCTTGTGGAGCGCGACGCGCCACTTCAGCGCCCAAGCCGGCGCGACGCTCGCTCTAGGGGTGGCGATGCTTCTTGGCTTCTTGTGGGTCGAGCACCGCCGCAAGAGCCGTGCGATGATGCCGCTCGAGCTGTTCGAAGGCCGCTGCTTTTCGGGCCTCAACCTCCTCACGTTCCTTCTCTACGGCGCATTTGGGGCGGCAATGCTTCTCATCCCTTATGTGCTCATCAGCAGCGGCGGCTATTCGCCGGTACAGGCGGGTCTCGCGATGCTTCCGCTTCCCGTCCTCATGACATCCCTTTCACCGACCATGGGTGGCCTTGCCCAGCGCATCGGTCCCCGCATTCCGCTGACTATCGGACCGCTGGTGGTCGCTGGCGGCATGGCTGCCTCGCTGCTCATTACGGAACGTTCGAGCTATTGGGCCGGACCGTTCCCGACGATCCTGCTGATGGCTGTCGGGATGACGATCGCAGTTGCTCCACTCACCGCCTCGGTACTCGGTTCGGTCGAGGAGCGGCACGTCGCCATGGCGTCGGGCTTCAACAGCGCGGTCGCTCGTACCGGCGGGCTCATCGCTACCGCTCTGCTCGGCGCCGTGCTGGCGAGTAGCGGGGAGCAGCTGTTTTTTGGATTCCACGTCGCGATGATCGTCTCGGCGGCGGTTGCCGCCTTGTCGAGCATCGTCGCACTTGCGATGCTCGGCGGAGTAAAAATGAAAAACGCCGCCTAGCTGTTGGCGGCGATGAATTTCTCGACGACCGGCGCGATCTTCTCGCGCCATTTGCGGCCGTTGAAAATGCCGTAGTGACCGACATCCTTGGCGAAGAAATATTGCTTCTTGGACCTTATCAGTCCGGTCGCGATGTCGAGTCCGGCCTTCGTCTGGCCGATTCCTGAAATATCGTCCCGCTCGCCTTCGATCGCGAGCAGTGCCGTGTCCCGGATTGCTGCGGGGTCGACCAGCCGGCCGCGATGCTCCATCCGACCTTCCGGAAGCAGGTGCCGCTGGAACACGACGTCGACCGTCTGGAGGTAGAATTCCTCGGTCATGTCACAGACCGAGCGATATTCGTCGTAGAACTTCTGCGTCGCTGCAGCACCTTCCTCGTCGCCAACGACGAGATGCTTGAACATCTCCCAGTGGCTGACGAGATGCGAGCCGAGGTTCATCGTCATGAAGCCGGCGAGCTGCAGGAAGCCCGGATAGACCTTCCGCCCGGACCCAGGATAGATCATCGGCACGGTCGCGATCACATTGTTCTCGAACCAGCTGAACGGCCGCTGCGTCGCCAGCGTGTTGATCGCCGTGGGCGCCTTTCGTGTGTCGATCGGGCCACCCATCATGGCGAGGGATTTCGGCCGCCATGCATTCTTGTCGGCGTTCATCAGAGCCGTCGCAGCGAAGGCCGGAACGGCCGGCTGACAGACAGCGAGCAGGTGGGCTCGCTCGCCGGTTGTCGCTCCGATATGCTCGAGGAATTCGATCAAATAATCGATGTAATCGTCGAGGTCGAAACTGCCCTTTGACGGCGGCACCAGCTTCGCGTCGCGCCAGTCGGTGATGTAGACGTCGAACTTCGGCAGCAGGCGCTCCACCGTGCCGCGCAGAAGCGTCGCATAGTGGCCGGACATCGGGGCGACAATGAGCAGGTGAGGTCCTTCATTGTGTCCCTCCCTCGCGAAGCGCTTCAGCTGGCCGAACGGCTTTCGGACGACAATCCGCTCGTCAACTCGAACTTCCTTGCGCCCGACCTTGATGCTGTGAATTCCAAATTCAGGCTTGCCGCGCGGCGCCGCGGCATGAGCGAAGACCTCGAGGCTCGCCGCCACCGTCGGGCTCATCGCATTGTAACCGAGGGGATTGGCGGGATTGTTCAGCCATCCGGCGCCTAGACCGGCAAGCTTGCTCGCACCTGCGAGAAACGAGCGCTGCACTTCATAAGCATCGTAGAGCATCCAACCTCGTTTCTACCCTCAGGCCGCGTTGATGTGGCAAGCAATGTAACCGGTTGCAAGGCGGATTGTTGCGCCGCAGCAATGAGATGTGGAAAACTGTTGCCACTTCTTCCGACTCTTGAGCGAAGCTTTT
>DATATH010000156.1:0-4525 GCA_036268895.1 Sphingomicrobium sp. | reverse complement strand
CTTTCATGCTCGGTGCTGATCATCGTCGGCCTGGCGACGCGGCTCGCCACCCTGCCACTCCTCGGCATGACCTTCGTGATCGAGGTTTTCGTCTACCCCGAATTCTGGGCCATGCATCTGATGTGGGCCACGATACTGCTGGTCCTGCTGACAAAAGGCCCGGGTGCCTTTTCCCTCGACCACTACGCAGGGCGGATCCTCCGCGCAAAGGGGATCCTCGCGTAAGCGACCGGTCCTTGGAGAAGACCCGTGGCCTCAGCCGAGCTTGACGGCACTGTAGGGGCCCGACCGCCGAGACAAGCGGCCGCGCCTCCTGTCGCAGCGCCTCCGCAGGCTCGAGCCGCTCACAAGTTCGGGCTGCGAGCGGTGTTGACCGGCCTCGTGCTACTGACAGTAACGCTCACTGCCATCTTGATCCACTTGACCTGGTTCTACGCCGCTCGACGGAACGTCGCCGACGTCGTTGGGCAACTCAACCGTCAGATCGTCGGGTCGGTGCAGCACGAGGTTCGCGGGACCCTGAATGACGCCTGGTCGGTGCAGGAGGCGGTTCGCTCGATCTTCTTTCAAGAGGCGATTAAGCCGACCGATGAGGCCAAGCGCGAATTCATCTTCCTCGCACTGCTGCGATCTCATCCGACATTGTCGTGGATCGCCCTTGGCTTTCCCAACGGAGCCTTCTTTGGGGCGCTCAGAGCTGCCGACGACGAGATCGACATGGTCGAGGTGAAGCAGAACGCCGAGACCGGAATTCGGCAGCAGCGCGTCGACACCTACACCCCCGAGCCGGGCGACGTGATGTTTCGGGGGCGCGAGATCACCCCGAGCGATTTCAAGGCGACCGGCCAGTCCTGGTACCAACGTGCCGTCGCCGAGGATGGCCCGGGCTGGAGCATGCTCTCGCGTCTCCCATATCGGGACCGGCCGGCGATCGTGACCTCGACGCCGATCGTCATCAACCTCGAATTTGCCGGCGTCCTCGCCGTTGTCGTCGAGCTCGAACGCCTCTCTCAATTTCTCGCCGGCCTGCAAGTCGGCAAGACCGGCACCGTGGTCCTCCTCGATCGCAACGGGCAAGTTGTAGCGTCGGCGGCTTCGGCGGCGCTGAAGCGGCAGCGAGCCGGCGAAATGCCCGAGCTCGACACGCTCGCCCGGGACCACCCGATGCTCGCTTCAGTGGACGCACTACTCCAAGGAGGCGGTGTGAGCCTCGCCGATATCCGGGACACACGCCAGCTGCGCACGACCGGCCCAATCGACGGCAAGGACTACTTCGTCACCTTTTCGCCGTTGAATTTCAATAACTGGATGGTCGCGACGATAATCCCAGCCGACGACTTTCTTGCCTCGATCCAGCGCAGCGCCATCATCCTTTTGATTGCGCTGGCCGGGTTGACGTTGATCGTGGCAGCAATTGCAATCCTGTCCGCGAATCGGCTTGTCGCGGCACCGCTGCTGCGCATCGCCGGCCAGCTCAAACACATCGAAGCCTTCCGTCTCGATCGGGTCGTCCGGCTCGCGTCGCCGCTGCGCGAGCTCGACGAGCTTTCGGGCGCCCTGCTGCAAATGAGCCGAGGGCTTGCGTCGTTCCAGAGGTATATGCCAACTGAGCTCGTCCGCACGCTGGTCTCCCAAGGCGTCGAGGCTCGCCCTGGCGGTCACCAGCAGACGCTGACGGTCATATTCACCGATATCGCCGGCTTCACCGGCATTTCCGAAAAGCTCGGCGACCATGTGGTGCCCGTACTCGCCGAGTACCTGGAAGCAGTCTCAACGGCAGTTCTGAACCACCGCGGTACGATCGACAAATTCATCGGCGACGGGGTGATGGCGTTTTGGGGTGCGCCGGTGCCCAATGAGCGGCATGCCGTTGACGCCTGCGCGGCCGCGCTCGAATGCCAACGCCTGCTCGCCTTGCAGCGGGCCGAAGCCGAGCGTTGCGGCGGAACCCTATTGCGGATGCGCATTGGCATCAATACCGGCCGCATGCTGGTCGGGAATATCGGTTCGAGCGAGCGGCTGAGCTATACAGTCATCGGAGATCCAGTAAACGTCGCCAGCCGGCTCGAGGCGCTGGGAAAAATCTACGGTGCCGACATCATCGTCGGCGAAGATACGCGCATTGCCGCCGGCGACGCGATCATCGTCCGCCGGCTCGACCGGGTGTCGGTCTATGGTCGGACCGGGGGCCTCGCTGTTTATGAGCTCCTCGGCATGGCCGAGGGTGCCGGGGCTAAGGTCTCTGAATGGGTCAGGAGCTACGAGGCGGGGCTGGCGGCCTATGAGAACCGGAGCTGGTCGGAGGCGATCAAGCTCCTCGAAAGCGCGACTGCTTCCCGCGGCGCTGTCGATCGCCCGTCGGAGATCCTCCTGGAACGGTGCCGCATGTATCTCGCCGATCCGCCGCCCGACGACTGGACACCGATTTCAGTGCGGGAATCGAAGTGATCTGAGGATTTCCTATGCTGACCGAAGCCGATATCCGCGGTGCATTGCCTGCCTTGCAGAAATATGCGCGTAAGTTGACGCGCCGTGTTTTCGATGCCGAGGACCTCATTCAAGATACCTTGACACATGCCTGGGCCAAACGAGCGCGTTATCATGGCGGTGATGCGCGAAAGTGGCTCTTTACGGTTATCCACAATGTTTATGTGTCAGAGGTTAGACGCATTTCCGCCAAACCGCGCGCCGTCAACTCCGATCCGTCTGCCGCAGACAGTACGTTAGTTGACGCCCCTTTCTTCCGTCTAATAGTCAGAGATGTCGAACGTGAATTGCAAAGCATGCCGGAGGGCATGCGACAGGCTGTGATGTTCGCAGCGGTGTCGACTGACGACTACGTTGGCATGGCGGCTCGGTTGAAGATGAATCTTGAGACATTCCGATCCCGCCTCTCTCGCGGGTGGCTACGTCTTCGCGAACGATTTAACACAGCTGCAGTGTATTGACTCTGTACAGCGACCCGGCGCGGAGGATGAACGGCATGTCGAGATCGGCAATTCTCCAAGCCAGTAGATCCAACCCCGCTCACCTTGCCGCAGTGACGGTTCGGTGGGCGAGCGAAGTGTCCCGGATCGCCGAGAGAACGGTCGGGCCTCTGCTCGACCTGTTCATAAGGCTGTGGCTTGCCGGAATCTTCTGGGCCTCGGGCATGGTAAAGCTGCAGAGTTGGACCACTGCTCTCTATCTCTCGGCCCACGAGTACCCGGTTTCGTGGTTGGACCCGGTAACAGCGGCATGGCTCGGGGAAACGATCGAGATCGTCTGCCCGCCGCTATTGGTGTTCGGGCTCGCAACGCGGTTTGCCGCGCTGCCGATGCTGATCCTGTCCTTGGTCATTCAGTTCTCCTACCAGGCCCTGGATCAGCACCTGTTCTGGGCGATCCTGTTCGGATGGTTTGTCGTCAAGGGTGCTGGGCCGATCTCGCTCGACGCACTGATCGGGCGCGGTATCACCGCCACCGCCCTCCCACTGGCGGGGACGATCACCCGTATCTTCGAGGCCCTGTCGTGCTGGGGCGATCCCGCCATCAAGCTGCTCTTGCGTTGCTGGATCGCCGCCCTCTTCTTCCGGTCGGGCGTGATGAAGATCAGCAACTTCGACATGACGCAGATGCTCTTTCATGCTCAGTCCGCCCAGGAGCTGCTGCCCCCGGAGCTGGCCGCTCGTCTGACCATCCTCATCGAACTCGCTTGTCTGGTCTTTTTGGTCCTGGGGGTGGGCACGAGGATCACGGCTATCGTACTGATCGGATTGAGCGCGCTGGTCGACCCTACCTACCAGTGGTCGATCGATCTCGCCTATTATCTGATGGCGCTGGGCCTCATTGCTCTCCACGGGCCAGGTGCATTGTCGATTGACAACCTTGTCGTGCGGGCAGTGGTGCGACGCTTCCCCAGTCTCAGAGGCATCCGCGTGGTCTCGTACGAAGGCATGCCACGCGTTGTCATCATTGGCGGCGGCTTTGGCGGCATCGCTGCAGCGAAGGCGCTGCGCCACACGAGCTGCCAGGTCACCTTGATCGACCGGCGCAACTATTTTTTATTCCAGCCGCTGCTCTATCAGGTAGCCACTGCCGGCCTTTCCCCGGCCGACATCGCCGGGCCCATCCGCGCTCTGTTTCGCGATCAGCCCAATGTTCGTGTCATGCTCGGCGAGGTGACCGACGTCGCCGCCGCGGTGCGCGAGGTAATCTTGCCGGATGCCCGAGTTGCATACGACTATCTCGTGGTCGCGACCGGTGCTCGCCACAGCTATTTCGGGCATGACGAATGGGGTCCGTTCGCGCCGGGCCTGAAGCAGATCGACGACGCTACCAGAATTCGGAGTCGCCTGCTGTTCGCTTTCGAGCAGGCGGAGAATGCAGGCGCACCAGAGGTAAGACGCGAAATGCTGACCTTTGTGATCGTCGGCGGCGGTCCGACGGGTGTCGAGCTGGCCGGAGCCATTGCCGAGCTCGCCCGTCATGGGCTCTCGCGCGAGTTCCGTGCAATCGATCCCTCCATGGCACAGGTGATTCTGATG
>DATATH010000155.1:0-6571 GCA_036268895.1 Sphingomicrobium sp. | reverse complement strand
GCCCGCGGCCAACCGCTACGAGAAGATGATCAACATCAAGGACCAGGGGCAGATCTTCATGGTCGACGTCGATACGATCGAACGGATCGACGCGGCGGGGGATTACATGTGCATCCAGACGGGCGACAACACCCTCATCCTCCGCGAAACCATGAAGGATCTCGAAAAGAGGCTCGACCCAAGGCGGTTCCAGCGTGTCCATCGCTCGACCATCGTCAACCTCGATCTGGTGCGGCAAGTGAAGCCGCACACGAACGGGGAGTGTTTCCTCGTCCTTGATTCTGGAGCCCAGGTGAAGGTCTCGCGTTCCTACCGAGATGTCGTCGCGAGATTCGTCCACTGACGGGCCGTCGGGCAGCTTGACGGGAGCCCTTTCCGGGCGGCGGATCCTCGTCGTCGAGGATTCGCCTGTCGTCGGGCCGTTCACGGTCGACATTCTTGCCGACCTCGGCTGCGAGGTCGTCGGCCCGGCCCCGAACATGGCTGCGGCGAGGAAGTTCATCGAAGATGGGCGATTCGATGCGGCGCTGATGGACGTTCACATCCGTGGCGAGCGGGTGTTCCCCTTGTGCGAGATGCTCGAAGCCAGGAACGTCCCGTTCGTCTTCACCAGCGGCTATGCCGATTGGCACATGCCGAACAAATGGAATGACCGCGCACGGCTCCAGAAGCCCTATACCGTCGGCCAGGTCGAGGAGGCGCTGAGGGAGCTCTTGAGTACGTAAGGAAACTTCTCGCGCTTGGAAGCTTTCCGGCTCCTTCAGCCGCCAATCTTCAGGCAGCGAGAGGAAAGCGCACCGTCACGCTCGTTCCGACCCCGAGCGTGCTCCTGATCTCGAGCGAGCCCTTGTGGCGCTCGACGATGTGCTTGACAATCGCCAGCCCGAGTCCGGTGCCGCCGGATTCGCGGCTTCGCGCAGCATCCACCCGGTAGAAGCGCTCTGTGACTCGCGGAAGATGCTCACGAGGAATGCCCGGGCCATGGTCGGCGACGGTCGCAATCGCCCAGCGCCCGTCCCGTCTTGCCGAAATCGTGATCGTCGAATCGGGCTTGTCGCAACCATAGCGCAGCGCGTTGCTGATGAGATTGTCGAACAGTTGGACGAGCAGGGCCCGGTCGCCCTGCACGAGCGGGATGCCGCCTGGCACCTCGACATCGATCCGGGACTGGCAGGAACCGCGAGTCCCTGCGGCATTGGCAATGCTGGTCTGGACAACCTCGCCGAGCGAGACGCGCTCCAAGGGGGCGACGAAGCGATCCGCCTGGATTCGCGACAGGCTCATCAGGTCTTCGATGATGCGCAGCATGCGGCGCGATTCGTCGCGAATGATCCGCCCGAAGCTGGAGCGGGTCTCGGCCCGCAAATCGTCTTCCTCGGCGAGGGTCTCGGCGTAACCGCCGATCGTCGAGAGCGGAGTGCGAAGCTCGTGGCTTGCATTGGCGACGAAGTCGACGCGCATCTTTTCGGCAGCAACGAGGTCCGCCGTGTCGAACATGCGGACAAGGACAATATCCTTGTCGAGACTTTTGATGGAGAGACGCCACGGACGTCCTGGTTCGGCGATCCCGGTGACCTCGAGGTCGCCGCCTCGATTGCCGAGGATCTGCTCGAGCGCCTGCGGATGCCTGATTGCGAGGCGGACATCGCGCCCTTCCACCCGGTTTCCGAGCAGGGATCTCGCCGGCGCGTTGGCAAGCGCGACCACGCCCTGCTCGACGACGAGCGCTGGCTCGTCGAGCGCATCAATGAGAGCGCGAACGCCTGGGCTGTGATCCCACATCAGCGCATCAATAGCGGATTGGTCCATCACCTATCCATCCGCTGGAATTGGAGCCCCCTCGCCGAAGCGAGGGGGCCGCCTTTCGAGCCGAGAAGGGGAGAGAGATCGAAAGGCTGTTAAAAAGCGATCTGGCCGAACAGTCCAACCTCGTCATAGTCCCCGTAATCGAGGCCACCGATGTTGCCGTTCGACGTGTTGATGAAACCCTTGTTCGTGCGCTCATGTTTGTAGACGAGCGCAAGATCGAGCGGCTGGATCGGCTTGTAGTCGAGACCGACGTTGAAATAATGGTCCTTAAGGTCCGGATTTTGATCCCGGCTCGGCTTGACCCAGTCGTAGCGGCCAAAGAGCGCGATCTTGGGCGTGAAGGCGAATGAGCCGAACGCCGACCAGCCGGCTGACTTGTCGGTTGCGACCGTCGTGATGTTGTTCCAGTTCTTGGCCGCGAAATATTCGACGCCCGCCCGGATGCGCTTGTCCGTGTAGGCAGCGACCGCGTCGATCCGCCTTGCCGTGTGAGGAGTCGCCGAATCGGGCAGGTTGGCAGCGCTCTTGCTGAGCTTGCCGGTGTAGCCGCCGACAGCGAGCGTGATCTGCTTGATCGGATTGACGCTGATCCGGCCCTCGAGGTCGATCGTGTCGGAGCTCCTCGACAGCGTCTTGTAGCCGGCGCCGTCGATCGCCGAGACCTGGTAGGTCACGAGCCCGTTGCCGAATGTGCCAAGGACATGGACTCCCCAGTCGGACGAGGTGCCGAATTTCGTCCGGTCGATCAGCGTGTTCTCAACGAAGCGATAGCCGTAAAGACCTTCAACGAAGGGGATCCAGGGAAGGTCTGCCACGCCGATACGAACGGTGAAGGCGGGGTTGAGCTTGGCCTGAACATAGGCCTTTTTCACGTAGACGAGGGTGTCCTTGCTCGTTCCGTTCGCGTTGTAGCGGAAGTCGGTCGTGATATTGGCCGAGAAGACGTCGTTAAACTTGTGGTCGATACCGACGTAGAAGCGCTTCAGTTCGGTCTCCGTGCCGTTCTGCGCATTGTCGGTCTTTACCCCATTTTGATCGGTCGAGGTCTGGTGGATGTTGCTGACGTTGAGGAAGGCCTTGCCGCTGATCGAGGTGCTTCCCCACCAGCCTGGAGCCGGCGCCTTGGGCGGCGGCGGCGGCACCGGGGCCGGTCTTGCGGCGAGCTGCGCAACCTGAACCTGCGCAGCCTGGGACTGAGACAAAGCACTGGTCGCCTGCGCCTGCGCCGCCTGGGCGGCTTGAGCGGCCTGGGACTGGGCAGCTTCCTGGGCGTCCACCCTCGCCGTCAGCGCTTGGATTTCAGACTTCAGCTCCCGGATTTCCGAATCGCGTGCGTCGGCGGGGTGCTTATGTGCCGCCGTGTGCTTGCGCGCGGCCGTATGGTTCTTTGGCTTGGCCGTGGCCGGCGTGGACGCCGTCAAGACGATAGCCCCCAGAGCGGCTCCGGCGGCGAGCCGATGATAAACCTTCATGTACGTGGCCCCTTCTTGTTGTTCGCCCCCCCTTGGAGCGCTTTCTGAAAGGCGAGTCCTCAAACTCAGGGCCGAGCTAGCGGGCTAAGCGGATGGTTCTGTGACGTCCGGCAGACAGATTTGTGACATTCGTTTCAGGAGCAATTCAAAGGGCTTCGGCCTGTGCTTTTTGTGCATCAGTTCGGCTGACGTCGGCCGCATTTCACTGCAACAGAACGGCAACATTCCGGTCATTTTCGAGTCACCCGCCGGGCGTAGCCAAAATGTGGAGGCGGCGGCGCAGTGCCGCGGCCCTTTTTCCACCCTCGGGGGGTCTCTTTAAATGAACATGTTTACCCGTTCAATCGTCTTTTTGGCTGCGTCGACTAGCCTGGCACTTGCCGCCAGCGCCGATGCCACCATTACGGGCGCCGGTTCGACCTTCGTCTATCCGGTGCTGTCCAAGTGGGCCTCCGACTTCAAGAAAGCGGGCGGCGACGAGATCAATTACCAGTCGATCGGCTCGGGCGGCGGAATCGCCCAGATCAAGGCCGGGACGGTCGATTTCGGGGCGACCGACAAGCCGCTTTCGGCCGAAGAACTGCAGGCCGCCGGCCTCGCCCAGTTTCCTGTAGTGATTGGCGGCATCGTTCCGGTCATCAACATCCCGGGTTCGCATCCAGGACAGGTAAAGATGAGCGGCCCGCTGCTTGCGGCCATCTACTCCGGCGAGATCAAGACCTGGAACGATCCAAGGATCGCGAAGCTCAATCCGGGCCTGCACTTCCCGGCGAAGGAAATTACTCCGGTGCACCGTTCGGACGGTTCGGGCACCACCTTCAACTTCACCCATTATCTCAGCCAGGTCAGCCCGGGTTGGAAATCGAAGTTCGGCGAGGGCACGACCGTCTCGTGGAATGGCGGGATTGGCGGCAAGGGCAATGAAGGCGTTGCCGGCTATGTCAACCAGATCCCCTATTCGATCGGCTATGTCGAATATGCCTACGTGCTTCAGAACCACATGGTCTTCACGTTGATGCAGAACTCGGCCGGCAAGTTCGTTGCCCCGAACGCCAGGACCTTCGCCGCAGCAGCAGCGACCGCCGATTGGGATCACTCGAAGGACTTCTATCTGGTTATGACCAATGCGCCGGGCGCGGCCTCCTATCCGATCGCCGCGACGACCTTCGTCCTCATGTACAAGCAGCCCAAGAATGCCGGAACGAGCGCATCGGCCCGCAAGTTCTTCAACTGGGCTCTGACCAAGGGGCAGCCGCAGGCGACCAGCCTCGATTATGTCCCGCTGCCGCCGCCGCTGGTGAAGCGGATCCAGGGCTACGTGGGCTCGAACATCAAGTAAGCAGCACTGCTGTCAGTAGGGAACGGCCCGACCCTTCGGCGGGCCGTTTTCCTTTTCAGGCTTCGCTGTCCAGCGAATAACCAGCCGAGCGGACCGTTCGGATGAGGTCTGGACGCTCGCCCGAATTGAGTGCCTGGCGGAGGCGGCGGACATGAACGTCAACGGTGCGGGTATCGATATCAGGGTCGTGCGACCACACCGCGTCGAGCAGACGCTCACGCGAAAAGACCCGGCCAGGGTACTCGAGGAAATGCTTCAATAGCCGGAATTCAGTCGGCCCCAGAGGCACCGGCGATCCGCCCCGCCGGACACGGTGACCTGCGACATCCATCTCGACGTCGGCATAAGCGAGCTGCTCTCCGGCAAGCGCCGGACGGACCCGACGAAGAACCGCGCCGACGCGGGCGACGAGCTCGCGCGGGCTGAACGGCTTGGTGACATAATCGTCGGCGCCCGTCTCGAGCCCACGGATCCGGTCGCTTTCCTCGCCGCGAGCGGTCAGCATCATGATCGGAATGTTGGCGGTCGTCGTGCGACGACGCAGACGCCGGCAGACCTCGATCCCGCTTATTCCCTCGATCATCCAGTCGAGAAGGATCACGTCGGGCCTCACCTCGTCGGTGAGGATCAGGGCCTCCTCGCCGTCGCCGGTCCTTGTCACGTCATAGCCAGCGCGCTCGAAATGGAAGGCGACGAGATCGGCCAGTGCCCGATCATCCTCGACCAGCAGAAGGCGCTTCGCCCCCATCCTTCTAGGCTCCCGACTTTCCGGGCCGGTCGGTCATGTGCTCGCCGGTTGCGGCATAATAGACCATCTCGGCAATATTGGTCGCATGGTCCCCGACCCGCTCCAGATTCTTGGCGACGAACAGGAGGTGGGCCGATGGGCCGATGTTCTGTGGGTTTTCCATCATGTGGGTCAGCAGAGTCCGGAAGATCGAATCGTAGAAATCGTCGACAGCCGAATCGCGCTCGCACACGCGCACCGCAGCATCGGCATCGCGCTCGACGAAGGCGTCGAGCACGTCGTGTACCATCTCGGTCGCGATCCGGGCCATCTCGGGAAGGACCGAGAGGGCCTCGATCTTCCCGACATTCTCCAGCAGCGGGACGCGTTTGGCGATATTCTTGGCATAATCGCCGATGCGCTCGACGACGCTGGAGATCTTGAGCGCCGCGACCACGTCGCGAAGGTCGCTCGCCATCGGCGCTCGAAGGGCGATCAGCTGAACCGCCTGGCGCTCGGTCTCTTCTTCCAGAACATCGAGCTTCTTGTCGTTCTGGACGACCTTTAGCGCACCTTCGATGTCGCGCTGGACGAGGCAACGCATGGCCTCGCCGATCGAATGCTCGGCGAGTCCGCCCATCTGGCTGATCAGCGCGCGAATGCGCTCGAGATCCTCGTCGAAAGCTTTGAGCGTATGTTCACGGGCTTGCTGCATCTCGCGTCTCCGATCAGCCGAAGCGGCCGGTGATATAGTCCTTGGTCCGCTGCTCGTGCGGGTTGGTGAAGATGTCGCTCGTCTTTCCCAGTTCAATGAGCTCGCCCAAGTGAAAGAATGCGGTCCGCTGCGAGACTCGCGCAGCCTGCTGCATGTTGTGCGTCACGATGACGATCGTGAACTCTTCGCGAAGCTCGTGGATGAGCTCCTCGACCTTGGCGGTCGAGATCGGGTCGAGCGCTGAGGTCGCTTCGTCGAGGAGCAGGATCTCCGGACGAACAGCGATGGTTCGAGCAATGCAGAGACGCTGCTGCTGGCCGCCCGAGAGACCGAGCGCGCTCTGGTTGAGCTTGTCCTTCACTTCGTCCCATAGCGCCGCCTGCCGAAGCGCCGCTTCGATCCGGTCATTTATCTCGGACTTCGAGAGCCGTTCGTAATAGGACAGAGCGAACCCGACATTGGCCCGGATCGACGAGGGGAAGGGAGTTGGCTTCTGGAACACCATCCCG
>DATATH010000154.1:0-11011 GCA_036268895.1 Sphingomicrobium sp. | reverse complement strand
GCTAGTGCCTGCGCTGCGCGGCCTTAGCGGCCATGGCCTCGCCAGCGCTTGATGGTACGGCTGATGATCCCGGCTTCGTCGCCGGTCTCGCGCCACAGGCGGGCAAAGCTCGGGTCCGACGAGGCGGGCCGCTTTTCCGGTTCCAGGTCGTCGAAACGGACCCGGATCGGAATCGCTACGCCTTCGCCGCAGACGATGCACTCGCGATTACGCAGCGCGGGAATCGCATCGAGGAAGCCACGTGCGCCTTCGGGCATCGCCGCGCGAACGCAGGCTTGGTCGCGGTCGTTGTTGAGACGCATCGCGATGATCGAGCCGCACTGCGACAAGACGCCTTCGGCAAGATCCGACGGGCGCTGAGTGATGAGGCCGAGGCTGACGCCGTATTTGCGGCCTTCCTTTGCGATTCGCTCGAGGATCTTGCGGACCGCCTGTCCCTCCTGGTGCTCGTCCTTTGGAACGTAACGGTGCGCCTCTTCGCAGACGAGCAGAAGCGGCTTTTGGGCTTCGGTGCGGGACCAAATGGCATAGTCGAAGACCATTCGAGCCAGCACCGAGACAACAACCGATGTGATCTCCGAAGGAACGCCCGAGACATCCACGATCGAAATCGGCCGTCCCTGGCTCGGCAGCCGGAACAACTTGGCGATCAAGGCGGGCATCGAATCCGATACGAGCACGCCCGAGAACATGAAGGTGTAGCGCGGGTCGCTCCTCAGCTCTTCGATCTTCGTCTTGAGCCGCTGGAACGGCAGGGAATCGCCGGCTCGGTCGAGCTTACCCATCTCGTTGACGATGATCGTGTGGAGATCGGTCAGAAGATAGGGGATCGGGCTGTCCACGGTCACCTTGCCGAACTGGCTGAGGTCCTTGCCCTTGGTTCGAGCGGACAACAGGCACTTCGCGAGGAGGTCGGCGTCGCGCTGCCGTTCGGCACCGTGAGCGGTCAGGATGACTTCGCAATGCTCCTCGAAGTTCATCAGCCAATAGGGGAGCTGCAAATTGTCGACGTTGAACAGCTCGCCGCAATTCTTGAACGCCGCTGAATATTCGCCGTGTGGGTCGATCATCAGAATGTGGCCCTCGGGCGAAAGCTCCGAGATTCTATGAAGGATCAACGCGACCGAGGTCGATTTGCCGGTGCCTGTCGAACCGAGCACTGCAAAGTGCTTCGAGAGCATCGGATCGACGTAGAGGGTGCCGCGGATGTCATCGGTCGGATAAACGGTCCCGATCTCGATGTGCGGCTCGTCGCTTGCAGCGAACACCGCGTGCAGATCGTCGGTGGTGACCGGCAGGACCTCCGCTCCGGGAATTGGATAGCGTGTCACGCCGCGACGGAAATTGCTGAGCTTGCCGGCGGAATCCCTGCTTCCCTCGCCAAGAAAGTCGACGTGGGCGACCAGTCCACCGCTTTCATTTTCGCGCAGTGTCCGGACATTGGCAATGAGCCAGCTATTGCCCACAACCATCTTCACCTGGCTGCCGACCTGGCCCGACATCGCGACAGACGGGTCGGGATGCGATTGGAGGCTTGCGAGCTCCGCTCCATTCATTCGGATCTGCGACCCAGAGCCCGCAATTTCGACGACCTTGCCGATGGCGGTGAGTTTTACGGGCGCGGATTTGGTCGGAGCGGGCGTCGGCTCCTCGCTGAAACTGCTGACTTCATTCAAGAATTCGCGCAGATTCGGCTGCTCGTCCATACTCTTACGCTCCCAGGCAATTCGTTTGGGAAGCGGTCTACGCAAGAGCGGTTAAAATTAACTTAGGCGCGTTCTCCTCACAGGCGCCTCCTAAACGCTACCGCCGCCGCCCAGCCGAGCCCTAGCGACATTGCAACACAGGCAAGCCCATAGGCGAAACGGTACCGGCGCGCTGCGAGCCAGACGTCACGCTCGAATCCCGATTTGTCGATTTCGATATCGCGCGTCGCGACCGCGACGATCCGGCCCCCGTCGATGAGGAAGGTCTCTGCGGTGTAGGTGCCGACCGGCACCTGGCTCGGGATTGTGACCACTGCGCGATAAAGGATGCCGTCGGTAATCTCGACGCCGTGCGGATTCTCTGAGTAGAGGCCCGCGCGAGAGCGGAGGTCGAGAAGTCCCGCCTCGAAATGCCGCTCCCTTTCCGGAAGTGAGCCACTGCCCGGCGACAGCTGGAGGTTGTGAATACCAAGCTCGTATATTGACGCGGTGCGGTCGTCGACGAGGTCGCGGATAGGGCGCGAGGAGGCGACCGCATAGAAGCTTGGTGCCGACCGGAAGCGGCTCGAATCCGCGTTCATCCAGATGTAGGCGATTTTCTGCTTCTCACGCAGCAGGATCGGCTGGACAGGGCCGCGCAGGACAACGGCGATGTCTGCCGGCCGCGCCGGCGCTCGCCCTTCGGGATAGGCGATGGCGCCGAACAGCAAGAGCTGAGCGCCGGAGAAGCTATAACGGATCTGAACCTGTCGGGCGGAGATATCGGGGACCAGCACGGGCTTGTCGGCGGCCATGAGGAGCGGAGTGAGCCCGGCGAGCAGGATTGAGGGAAGGAGTGACTTCACAGATATTCGATCGAGAAGATCTCGTCTGGGCGCCAGGCAAGGCCGAGCAGCATCCTGAAGCCGACCAATAGGATGATGAGAGCAAGCGCCAGGCGCAACAGATCGGGCTTGGTCCTTAGGGCGAGGAGCGCTCCATATTGGGCTCCGATAACGCCGCCAATGAGCAGCAGACCGGCAAGAACGATGTCGACCGACCGGGTGGTCAGCGCGTGGACCATCGTTGTTGCGGCGCTCACTGCAAGCACCATCGCAAGGCTGGTCCCGATCACCACCCGAGCCGGCATTCCGAGCAGGTAGATCATGGCAGGAACGATGATGAATCCGCCGCCGATCCCGAGCAGGACGGTCATCACGCCGGCCCCAAAGCCGATCGCGAGCGGAGCCACCGGCGAGAGATAGAGGCCGGAACTGTAGAAGCGCCATCTCAGCGGAAGCGAGGCGACCCAGCGGTTGTGGCGCGGCACTCCCTTCCTGGTGGCTTTTGCTGCCACGACATTGAGGGCAACAAGTGCGTCCTTCAGCATGATCGTTCCGATCCAGCCGAGGATCAGCACATAAAGGAAGCTAATCACCACATCGATCTGGCCGGTCGATTGAAGCATTCGAAACACGGCGGCTCCGACCACCGACCCGAGAAAGCCGCCGACCGTCATCACCATTGCCATTTTGATGTCGACTCCGCCCCGGCG
The DNA here is from genome assembly GCA_036268895.1 of Sphingomicrobium sp. Lineage (GTDB taxonomy): Bacteria > Pseudomonadota > Alphaproteobacteria > Sphingomonadales > Sphingomonadaceae > Sphingomicrobium. The sequence continues at coordinate 7,771 of DATATH010000154.1, read as the reverse complement.
CATGTGAACCATTGCGCCCGACACGCTCGCTCCGGTAATCTGTGTCGTGGCCGAGGCGACCGCGACCGTCGGCGGGATTCCGTAGAAGATCAGAAGCGGAGTCGTGAGGAAGCCGCCGCCGATTCCGAACATGCCGGAGAGCACGCCGACGCCAAAGCCGAGAAGGATCATGAACAGTGCGTTCACCGACTGGCCTGCGATGGGGAGATAAATATGCATCGCGCCTAAAGGAGTAGCCGCAAACTGCGGTTGCGGCCAAGGTTGAGCCGTTCAAAATCGCGGCCCGAACGATCTTGGAGCCAAGACCGGCACGGCGTTGCAAAAAAGAGACGCAGTCGCCGATCCGAATGCGCATCGGCCGCTTTTGCTCTGGACGAAAATCTAACGTTGATTAGTTTTCGTATCGCCGAATCGTCCGCAAGGCGGGAGCGGGCTTGTGAAAAGTCATTTCAGGACAATCCCCGTCCTCGACGGGAACGGGGATCAGCTATCCCTTTTTGAATTCCTCGAGCCGGGATCCCTGTTCGGCCTGGTCCGAAGAAGGCGCTATCACCTGTGCACCGGCGAACTCGTCACCAAAGAGGGCGGCGGTTTCATCATCGTCTCGACCGGCGAGTATCTCAAGCGAATCGTGAAGGGCGCCGAAGGCCGCTGAACGGCGATGGTGCGGGAGCTCGAGAGCAGCTAGCTTTTGCGACGTGAGCAGGCTCTTGTCATTGCTGGCCGGTGCCGCAATTCTCGCTTCCGCTGCTGAAGCGCGCGGCCCGATCATCTATGCCGGCGCTGCATGGGTGGCGATCGACCGCGGGGAGAGCTGCGAAGCGCTGTCGCGTTCCGTCCGTGTAGCGGCGAAGGGAAAGGTGCAGGCGATCGCCGGTTTCACCTTCTCCGTGGACCGGCGCCGCTGGGGTGAGCTTCATGTCCGTCTAAGAAGGATGCCGCGCGCCGGCGCAGCCGTGATGCTGCGAATCGACAATCGCCCGTTTCTTCTGGCCTCGCGCGGGAACGAGGCATGGAGCGAGGGCCCGCTGCAGGAGCAGGCTATCATCGCCGCACTTCGCGCTGCGGGCGGAATGAGCGTCGAATCGCGCGACGCTTCGGGAGGACGGTTCGTCGATCCCTATTCGCTCGACGGCGCGGCGACGGCGATCGACGCGGCAGCGGCCGCCTGCGCTGGCAAAACGCAGCAGCGGTAACTAGATAGACGGCCTGCCAATGAGTGCCGACACCGCCATCATGCCCATTCCGGGCCCCGTCGATCCTGTGCCCGTTCCGCGTCGCTCGACACCGCGCGCCGACGGCCGGACCGAGCTCGTCGGACTGGCCAGGCAGGACATCCGGGCGAAATTCGAGGCCGCGGGCCTCGATTCCAAGCAGGCGAAGCTGCGTTCGAAGCAGATCTGGCACTGGATCTACAACCGCGGAGTCAGCGACTTCTCGGCGATGAGCGACATCGCAAAGCCGCAACGCGGCTGGTTTGCCGAGCGGTTCCTGATCTCCCGGCCCGAGGTCATCGAAGCGCAGGTTTCAGCCGACGGCACGCGTAAGTGGCTGCTGCGAACCCATGACGGTCACGATTTCGAGATGGTGTTCATCCCGGACGCAGACCGCGGCACCCTGTGCGTCTCGAGCCAGGTCGGTTGCACGCTCAATTGCCGTTTTTGCCATACGGGAACGATGCAGCTCGTGCGCAATCTCGAGCCGGCGGAGATCGTCGGCCAGGTAATGCTCGCACGCGACGCGCTCGGCGAATGGCCGAGCCAGCCAGAGGGCCGAATGCTCACCAACATCGTGATGATGGGAATGGGCGAGCCGCTCTACAATTTCGAAAATGTCCGCGATGCGCTGAAGATCGTAATGGACGGGGACGGGCTTGGGCTGTCGCGGCGGCGCATCACTCTCTCGACCAGCGGCGTAGTTCCGATGATGGCGCGCGCGGGCGAGGAGATCGGGGTCAATCTCGCTGTCTCGCTCCACGCAGTGACGAAGGAAATCCGCGACGAGATCGTGCCACTCAATCGCAAATACGGCATTGAGCAGCTGCTCAAGGCCTGTGCGGCCTACCCGGGCGCGAACAACGCCCGCCGGATCACGTTCGAATATGTGATGCTCAAGGACAAGAACGATAGCGACGAGCATGCGCGAGAGCTCGTTCGACTGATCCGAAAGCACAAGCTCCCGGCCAAGGTGAATTTGATCCCGTTCAATCCCTGGCCGGGCGCGCCCTATGAATGCTCCGACGAGGAGCGGATCAGGGCCTTCAGCAACATTGTCTTCGAAGCCGGCATTTCGGCGCCTGTCCGAACCCCGCGCGGCCGTGACATAGACGCCGCCTGCGGCCAGCTGAGGACAGCGGCGGAGCGCCGGCGGGGAAGCCGGCGGGCAGCCTGAGCCTTTGCTTTTGCCGATCCGCCGCGGTCGGTGAGGCAGGCCCCCACGCCTTCGCCGGCAAAGCCCTTCATTGGGGAAATGAATTTGCCACGCATCAATTGCGCCATCGATAGGGTCGTGGCATTTCGGCCCCGAATTCGGATGGAGTACGAGCAATGTCGCTGATCGGGAAGCTCATCGGCAAGCTGCTCACCAGGGGCAGCATCACGCTGCACAGGCCCGGCAAACCGCCCCACACCTATGGACCGGGCGGCGGAAGACACCTTACTGTCCGCTTCACCGACCGCAGGGTGGTGTTCGGCATCATTCGCAATCCACGCCTCGGCTTTGGTGAAGCCTATATGGACGGGCGTCTCATCATCGAGGACGGCACGATCCTCGATCTCATGCGACTGATCGTCGGTGCGAACCGCTGGGAGGATTGGGGCGAAGGTCGCAAGGCGCTCTCAAAGTCGAAGACGACGAAGCGCCTGAAGGGACTTCTTCTACCGAACAATCTCAAGCGGGCGAGGAGAAATGTCGCCCACCACTACGACCTTAGCGACGAGCTCTACGAGCTCTTCCTCGACGCGGACAAGCAATATAGCTGCGCTTACTTCACGGATCCCGGAAACGACCTCGAGCAGGCGCAGCTCGACAAGAAGGCGCATATTGCAGCCAAGCTCGCGCTCGAGCCCGGGCAGCGGGTTCTCGACATCGGATGCGGCTGGGGTGGAATGGCGCTCTTTCTTCACCAGGTGGCCGGAGTGGATGTTCTCGGAGTGACGCTTTCCCAGCACCAGCTGAAGATCGCTCGCGAGCGCGCCGCGGCTGCTGGCGTGTCCGACCATGTCAAGTTCGAGCTGAAGGATTACCGGCTGCTCGAAGAGCAGTTCGATCGCATCGTCTCGGTCGGCATGTTCGAGCATGTCGGAGCCCGGCACTATGACGAATTCTTCGCCAAGTGCCGCGAACTTCTGAAGCCCGACGGAGTGATGCTGCTCCACACGATCGGGAAGCTCGGCGAACCGTCTACCGGACCAGATCCCTTCACGGACAAATACGTATTCCCCGGCTACCATCTGCCGGCGCTGAGCGAGATCGTCGAGGCAAGCCAGAAGGTGCGACTGATTGCGAGCGATGTCGAAAATCTGAGGCTCCATTACGCCTACACGCTGGAACGCTGGCTCGATCGGGCGACGACGGCGCGCCAGGCGATCGAGGCGATGTACGACGACCGTTTCTTCCGCCTGTGGGAATTCTATCTCGCCGGCGGGATCGTGATGTTCGAGAGCGGTGCCGCCTGCAATTACCAGATGCAGTATATCCGCGAGCGAACCTCGCTCCCGATCACGCGCGATTACATGGCGAAAGCGGAGGAGCGCTATCGGCGGCTCGGCGCGCAACCGGCGCCGGCCAGGCGCGCTCCGTCCAAGCGGCGTGCCGTGGAGGCACCCGAATATGCCAAGTGAAAGGACGCGCCGACCTTAGCTGCATGGCCGTTCTCATCTTAAGATCTAACCGCGATTTTAACCAAGATTTAGAACTTCCCCGACACCTTGTGGTCGTCACAAGACGGGGAAAGCGATGTCACTTGCAAACGAAGCCGCGGTCGATGTCGCGATCATCGGCGCAGGCCCGGCGGGCCTGACGGCTGCCTATCTGCTCACGAAGGCCGGTTATTCCGTCAGTGTGATTGAAAAGGACCCGGTCTACGTCGGTGGGATCAGCCGAACCGTCCAGCATGCCGGCTTTCGTTTCGACATTGGCGGGCACCGCTTCTTCTCCAAGTCACGCGAGGTCGTCGACCTCTGGAACGAGATCCTACCCAACGATTTCATCCAGCGCCCGCGAATGAGCCGGATCTTCTATGACGGGAAGTTCTACAGCTATCCGCTGCGCGGCTTCGAGGCGCTCCGAAACCTCGGCATCTGGCGGTCGACCTGTTGCATGGCGTCCTACGCCAAGTCGCGTATTGCCCCCCGCAAAGACGTCAAATCGTTCGAGGACTGGACCATCAACCAGTTCGGAGAGCAGCTCTTCTCCATCTTCTTCAAGACCTACACCGAAAAGGTATGGGGCATGCCATGCGACGAGATTTCGGCGGACTGGGCCGCACAGCGCATCAAGGGCCTGAGCCTTGGAAGCGCAGTGATCGATGGCCTCAAACGCTCGCTTGGCCTCAACAAGAAGCCCAATGACGGAATGGGGACGAAGACGCTTCTCGAAACTTTCCGATATCCACGTCGGGGCCCCGGGATGATGTGGGAAGCGGCACGCGACTTCGTTACCGCCAGGGGCAACCGAGTGCTGATGAACCATGCGCTCCAGCAGCTCTCGTTTGACGACAAGCTGCAGCGCTGGCGGGTTGCGGCGACGGCCGGAGAAGGCAAGAGCGTCATCATCAAGGCGACCCATGTCATTTCCTCGGCGCCGATCCGGGAACTGACGAGCCGGATCCATCCGCTTCCGAAGGCGACCGCCAATGCTCTTAGCCTTCGCTATCGGGACTTCCTTACGGTCGCTCTGATGATCCGCTCCAAGGATATCTTCCCCGACAACTGGGTCTACATCCACGATTCGAAAGTGAAGGTCGGCCGCATTCAGAATTACCGCAGCTGGTCGCCCGAGATGGTCCCCGATCCCTCGCTCGCCTGTGTCGGTCTTGAATATTTCTGCTTCGAAGGCGACGGCCTCTGGACATCGAGCGACGAAGAGCTGGTCGAGCTTGCGAAGACGGAAATGCAGGCGCTGGGTCTATGCGATCCGGACGACGTCGAAGGCGGCGCGGTTGTCCGCCAGGAAAAGGCCTATCCCGTCTACGACGACCATTATCGCGACAATGTCGAAGCGATCCGGGACGAGCTCGAAACCGCCTACCCGACGCTGCACCTCGTGGGCCGGAACGGAATGCATCGCTACAACAATCAGGACCATGCGATGATGACCGCGATGCTGACGGCCAGGAACATTCAGGCCGGCCGCCGAGCCTTTGACATCTGGGCAGTCAACGAGGACGCCGAATATCACGAGGCCGGCGACGAGGGCGCGCAGGCAGCACTTGCCTCCGAGCGACTCGTTCCCAAGCGCCTGAAGGCGGCCTGAGCGCCATGCTCGACCAGGTCTATACGCGCTACATCGGCGCAAGCGTTGCATCGCTCGGCCTCGATTTCGGGGTCTTCATGGCGGCGCTCTCGCTGGGAGTGCCGGCGGCGATTGCCGCCGCCACCGGCTATATCGCCGGAATTCTCTGCCATTGGGCGATTTCCAGTCGCGTCGTCTTCGCGGCGCAACTCGCCGCAAGTTCCGGCGGGCGCCGACAGCAGCAGGCCCTGTTCCTTCTCTCGGCGCTCGTTGGACTTGGAATCACGACGGGGGTTGTCGGAATCGCCGTCCGCTACGGACTTGATCCACGCCTCGCGAAGGTCGCAGCGATCGTCGTCAGCTTCCAGGCGACCTATGTGCTTCGCCGGAAGGTGGTCTTCGCATGACCCTTAAGCGCCGTCATCTCTGGCTGCTCCTTGGAGCCTGGCTGCTCGTCAGCGTCATGCTGACGATTGTCAGCTGGCCGAGCATCATGCAGCGCAAATTCCCCGATCCGGACGACGTCATGCGCCTCCTTCAGGTTCGCGACTGGATTGCCGGGCAGAGCTGGTTCGATGTCACCCAATATCGGCTCAACCCGCCCGCGGGAGTTCCGATGCACTGGTCCCGCCTCGTCGACGTGCCGATCGCGGCGGTGATCCTTTTGACTCGTCCCTTGCTTGGGCAATTCGGCTCGGAAACGGCAGCAATCGTTGCCGTGCCGCTCTTCACCCTGGGCATCGTCATGGTTCTCGTGCATGCAATCGGCCTCAAGTTGACGAGTGCCAGGCCGGCGCTGGTTGCAGCAATCGTCACGCCCTTCTCGCTCGGCGCCCTCAAGCAGACGCGCCCGATGCGCATCGACCATCATGGGTGGCAGATCGTGATGGCGCTCGTGGCGATCCTTGCGGCTCTCGACGACCGGCCGCGCCGGTCCGGCATCGTTGCCGGGATTGCGATGGCTCTCTGGCTGAACATCTCGATCGAAGGACTGCCTTATGCGGCAGCAGTCGGAGCTCTATTCGCATTTCGCTGGGTCATGGCCTTGAGAGATGGAGGTAGCCAGGCGGATCGGCTGAAGACGTATCTCGCGACGCTTGCGGTTTCGAGCCTCTTGCTGTTCGGATTGACCCATTATCCCTCGACCTGGCTCAGCCAGCCACGGGACGTGGTGACTCCGGCGCACCTCGCGGCCTTCATCGTCGCTGCGATAATTGCGGGCTTTGCCGTCCGGTCCTCCATTGAGCAGCGGGCGACGCGCCTTGCGGTACTTGCCTGCGTCGGCCTCGGAACTCTCGTCGCAGTGTTCGCGGTGGACCCGCACTGGCTGAAGGGACCGTTCGGTTCGCTTCCGCCCCTGGTCAAAGAGATGTGGTACAACCAGATCGACGAGGGTCTCCCGCTCTGGCAGGTCGGCTGGGACGAAAGCGCCATGGCGCTTGCTCAGCCGCTTGTCGGGATTATCGGCGCCCTTGTCGCGCTGCGCAGTGTGTCGGGGGTCGAGCGGGAGCGCTGGATCAGCTATTTCTTCCTGCTTGCTGCGGCAACTCTTGCAACTGGCTATGTGCTGAGATTTGGGACGACGGCGAGCATTATCGCTCTGCCCGCAACGGCTTACCTCTGCCAGCGCGCTTATCACGGTGCCCGCAAGATATCGCTGATGCCTGCGCGCGTCGGAGCGACCGCCGGGGCACTGTGCATCATGACCCCGGCATTCGCCGTCCCCTTGTCGGTCGCTCCTGCCAACACTCGTCTCGAGCGCGCCGTCAAAGCTGCCGATCTGTGCAGTCGAAGGACCGAGATCGAAAAGCTGCGCGCTCTGGCGACCGGAGACATCGCAGCTCCGGTGGAAATCACGCCGGCGATTCTTCTGAGTACGCCGGATCGCGCCGTTGCGAGCGGGCATCATCGGAACGCGTCCGGGATCAACGACGTGCTCGAACTGTTTCTTTATCCTCCGAAGGAGGGCGTGCCTATCATCGTGCGGAGAAGGGTGGATTATGTGGTGTTCTGCATGAATGCCCCCGAATCCATCCGCTTTGCCAACCGCGGCCCCGGCGGGCTGGCGGCGATGCTCCAGGCGGGAAAGGCGCCCGACTGGCTCGAGCCTGTTGACGTCAGGGGTCTTGAGGGGCTCAAGGTCTGGCGCGTTCGCAAGGACCTGGCTGCGGCCGAAGCGAAGAGCTGAACCGACGTTAAGAAGTTGTAATCCCAGCCGTTCGCGCATGGACAATTGACCCGATCGGGCTAGGAGCGCCCGGGTCAGTGGTTACAGGCATGTGACGGATGGGGGTTGAGCCGAACTTGGCGGCGGACA
>DATATH010000153.1:0-9796 GCA_036268895.1 Sphingomicrobium sp. | reverse complement strand
TCGGCGGCACCGACGCCCGAGCATTTCACCACCTCGCGGCCGAGGTCATCGACAACGCAATGGACGAAGCGGTCGCGGGTTTCGCCTCGCGAATCGAGGTCACTCTCGATATCGGCAATCGCCTGACCGTCAGCGACAACGGCCGTGGAATCCCTGTCGAGGAACACCCGAAATATCCGGGCAAGTCCGCGCTCGAGGTCATCATGACCACCCTTCACTCGGGCGGGAAGTTCGAGGGCAAGGCTTATTCGACCTCGGGCGGTCTTCACGGAGTCGGCGTCAGTGTCGTCAACGCGCTTTCGACCGAAACGATTGTCGAGGTGGCGCGCGAAAAGACGCTCTACCGCCAAACCTTTTCGAGAGGACAACCGACCTCGAAGCTGATCGAAGTCGGCGCGGCACCAAATCGCCGCGGCACGACCGTGAGTTTTACGCCCGATCCTGAAATCTTCGGCGCCGACGCGAAGTTCGCGCCGGAGCGCCTCTACAAGCTCGCCCGCTCGAAAGCCTATCTCTTCGCGGGCGTCGAAATTCGCTGGCGCTGCGCCGCATCACTATCGAACGACGAAGTCCCAGAACAGGCGGTCTTCCAATTTCCCGGCGGTCTTGGCGACCACCTCGCCGAACAGATCGGCGAGCGTCCCACCGTCACCAACCAGTCGTTCACCGGCCGCCAGGACTTCCCCAACGATCAGGGAAGCGCCGAATGGGCCGTCGCGTGGCCGCTCTATTCCGACGGCAGCGAAAGCTATTATTGCAACACTATTCCAACGCCCGATGGCGGCACCCACGAGGCCGGCCTTCGAGCAGCGCTTACCAAGGGCATTCGTGCGTTCGGTGAGCTGATCGGCAATAAGAAGTCCAAGGACATCACCGCGGACGACGTCTTCAACGGCGTCGAGCTGATGCTCAGCGTCTTCATCCGCAATCCGCATTTCCAGAGCCAGACCAAGGACCGGCTCACGTCGCTCGAGGCAGCGCGCTTCGTCGAGGCCGCAGTGCGCGACCATTTCGATCATTATCTCGCCGACAATATGGACCGCGGCCGAGCGCTCCTCGGTTCGATCGTCGAGCGAATGGAGGAGCGGCTCCGCCGCCGTGCGGAGCGCGAGGTGCAGCGCAAGACCGCGACCTCCGCCCGCAAGCTCCGCCTCCCCGGCAAGCTCACCGATTGCTCCAACGATGATCCGAAAGGCACCGAGATCTTCATCGTCGAGGGCGACAGTGCAGGCGGCTCGGCGAAGCAGGCACGCGACCGCAAGACGCAGGCGATCCTGCCAATCCGCGGAAAGATCCTCAATGTCGCGTCCGCCTCGGCCGACAAGATCCGCTCGAACAGCGAAATCGCCGACCTCAACCAGGCGCTCGGCTGCGGCACTCGCGACAAATGGAGCGAAGAGGTACTGCGATACGAGCGAGTGATCATCATGACCGATGCCGACGTCGACGGCGCCCACATCGCGACTTTGCTCATGACCTTCTTCTTCCAGGAAATGCCGGAACTGGTGCGGCGCGGCCATCTCTTCCTCGCACAGCCGCCGCTCTATCGTCTCACCGCCGGCGCCAAGACGCTCTACGCACGCGATGACGCCCATCGTGCCGAGCTCGAGGCATCGGAATTCAAGGGCAAGAAGGTCGAAGTCAGCCGCTTCAAGGGGCTTGGCGAGATGAACCCGGGTCAGCTCAAGGAAACGACGATGGATCCGGCCACCCGCTCGCTCATCAAGATCACGCTTCCGAGCCAGTACGAAGACCGCCAACCAATCAAGGATCTGGTCGAACGTTTGATGGGCCGCGACCCGGCGATGCGGTTTGAGTTCATCCAGGCGAGGGCGTCGGCGGTGGATGAGGATGAGATCGACGCCTAACTCCTTCACTGCTGATTCGCGAAAGCCAGGAGCCTCCTTCGGACGCCTTAGAAACCCGTCCGGAGGATGATAGGAACACCAAATGAGCCCGACCCACGGCTCGCCGCTCTGGGCTTCCTTGATCACATCGGAATCTCTCGCTTTCGCGGTATCGCGTCGGTCGCGCAAATGCTCGGCGATCGGTTCCGCTCCGAGCGCGATCAGAACGCCGATGACAATTATTCCGATCCCGCCGACGAAGGCGCGCGCCAGCCGTGGAGCGGTTTGGAAAGATGAAAATGAATTCGGCTGCTTTGGGGGGGAGCGGAAACCGACAGGATGGTTAAAGCCGGTCGAGCAGCTGAGGTGCGGCGCTCAATCGGGCCCGGGATAGCTCACGGGATGTTCGTTGAGCGCGTCCGCCAACGTGATCGGCCCGTAGACGATAGTCTTGAAGTGAAGGTCGTCGCGGCCCTCCAGGATCCAATCGCCGACCAGACCGCAAAGCAGCCAAATGAAAATCGCAATTCCGACAGCGAGCTTCATCTCGAACTCCCGCCTGGAAAGCCCAAGCAATCATGGATCCACCCGCGAGGCAAGCGTTTTGGCTGCGATATTATTTCAACTGGGCCTAGCGGGTAGTGTGACACTGGCCGAGGTCGCACTGCACGATCATCGATGCGGAGTTGGCGATCGCGATGGGCTCCTTAGTCCAGCATAGTCCCTTAGGAAGCGTCCCTAGTTGTCGCCGACCGCCTCGTCCTTCGCAGTCAGATAGCTTGGCGCCATAACGCTCGGCGACCTCACTGCCGGTTTTGCAGCGAGCTGCAGGAGCTTCAGATTGAACTTCTCCAGGAACTGCACGCCAAACTGCGTGCCCTTGGTCCAACGGACCTCTGCATCAATGAGTCCGCCGGCCGCGAAATCCAGCTGGATCCGGGCACCGACCGGCAGAGGCTCGCGGCATTCGACCAGCGCCCCCCCACTCGAGATGTTGCGCAGCCGCGCCCCCTTCACATCGCCGGCATAATGGAGGAGCGCAGCCCTGATTATCCGGATGCGGGTCTCGCGCGCCGCGAGATGCGAATCCGGCCGGACCGCCGCTCCCTTCTTCGCAAGCTCGAACGCCTCCTCGGCGGGCATCGGCTTGCCGAAAATGTAACCCTGTACCAGTGAACAGCCGAGCTCCCGGATCAGAACCAGCTCGTCCTGGGTCTCGACGCCTTCGGCGGTGGTCTGCATCTTAAGATCAGAGGCAAGCCCGACCATCGCCCGGATCAGCGCCGCGTTGCGGCTCTCGGGATCGGATGCGCCGCGGACGAAACTCTGATCGATCTTGATCTTGTCGAACGGCACCCGCTGCAGATAGCTGAGACTGGAATAACCGGTGCCGAAGTCGTCGAGCGCGAGTTTCACACCGATATTCTTGAGGCTCCGGATCATCTCGTGAACGTGCTCGTCATTGCTGAGGAAGACCCCCTCGGTGATCTCGAGCTCGAGCCTTTTCGCCGGCAGTGCAGTCTCGCCGAGTGCCGCGCTCACAGTCGCCGGCAGCGAGGGCAGCTTGAACTGCACCGGAGAGAGATTCACCGCAACCGTGATGTGCTCGGGCCATTTGGCCGCCTCGGCGCAGGCCGTTCGAAGAACCCATTCGCCGATTTCGTTGATGAACCCGATCTCCTCGGCGAGCGGGATGAACACCACAGGACTGATCGGCCCGTGCTCCGGATGGTGCCAGCGGATGAGCGCCTCGAAGCCGATCACCTCTTCGCTCGATGCGTCTACACAGGGCTGGTACATCAGCTTCAGCTGATCCTTCTCGAGCGCGACTCGAAGATCGGACTCCATGAGCTGCCGCTCGCGCGCCGATTCGTGCATCGCGGGTGCGAAGAAGCGGTAGCAACCCTTCCCCGCGGCCTTGGCGGCATAGAGCGCCAAGTCCGCATCTCGCATCAGGTCGTCGGACGTGCGATCGTCATAGTCCGAAGTCACGATTCCGATGGACGCGCCGATCGACACCACTGTGCCATTGATCGTGTAAGGGCGTGACAGACTATCGATAATGCCCTGTGCGAGGGCTGAAAGTTCGTCTTTCGACGATGACGCCGGAAGCACCACTTCGAACTCATCGCCGCCGAGACGTCCCACCTGCCCATGATCGCCGATCACATCACGCAGACGCAACGAAACCAGCCGCAGGAGCGTGTCGCCAGCTGGATGGCCGAGCGTATCGTTGACCGCCTTGAATCGATCGAGGTCGAGCAGGAATATCGAGCAGCGATGCTTGCGTCGAACCGCGCCCACGAGCGCGTCGTCAAGTGCTCGGCGAAGCGCTTCGCGATTGGCGAGGCCTGTCAGCGAATCCTGTTTTGCGAGCCGATCGAGCTCGACCTCCGACTGGCGCATTTTCGTAAGGTCGGAGGCGAAGCCACGGAAGCCGAAGAAACGGCCGACGCCGTCATGGACGGGACGGCCTGTAATCGACCACCAGATCTCGTTCTTTGTCTTGGCGCGAACGATCAGGTCCTGGAACGCGACGTGGGATGACAGGTAGAAGCCAAGCGTTCGCTCCGACGTCGCGCTTCCGTCCGTCGTCTCGGTTGAAATGAGATCGGTAAAGGCGCGGCCGATGAGATCGCCGGATTCGCGTCCAAGCGCCTTGGCGACGCTGTCGCTGATGTAGGTCAGGGTTCCGTCCCGGGAGCTCTCCCAGAACCATCCCTTGCCGCTGCTCTCGAACTCCTTGAGCAAGGCTTCGGCTCGGACCGATTCCGGGCGCGCCTCTTCGTGGGGAGAAGTCGCCCCCGATCTGAGTATGCGCCTGATACTGTCCACTCGTTACGTCCCCACGTACAGGACAGCAGTATGCGCTCGTGGTTTATATTCGGTTTAGTGTTCAGCGCGAATGCGCTCGCTTGATCCCTATTTCGGCTGAAATGCCGGATTTTTTCGGAATCGCCACCAGACATACAGGAAAGCGAGCGCATCGAGCGGAACCGCGAACCAGTTGGCCTCGGTTCCGAGGGATCCGCCTGTGAGCCATGCCGGGCCATTGAAGCTTGCGTCGAGCAATCGACCGACCGGTAACTGGCCGCCATTCGGCGTGCCGATGACGAAGAACTGCATGAAATCGTAGGCGGAATGGAAACCGACCGCGAACCACAAATTGCCCGTCCGCAGAACGGAATAGCAGCAGACTATGCTGAACGAGATCAGGGCCAACATGTCCCAGACATTCTCACCCGGCTTCAGCAAATAATGAACTCCGGCAAAAACCGCGGCAACAACGCCCGCTGCGGGCCAGAAGCCGACTGCCTTCCACAAGGTCTGCAGGAAATAACCACGAAAGAGGAATTCCTCGGCTACCCCGACGCAGATGCACGCTCCAAGCCAGGCGAGCGCGTGCCAGGCGATTGCCGGGCCCGAAATGGCAAGTCCTCGGACCTGCATCGCGCCATATGCGTACATCGATAGCGCAACGACAGCTGTCTGCGCGACGCCAACGATCCAGCCCTCCCAGGTAGGCGACTTCAGCGCCTCGCCCAGCGGCATCCCATAGCTGTCGATCCGACGGTGCTCGTAGAGGGCGAACAGCCCCACGACGATGAGACCGCAAGCGAAATTGAAAGCTTCGGCCAGCGCCAGATTGGCCGGATCCAAACGAAACGGACCTGGCGGCTGCGGACCCAGGATCGCGTCCAGCAGCTTCCCGAGCAGGGGCATTACGACAAACACCGTCAAAGGGACGAACAGGATCGCCCGCCAGAGCGGTCCCAGCCTCCGATCCTCGTCGAGCAGGAAATTGCTCGCCGCCGCCCGCGTCGTCATCAGTTCTTACTCCCCCCGCAAGATCAAAGGCGAGCATCTGCCTTTCCGTCCCGTGCGGCAAGCTTGTCAGCTTGACGAGGGAACGGATGCGCGGCTCGTGCTATTCGTGAAGAGATGACTTCTCCGGTCGCCTTCCTCTTCGACCTCGACGGGACTCTGGTCGACAGCGTCTACAACCATGTCCGCGCCTGGCATGTCGCGCTCCGTGAAAACGGACTCGATCTTTCCGTCTGGCGCATCCACCGAAAAATCGGAATGAGCGGCGGGCTGTTCACGACCCAGCTCGAGCGCGAGCTCGGCCGTCCTATCGACGAAGCGACCCTGGAGCGGCTTCGCCGCCGTCACGCGGAACTCTTCCGCGAGCTTTCGGCGGACGTGCCTCCGTTGCCGGGCGCCATCGAGCTGATCCAGGAACTGACGAAGCAGAATCATCCCTGGGCAATCGCCACCAGCGGGCGAATGCGCACAGCTCAGACGAACCTTCTGAGCCTCGGGCTCGATCCCGAAAGCGCGACTGTCGTGACCCGCGACGAGGTCCACTATGCCAAGCCCGACCCGGATCTGTTCGTCGAGGCGGCGCGTCGGCTCGGCACAAGTACGCAAGGTTCCTACGTGATCGGCGACAGCATCTGGGACATGTATGCCGCGGCTCGCTGCGGAGCGCTCGGGATAGGCCTTCTCTCGGGTGGCTACGGCGCAGACGAGCTTGAGCGAGCCGGCGCAATGCGGGTTTTCGAGGACCCCGCCGACATGCTCCTACACCTCGACGAGCTCGCGCCGCGGACGCGCGAGTAATTTTCGTGTGCTCGGAGGCATGGCCGCGCTGCTTCGCGGGGATCAGGTGTCGTGCCGCAATAGCCGTTCGCTGAAATGGCGACAGTCAGTCCGCAGTCTGCCACTGTGCGTTGGTCCGAATGAACCGCGCATCCCACTCCGTCCTGCCGCCCAGTTCGCTCGGCGTCGCGGCCTTCTCGACGATCGTCGAATGGTATGACTTCACGCTGTATCTCTATTTTGCGACGGTTCTCTCGCGCGTCTTCTATGGCGGCGGCGCGAACTCGCTGCTCCTTACGCTCGGCGGTTTTGCAATCGCCTACCTGATGCGGCCGCTCGGCGCTCTCTTCTTCAGCCACATCGGCGACCGTCGCGGGCGGCGGCGCATGATGCTGATGTCGGTGGCAATGATGACCGCCGCGATGCTGGTGACCGCGCTGCTGCCGACCCGAGCCGCGGTCGGTCCCGCGGCAGGATGGCTGCTCCTGCTCCTCCGGTGCGTGATGGGATTCTCCGTCGGCGGCGAATATACCGGTGTGGTCGCCTATCTACTCGAAGGCGCACCGGTGCACAGGCGCGGTCTCATTACGTCGTCTGCCTCGGCGGCAAGCGAGGTCGGCGCATTGCTCGCTGTCGGAATGGCCGCGGCCACGGTCAGCCTGACAAGCTCCTCACAGCTTGCGACGTGGGGCTGGCGCATCCCGTTTCTTGTCGGCGCGGCGCTCGCAGGAAGCGTTTGGATCGCACGCTCGACGATGCATGAATCCCCCGAATTTCAGCGGCAGCAGAAGGAAGGCTCGGTTCCAGCCGAGCCACTTGCCTATGCGCTCAAAAATCATCGCGCCGGGATTGCTCGGGGCTTCTCGATCTCTGCGCTCGGTTCGATCACTTATTATGTCGGGATCACCTACGTACCGGCCTTCCTCACGTCTGCAGGAGCATTTGGTGAGCAAAAAGCGCTGTGGCTTTCGACGATCGCGGCGCTTGCGGTAATCCTGGTCACTCCACTGGTCGGATGGTGGTCGGATCGTGCTGGGCGCCGTCCGGTCCTGCTCGCCCTGTGCGCGGCGAGCGCAGTCCTGCCGATGGTGATGTTCGCGCTGATGGCGAGCGGATCGCAGGACCGAGCGCTTCTCGGCTCGGTAATATTGGCAATGGTCGCGGGCGGCGTCAGCGCGGTCGGCGCGGTCGCCACCGCCGAGCAGTTCCACGGCGAAGCTCGAATCACCGGCCTCGCGCTCGGTGCAACGATGGCGACGGCGATCTTCGGCGGCCTCACACCCTGGGTCGCTCAGTTGCTGGTCGATCGCACCGGTTGGAACATGGCGCCCGGAGCAATGATCGCCGTCGTCGCAATCTGTGCGCTGCCGGTGTTCCTCGCGATGCGCGAGACCGCGCCTCTCGCTCAGGCGAGTTCGAGCCGGCCTCGTCCAACGCCGAAGTAGGTGAGTCCCGCCTCCTCCGCGTCCTGGCGATCGTAGACGTTGCGCAGGTCGACGAGCACCTTGCCACGAAGTGATCCGGCGATCTTTTCAAGATCGAGCGCTCGGAATTCGTCCCACTCGGTGACGATCACCAATCCGTCCGCGTCCGCCGCAGCCTCATAGGCGTCCGACGCGAACTCGATTCCGCTGAAGACCTTTTCCGCCTGGTCTCGCGCCACCGGATCGAACGAACTGACCGTTGCGCCCCGCTCGATCAGTCCATGGATGAGCGGAATCGAGGGCGCCTCGCGCATGTCGTCGGTGTTCGGCTTGAAGGCGAGGCCGAGGACCGCAATTCGCTTGCCAGTCAAATCGCCGCCCATCGCCCGTTCGACGCGCTCGGCCATGCCGGCCTTGCGGTCCTCATTTACCTGCACCGTCGTTCGAACAATCCGCTGGTCGACCCCGAACTTGTCCGCCGTCTGAAGCAGCGCGAGCGTGTCCTTGGGAAAGCAGCTTCCGCCATAACCGGGGCCGGCGTGAAGGAACTTGGGTCCGATACGGTTGTCGAGGCCGATGCCGCGAGCAACGTCCTGAACGTCGGCATCGACCGCTTCGCACAGGTTCGCGATCTCGTTGATGAAGCTGATCTTCACAGCGAGGAAGGCGTTTGCAGCATATTTGGTGAGCTCGGCAGTGCGCCGTCCGGCGAACAATATGGGAGCCCGATTGAGGAACAGGGGCCGGTAGATTTCCTTGAGAACGTCCTGCGCCCGATCGTCCTCGGCGCCAACGATTATGCGGTCAGGATGCTTGAAGTCCGCGATAGCCGCTCCCTCCCGGAGGAACTCGGGGTTGGAAGCGACTGAAACGTCGGTCACCCCCTCCTCGCGGAGTATTTCCTCGATCCGGTCGCCGGTACCGACCGGAACGGTCGACTTGGTGACCACGACCGTTCCTGGCCTGATCAGCCCGGCGAGCTCGCGAACGGCATCGAACACGAAGGTAAGGTCGGCATGGCCGTCGCCGCGGCGAGCCGGCGTTCCGACTGCTATGAACACGGCCTCGGCATCCTTCATGCCGTCGGCCAACTCGTTCGAAAAGGTTAGGCGCCCCCTGTCGACGTTCGCCTTGACCAACGCCTCCAATCCAGGCTCCCAGATTGGCATCACGCCGGCATTGATGCCGTCGATCTTCGCCCCGTCCTTATCGATGCAGCAGACGCGATGGCCGAAGTCCGCGAAGCAAGCGCCGGAGACGAGCCCCACATAGCCGGTGCCAATCATCGCGATGCGCATCGCCCACTCCCTGTTCGTGGTGGTGTCGGCCCGCGCCATAGCTGTGGCACTTTCCATCGTCACCCCCGCGAATTTGCCGGCGCCGGCCTCGCTCAAGAGCAGTGCGACCCCGGCTTTCGTCGGAATGACGAGCTACGGCCTAGTTTTCGCCCGAAAATCACTATATTGGCGCGGCCCTTCCGATGAACGTCACCACACTCCCCAAGCCCCCGCGCGTCGGGCTGGTCTCGCTTGGCTGTCCCAAGGCTCTTGTCGACAGCGAGCGCATCATGACCAAGCTCCGGGCCGATGGATACGACATGTCGCCCGATTACGCCGGTGCTGACGTGGTTCTGGTCAACACCTGCGGCTTCCTCGATTCCGCCAAGGAGGAAAGCCTCGAAGCGATCGGCGAAGCCATCGCAGAGAACGGCCGTGTGGTCGTCACCGGCTGCATGGGGAAGGAGGCCGACGTCATCCGCGAGCGCTTCCCCGCCGTGCTCGCTGTCACCGGCCCGCAGCAATATGAGGAGGTCGTCGCGGCGGTTCACCAAGCCGCGCCGCCGGTCCCCTCGCCTTACATCGACCTGGTTCCGGAGGCGGGCCTCAAGCTGACGCCGCGGCACTACAGCTATTTGAAGATCTC
>DATATH010000152.1:0-8351 GCA_036268895.1 Sphingomicrobium sp. | reverse complement strand
CCTCGAGGACCATGGTTTTCGCGAGTACAAGGTCGCGGTCAAGGCGAGTGATGTCTTCCTCGCCGTTGCCGCCTACCAGCAGCTCGCGAGCGAAGTCGATTGTCCGATCCATCTCGGGATCACGGAGGCGGGCGGCCTCATCGGAGGAACCGTCAAATCGGCGATCGGGATCGGTTCGCTGCTTTGGGCAGGCTTCGGGGACACCATTCGCGTGTCGCTGTCCGCCGAGCCCGAGGAAGAGGTCCGTGTCGGCTATGAAATCCTGAAAGCTCTCGGGATCCGGAGCCGCGGCGTTCGCGTCGTTTCCTGCCCGAGCTGCGCACGGCAGGGCTTCGACGTGATCCGAACGGTCGAAGCGCTCGAAGAGCGGCTGCAGCACATCAAGACGCCGATGTCGCTCTCGGTGCTAGGCTGCGTCGTCAACGGACCCGGTGAAGCGCGCGAGACCGACATCGGGATCACCGGGGGCGGCAACGGCACGCACATGGTTTATCTCTCCGGAGTGACCGACCACCACGTGAAGGACGCCGACATGATCGACCATATCGTAAAATTGGTCGAAGCGAAGGCGGCGGAGATCGAGGCCGCTGAAAACGCCGAACAAACGCTCAGCGCGGCGGAATGATTTAGTCTTTCTTCACCTTGCCGGCGCACCATCGCGCCGTGACCAAGCTGCTGCTCATTCTCATGCTTTGTGGAATGATCGCGAACGGACTTTCCCTCCACTCCGAGCCGCCACTCCTCATCGACTCCCATCCGTCGCCAACGCCAATCGCGACCCTCGACGAAGGACGCTGAACCGCTACAGCTGACGCGTGCGCCGCGTCGCCCATCCAGTTCAGGGATTCCTCGCAGCGCTCGGCGCGGTGGCTGTCCTGTCGATCATGGACGCAGTGATGAAGCATCTCGTGCTCGTGATCGGAATCTTCGCCGTTAGCGTCTGGCGGGCCGTCGCGAACCTCATTCTTAGTTCCTGCCTTTATCTTCCGCGCCGGCGCAAATGGCCGAGCCGGAGGATTCTCTGGATCCACGTGAGCCGGAGCATCGTGGTGACGATCATGGCAGTCCTGTTCTTTTGGGGAATCGGCCGAGTGCCGCTTGCCCAGGCGATCGCGTTCACTTTCATCGCTCCGCTGATCGCGATGCTTTTAGCCCCGCTGTTTCTCCATGAGCGCCTCGCCCGGCGATCGATCGCCGGGGCGATTGCCGCATTCGCCGGGGTCGTCGTCATCGTTCTGGGACAGGCCCGGGCGCAGGTCGCTCCCGATGTGCTCCTTGGAATTGCCGCGATCCTTGGTTCCGCGGTCTGCTACTCGGGTAACATCCTGATGATGCGCTGGCAGGCACTCGCTGCGAAGCCGCTTGAGATCAATTTCTTCCAGTCGGTCGTTGTTCTCATTCTGTGGCTTGCGGCACTGCCGCTGATCGGTGTTCCGCTCTGGCCGCAGGGGCAGGTGACCTGGATTGTCGTCGCCTCGGTACTTTCGACCAGCGGGGGGCTTCTGTTCGCCTGGGCCTATGCGCGGGGAGAAGCGAGCTATCTCGCCGTTACGGAATATAGCGCATTTCTCTGGGCATCGGCGCTCGGCTGGCTCGTATTCAGCGAGCGAGTATCCTCCTACACGCTCGCAGGTGCGATGCTGATCGTCGGCGGATGCCTGATCGCTGCCCGACGCAAGCGGCCTCCTCTTCCCGAAATCGACGTGGTCGCCTAGCCGCCGGAGGCGAGCAGATTCACGGTGAATGCAAGCACTCCGATGTTGAAGGCGAAGGCTGCGAGGCAGTGGAAGGTGACAACCTTGCGGATGCTCTGGTTGGTCACTTCGACGTCGGAAGTCGCGAATGCCATTCCGCACGTGAAGGCGAAATAGACGAAGTCCCAGTAGAGCGGCTCCTCAGTTCCCGGAAACCTGAAGCCCTCGCAGCCCGCTGGCGAAGTGATATAGGCCATATGCGCATAATGGAGCGCATAGACACTGTTGCTGAACAGCCAGGCGAGGATCAGGGTAACGATAATCAGTACCTTGGTCAGAGAATCGGGGTGCCCTCCGATCGTTTGCGCGGCCATTGCGATGAGCAGCACCGCCAGAACGATCGCGGTGATGACCAATAGGACGGTTCGGTTCGCGTCGTTGAGCCGAGCGATCCGTTCAATCTCTCTTGGATCTTCGATGGCGAAGATCGTCCAGCATGAAATGAGGAACGTCGCCGCCGCCACATCGAACGATGCAACGATTCCAAGCGGAACGCTGCCGAGCAATGCGCTCGCCGGCCAGATCGCTGCCAAGAGCATGAGAAAGAGCATGATGAATCGCCACGGAGCGACCATGTTGCCGATGCTGCGTCGCTCCGCCATGACCGGGAGCGTAACGATTGGGCGCAAAGCGTCCAGTGAAAGGATAATCTATGCCGTGGCTGTGGCTGATCGTCGGAGGCATGTTCGAGGTCGGCTTCACGACTTCGCTTCGCTTCGTCGACGGATTCAGGAACCTGCCGTGGACGCTCGCATTTCTCGGTTCCGTTGCAATCAGCATGGGCCTGCTGGAGGTCGCCTCGCGGTCGATACCGATGGGCACCGCCTATGCCGTCTGGGGCGGCATCGGTGCGGTGGGCACGGTCATGGTCGGGATTCTCTGGTTCCACGAGCCCGCGAGCACCGTGCGCCTGCTTCTCATCCTTGCGATCGTTGCAGCGATTTCAGCCCTTCGGCTGACGGCTTGAGCGTCCGGCAAGTGAGAAGGGAGATGGTCGATTGGTACGCAAGCTGATTGCCGCCTTGGGGATGCTCGTGGCGCTTGGCGGAGGGGCAGCAGCACAGGCTCCCGCGCCGCTTCCTTTTGTCCTGAAGCAGGTTGCCCCTGGCGTCTATGCGGCGATCGACGGGCCCGAGCACAAGTCGGGGTCCAACGCCGGTTTCGTCATCGGTGACGATTCGGTCCTCGTCGTCGACGCCTTCTTCAATCTCGCGGCGGCACGGGCGCTCGTTGCCGAGATTCACAGGCTGACGCCAAAGCCGATCCGCTACATCGTCAACACCCACTATCACGTCGATCACACCGGCGGGGACGAAGCGATGCGCGGCGCGGGCGCGATCATCATAGCCCATCGCAATGTCCGCGGTTGGGTTCGGACCGACAACATCAAGCTCCTCGGCGATCGCATCACGCCGGCGATGAGGGCCGCGATCGAGGTTCTGCCGTTGCCTGACGTCGTCACCGACAAGGACCTCACGGTCTGGCTAGGCTCGCGAAAGGTGGTGATTCGAACTGTGCTCGGCCACACCGGAGGCGACCTCACCATCTTCGTTCCCGACGTGAAAGTCCTTTTCACAGGCGATTTGTTGTGGCGAAAAATTCCACCCAACCTGATCGACGGCTCGGTCAGCGAGTGGACCGTGACCGACGCGGACTTCGAGAAGATGCCCGATGCCGGGCATGTCACCTACGTGCCGGGGCACGGCGATGTGGCCAGTCTCAAGGACGTCGAAGATTTCCGCGCCTATCTGCTCGACCTTCGACGGTCGGTCGCAAAGGGTCGGAAGGCCGGACTGAAGAATGACGCCCTGGTCAGGGAGGTGACGCCCAAGCTGAGGGCGCTTCATCCCGACTGGACGATCAGCGATCGTTCTGCCGCTCTCGAGATCGGGTACATGAACGAGGAGCTGGCAGGGACGAAGCGGCGACCGGTTCCCCAACCGGATTGAGAATGCTTCGAGGCTGCTCGACGCAGACTCAGTGCGGGGCCGCTTGAAGATAGGGCGCGACCTGCGGGTCCTCCCGCTCGATCGATCGGTACAGTTTCGGGCTGGGGAAGGGGCCGCGCGCTCGCTCATAGGCGTAGCCCAGTGAGAGAAGCAGGGCTTCGCTCCATTTGGGTCCCATGAAGCTGAGGCCGACCGGCATGCCCTTGACCAGGCCCATCGGTACCGTGAGGTGCGGATAACCTGAGACCGCGGCCATACTTCCTGCACCCCCTCCCGAAAATTGATCGCCGTTCACAGCGTCGATCTTCCATGCGGGACCTGCAGTCGGCCCGACGAGCGCTGAGACTCCATACTGCCTCAAGAGCCGGTCGATCCCGTTCGGTCCGGCCGCATCGAGGCTCGCCTCGCGGGCCTTCTTGTAGGCGGGATCCTCAAGGCCCTTGCTCTTCTCCCCCTGTTCGAACAGTTCTTGGCCGAACAGGCTCATTTCCTGCCGTTCGTGATCCTTGTCGAAGGCGATGAGGTCGGCGAGACTGCGGGACGCAATCGGCGCGGGACTGCCCTTTAGATATTTGCCCATGTCGGTCTTGAGTTCGGTCATGAGGACGACATTCTCGTTCTTTCCGATGCCGCGGTCGTCGAACTTCTTGATATCGACGAGGATCGCGCCTGCTTTCCGAAGGATGGCGAGAGCGGTCTCGAATGCGGGGTTGAGCTGCTCGGTGGAAGCGAAGCGCATCACCCCGATGCGCCTGCCCTTGAGCGAGCTCGCATCGAGACGGGCTGCATAGTCGGTCTTATGCCGGTCGGCATTCGCCGTTGCCGAATCCTTGGGATCGCTTCCGGCAATGATCGTCAGCAATTCGGCAGCATCGCGGACATTGTCGGCCATCGGTCCTGGAGTGTCCTGGCTATGGCTGATGGGGACGATGTAGGTTCGGCTGACGAGACCGACCGTCGGCTTGAGCCCCACGATGCCGTTGATCGATGCCGGGCAGGTGACCGAGCCGTCCGTCTCCGTTCCGATCGCGAAGCGGACGATGCCGGCGGCCACGGCCGCGCCACTTCCGCTCGAGCTCCCGCACGGATCGCGGTCGAGCGCCCAGGGATTGTGGGTCTGTCCGCCAACGGCGCTCCAGCCCGAGATCGAATGCGACGAGCGGATGTTCGCCCATTCGCTAAGGTTCGTTTTGCCGAGAATTACAGCCCCCGCTGACCGCAGCCGAGCGACCAGCGGCGCGTCGCGGTTTGTGACGTTGTCGACAAGCGCAAGGCTCCCCGCCGTCGTCGGGAGGGGACCTGCGCTCTCGATATTGTCCTTGATCAGCACCGGTTGGCCCGCGAGCGGTCCGCGAAGGGTGCCGGAATCAACCGCGCGCGCCTGCTCCATCGCGGTCGGATCGACTGCAATGACGGAATGAAGCTCAGAATCGACTGCGGCGATCCGGTCGAGCGCCGACCGGACGTTTACCTCCGACGGACCGGTCGCCTGCGCTGCCGGTGCGGGCGACACGAAGCAAAGCGCCGCAAGCGCTCCCGAACCGACGATCCAGTTGCGCATGCAGTCCCCTTTTTTTGATCAGCGAGGCGCGAGCAGAGCGTCGAGCGTGCCGGGCCCCTTTCCGATTTTCTCGAGCGTCGGATAGCGCAGGCCGCCATGCCAATCGAGGGTCAGCGTCCGGTAGACGTCGCCGTCATGGATGAGGAGCTGAGGCGCAGCGCCGCCGTTCGCCGCGTCCCGGATGGCCTGCTTGATCGCATCGGCATCGAAATTGCGGCCGTTGACGGCGAGGATCTGCGAGCCGACCGTCAGGCCCGCGTTGAACGCGGCGCTGTCCCACAATACACTCGTGATCTTGCCGTCATTGCCGACCACGAAACCGCCGGAATAGGTAAGGTCGTCATTCTTGCCGTTCTTCTCGGCGCTCTTGATCCACTTGGTCGGCTCGGGGGCGTAGACGAGCTTGTACCCGCCGTCGTTGATTCCCTCGAGCGGCGCCTCAGGAGCGATGGCGTAAACTCGCCGCTCCAGGTAGCCGCGCCAATCGTACGGCTGGACCTTGTTCAACGTCGCGACGATATCGTCGAGCGTATAGGTGAGCTCGCCAAAGTCGCGGTCGCGAATGCCGAAGAAGGCCTTGGCGAAATCGTCGATTGAGCGCGCGCCGTGGGACTGCTCGCGGATGATTCGATCGACGTCGATCCAGATCAGCTGTCCTTCGCTGTAATAATCCTCGCTCCGCATCCAGCTGCGCCATGGCTGCGCGGCGCGCTGGGCGATGATCGGATCGTTGGTCGTATCAATGAGCGGACGCCATTGGCGTCCCGGCGTGCCCAGGCTGTAGGCAGCAGCAGTCGCAGCGATCGCGTCGAGCGTGTCCTGCTTTGACAGCATTCCCGACCGCGCTCCAAGGACATAGCCCCAGAATTGCGTCTGGCCCTCGTAAACCCAGAGCATGCTGTCCTGCATCGGGGTCCGGTAGTCCGGTGTCCAAAGGTCAGCGGCCCGGCGGAACTTCCCGTTCCAGCTGTGGGTGAACTCGTGCGGAAGGAGGTTGCGGTCTCTCAGCTTATTGTCCCAGTCGGTGAAATAGCCGCGGCGGGTCCCATCCTCCGAGCTTCGATGATGCTCAAGGCCCTCTCCGCCGAGATAATCGGAGATGGTCAGAAGGAAGTCGTAATGGTCGTAATGCTGGGCGCCAAACGCCTTGACCGCCTGTTCGACCAGCCGCTCGTGAGCTGTAATCTGGTCGGGCTTTGCGGCGAGTTCCTTTTCGTTGTCGGCGATCACGTCGAGGGTGACGTCCGGACTGAGCTTGAACGCGCGGTAATGCACTCCGGCGATCAGCGGCGAATCCATCAAAATCTCGTAGCTCGTCACCGGATAGTCGAGACGGGCGGCGGTCCGTCCGCTCGGCCGGAGCGCCGTTGCAACATGCCAGCCGGAAGGAACGATCACCGAGGCCTGGATCGGAATGTCGCGCACGTAATAGCCGGCCGGATACATCGAGTTCGCGATCCACTCGATGCTCGCAAGGTCCGGAGTGGCGACGACCCGCCCCTGGTTGTTCGCAGTCGGCGAGAGATATTGGAAGTCGACGTCGATCGCGCTGACGCCCTGCGGGACCTCGATATGGAAGGCATAGACGTCGAGATTGTCACGAACCCATTTGAGTTCATGACCGTTTGCGCTCGCCCGGAAACCCGCGACCTTGTTGATCTGGCCCGACGGCGAGTGATTGCCCGGCAGCCATTTGGGATAGAGCATCACGAAGTCGCCAGCAGCCGCGACAGGAACATGCTCGTGCACCTTGAAGATCGCCCGAGTGACATCGCTTGCATCGACGGTCAGCTGGAGCGTTCCGGGATATGCTACGTCCCGCGGAGCAGGAATCGTGTCGATCTTGGGCGTCGCTGAAGGTTTACTGTTTTGCGGCGGCACGATCTGCGCGGCGGCTGCGCTCGCGAGGCATGAAGACAACAAGATTGCAAGCGCAGCTCGGCGCATCGAATGAACTCCCCGGATAAGGACTATCGAAAGTCAGGTCAGTTCTCTAACGAGAATCACGCCGCACGGACAATGGTCCGCGCTCGTTCGCAGAATAGCTGTTGGTGCTTTGTCGAAGTTCCCTGCGTTGTCAGCAGTCATTCAGTTCGCCCCGGTAACGGAGCCCGCATGAATCCTCGCCCGACCCTGCTCGCCAGCGCTGTCGTCATCTTGTCTTCCTCGCCAGCGGTAGCGCAGCAGGTGCAGACCCCGCCGCCTGAGCCGACCGCGACGAGTTCGGCGCAGTCTACGACAACCGCGTCGCAGCAGCCCGCCAACGCATCGACGGCTCAGTCCGACACCACTGCCGCCCAGTCCGTGAACGAGGATTATGGCGACGAGGAGGAAATCGTCGTCCAGGGAACGCGCCCCAGAGGATCGGTTGTCGGCGACATCCCGCCGCAGAACATCCTTGATTCCCGCGACATCCGTGCGACCGGGGCGACGAGCATCAGCGACCTTCTCGACGCCCTCGCGCCTCAAATCGGGAGCACTCAGGGGCGAGGCGGCGAACAGCCCGTACTGCTCCTCAACGGCCAGCGGATCGCAAGTTTCCGGGAGCTGCGCGATATTCCCCCCGAAGCGATCGAGCGGGTCGAGATCCTCCCTGAAGAAGTGGCACTGAAATACGGCTATCGCGCGGATCAGAAGGTCGTGAACATCGTCCTTCGGCAGCGCTTCCGTTCGACCACGGCAAACGTCAGCGGCACCGCCGCGAGCGACGGCGGCTATGCCGCGGGGACCGCGGACCTGACGCGTTTCATGATCGAGAAGAACGGCCGCACCACGCTCAACCTCCACGCCGAGGGCAACAATCTCCTGACAGAATCGGAACGGAACATTCTTCTTAGCCAAGCTCCGCCCGATGGAGCGACGACGGACGAGGAGCTGGCCGCGCGTTCGCTGATCGGAAGCAGGCGCGACATCCGCGCCTCGAGCACCTTCAACCGCCAGATCCTTGGCGACGTATCGGCGACGTTGAACACCGAGCTCGAGCATGTCGACGGCCGGGCGCTCATCGGCCTCGGGGATACCCTTCTCGAACCCCTTGCACGCAACACCAGCACGGACACCGCGCACGCCGGACTGACCCTTAATGGA
>DATATH010000151.1:0-7250 GCA_036268895.1 Sphingomicrobium sp. | reverse complement strand
GACCTGCCCCCGGTCACTCCGCGGGGCCGGCGCCCAGGTAGCTCAGTTGGTAGAGCACGTGACTGAAAATCACGGTGTCGGTGGTTCGATCCCGCCCCTGGGCACCACAATAGCATGCCCATAATTTATTTCAGTAACTTATGCGCATCTACGCGAAGCTATAGGAATATAGTCTTGGTGCCCAGGGGCGGAATCGAACCACCGACACCGTGATTTTCAGTCACGTGCTCTACCAACTGAGCTACCTGGGCTCTTGTTACGGGCGGGTCGCCCGCTCAAGCGAACGGCTCCCCTAGTCGCCGCCTTCGTCGCTGTCCACCCTCCCGGGATCGGCCGTCGGACCCGGGATTCGATACCCCTCCCCAAGCCACTTCAAGAGGTCGCGATCCTTGCAGCCCCGGCTGCAGAACGGCGCATTCTCGGCCTGCTCGGGCTTGCCGCACACGGGACAGGTCTTGGGCTGTTCAGAGGCTTTCGACATATCCACCCGACATGGCGAGCCCGGCGGCCGAGCGCAACTCGACGCTACCGCCGAGCTGGCGTTCGAGCTCTTGAATCCAGTTCCCGCGACCGGTCAACAGGCCGATCACTGCAGGATGCGCGACCAGCCGCTTCGAACCGGGCGGCTCGAACGCTGTTCGCCGCAGGAGAGCTCGAGCCTCGAACGCCGCTCGGTCCTGGGCGAGTTCGAGAATGGACGGCCTCAACCTTGGTCGGACGACCTGCAAAAAACCGAAACCATTGATCGAAGTACGCTCGAAGCGGGTTCCGGCCAATTGTTCATCGACCCGTTCAACTGCGAATGTGCGCGCGGATTTCTCGCGAACCGTCGGCAGATCCACTCCGATATTGCCGCCGATGTCCAGGCGAAGGATCGCCCGAGCCGCTTCCCTTGCTCCGGCGATCATCAGTTCGGCGGACGGCAAAGGACCGTCGACATCGATGAGACTCATCGCCGGAGTCGCGAAAAGCTGTAGCTGGCCGCCAGGGAATGGAATTGTGCCACTCGCCGCCTCCTCGAGGAGGTCATTCCATCCAGCTTCGCCGAGCTCGTCGCGCCGGTTCGGAAAAACGAGGCGGCGAGCATCCAGCCGCTGTTCCAATGCGGGCACGGCTGTTGCTCCGCTTGTCGCCACCCGTCCAATCGGTCTCTTCCATGGTTCGCTACCGGGGATCGCCTCGCGGGTGACCTCGACGTTCAGGCTAGAACCCTCGGTTGCTCCGCCCGCCCCTTGCGGAAGCAGATATTCGGTTCCGCTGCCATCTTTGGCGACGGCGTTGCGGCCATTTTGCCCAATGCTCGTTAACCGGGCTTCGAGAACGCTTCCTGCAGGAACTGCGCCCGCAAGCTCGATCCTCGCCTCGAGAATGTACCCATCGTCCACGAGCGCTGCCCGAGTCTCGGCGATCCCGTGTTCGACCAGCCACTCAGGCAACCGGATACCCCGCGGACTTCAGAAGCACTCGAGTCTCGGCAATGGGAAGCCCAACGACGTTGGAATAACTGCCGGCGATGTGGCGGACGTAGACTTCGCCATATCCCTGGAGCGCATAACCGCCGGCTTTGCCACGCCATTCGCCGTGGTTCGCGTAAAAATCGATCTCCTGTTCGCTGAGGCGTTTCATGGCGATCATTGTTTCCACCAGCCGCTCGCGGATTACGCCTCCCGGGACCGCAAGCGCCACGGCCGTCAGTACCCGATGCCGGCGGCCCGAGAGGAGCCGCAGGCAGGAGCGCAGGGTCGCCTCATCCTCGACCTTGGGAAGGATACGTCGGCCGACCGCCACCACGGTATCTGCTGCAAGCACGAGCGCGCTCGATTCCCTCGCCATGACGACCTCGGCTTTCTCCCGCGCCAGACGCAACGCATGCTCTCTTGGCAGCTCGCCGCGAGGAACGCTTTCGTCGATGTCGGCAGGGACGATCGCATCAGGCACGACGCCGATGCGGGCAAGCAGGTCGAGACGGCGCGGGCTCGCCGAAGCGAGGATCAGCCGCGGCATTATGGATAACCGGGCGGGCCTCCGCGGCCGGGCATGAAGCGATAGGTGATGCGGCCCTTGGTCAGGTCATAGGGTGTCAGTTCGACGAGGACTTCATCACCGGTCAGAACCCGGATTCGGTTCTTGCGCATCTTGCCGGCGGTGTGGCCGAGGATCTCGTGGCCATTCTCGAGGCGGACGCGGAACATCGCATTGGGCAGCAGCTCCACCACCGTGCCGCGCATCTCGAGTAGTTCTTCCTTGGCCAAGCGATTCCTCTCTGTTCGGCGAAAAGTCGCGGAGGCTTAGCGGCGCAGGGGTGAAATGTGAAGGCGCGTCAGGCGGGGTTGTGCTTGGCTAAGAACGCCTCGAGGTGCGCGAGCAGCTCTGTGTCGACTTCGCATTCCACCTCCTGACTCAGCGAAAGCAGGCTAACAGCCGAAAAATGAAAGAAAAGACCGCAGTCTAAATGGTAAGGATCGTCGAGCCGGTGGTCCTTCGCGCCTGGAGCGCTCGGTGCGCGTCGGCGGCGTCCTTGAGCGCAAAGCGCTGCTGAACCTCGACCTTTACCTTGCCCTCCGAGACCATGTCGAACAGCTCGTTCGCGCTCTGCTCGAGCTGCTCGCGAGTGGCGATATAGTGAACCAATGTCGGACGCGTCAGATAGAGCGAGCCCTTCTGCGCGAGCAGGCCAGGAGCAATCGGTTCGGGCGCGCCGGAGGCATTGCCGAAGCTGACCATCAGGCCGCGGACCTTGAGGCTGTCGAGCGATTTCATGAACGTGTCGCGGCCTACCGAATCATAGACGACCGGCAGCTTCTCCCCAGCAGTGATCCGCATCACCTCGGCAAGGAAGTCCTGCTTGGAATAAACGATTGGATATGCACAGCCGTGCATTCGCGCGAGCTCGGCTTTCTCTTCGGTTCCTACAGTGCCGATCACCGTCGCCCCAAGCGCCGCCGCCCATTGGCACATGATGAGGCCAACCCCGCCAGCGGCGGCATGAACGAGGATCATGTCACCCTTGTGCACCGGAAAGACCGAGCGGAGCAGCATCTGAGCGGTCATGCCCTGAAGCATCATTCCTGCGGCCTGTTCGCACGAAATGCTCTTGGGCAGCTTCACAACCCGGTCGGCGTCGATCAGGCGCTCCTCGGCATAGCCGCCGATCGGGCCTGCATAAGCGACCCTGTCTCCCTCTTTCACGTTGGTGACGTCGGGTCCGACCGCTTCGACGGTTCCGGCTCCCTCGACTCCGGGAGTGAAGGGCAGCTGCTGCTTGTAAAGCCCGGTTCGGTGATAGACGTCGATGAAGTTCAGCCCGGCGGCCACCTGGCGGATCTTGACCTGCCCCGGCCCGGGATCGCCGACCTCCACTTCCTCCCACTGGAGGACCTCGGGATGTCCGGTCTTATGGATTCGGATCGCGTGCGACATGGCCGCGCTTCAACGACTTTGGGATGCAAAAGAAAAGCCCCGCTGACGCAATGACCGCGGGGCTTCTCTTCAAAACCCCCGCGTGATCAGACCCCGGCGTGCGCTGCGAGCGCCGCGAGCAGCAGCAGAGCAACGATGTTGGTGATCTTGATCATCGGGTTCACGGCCGGGCCGGCGGTGTCCTTGTACGGGTCTCCGACCGTGTCACCGGTAACCGCGGCCTTGTGGGCCTCGGAGCCCTTGCCGCCGTAATTGCCGTCTTCGATATATTTCTTCGCGTTGTCCCAGGCGCCTCCGCCGGAGGTCATCGAGATGGCGACGAACAGCCCCGAGACGATCACCCCGAGCAGTAGAGCGCCAACAGCGGCGAGGCCGTTTTCCCTGCCCGCTACTGCGCCGATCACGAAATAGACGACGATCGGGGCAAGTACCGGAAGAAGCGACGGGATGATCATCTCGCGGATGGCCGCACGAGTGACGAGATCGACGGTTCGCGCGTAGTCGGGACGTACCGATCCGTCCATGATGCCTGGATTGTCGCGGAACTGGCCGCGCACCTCTTCCACGACCTGGCCGCCAGCGCGTCCGACGGCGGTCATCCCGAGAGCGCCGAACAGATAGGGAAGGAGAGCGCCGAGCAGAAGACCGACGATGACGTAGGGATTCGAAAGGCTGAACAACGAATCGAGGTTGCTCGTAACTCCGATCCGGCTTCCGAATTCCCGAAGGTCGGCCGTATAGGCCCCGAACAGCACGAGCGCTGCAAGGCCGGCCGAGCCGATCGCATAACCCTTGGTGACCGCCTTGGTAGTGTTGCCGACCGCATCCAGAGCATCCGTTCGGGAGCGAACGTCTTCTTCAAGACCCGACATCTCGGCGATTCCGCCGGCATTGTCGGTGACCGGGCCATAGGCATCGAGCGCCACGACCATCCCGGCAAGCGCGAGCATCGCGGAGGCCGCGAAGGCGACACCGAGGAATCCAGCCAGCTGGAAGCTGGCGATCAGGCCGACGACGATGACGATGGTCGGAAGGGCAGTCGACTCGAGGCTGATGGCGAGGCCCTGGATGATGTTGGTGCCATGGCCGGTCAGGCTCGAGCGAGCGATTGACTGGACCGGGCGATAATTGGTGCCGGTATAATATTCGGTGATCCACACGATGAGCGCGGTCACCGCGAGCCCGATCAGGCTCGAATAGAACAGGTCCATTCCGGTAAAGGCACCGCTGACCGCTCCACTTGCAGCGTCGGTCGTCCCGCCGATCAGCGAATTGAGGTCGCCTTTTAGCGAGACCCGGAAAGCAGCGTAGATCGCCGGAATGGCGAGGATCGTCGCTGTCCAGAAGCCCTTGTAGAGCGCCCCCATGATCGACCCGCCGCGGCCGAGACGAACCATGTAGGTGCCGATGATCGAGGTGATGATGCAGACGCCGCCGATCAAAAGCGGAAGCGTCATCAGCGGGACAAGCAGCGGAGAAGAGCCGAGCGCGAGCGCGACCGACACCATCGTGATCCCGACCGTTACGACATAGGTCTCGAAGAGGTCGGCGGCCATTCCCGCACAATCGCCGACATTGTCGCCGACGTTGTCGGCAATCACGGCCGGATTGCGAGGATCGTCCTCGGGGATGCCTGCCTCGACCTTTCCGACGAGGTCAGCGCCGACATCGGCAGCCTTGGTGAAGATGCCGCCGCCAAGCCGAGCGAAGATCGAAACGAGTGAGGCGCCGAGTGCGAGCGCTGTGAGCGCATTGACGACCGCTCGGTCGTTGGGTGCGTAGCCGCCAGGGCCGGTCAGATACCAGAAGAGCACCGCGATCGCGAGGAGCGCGAGACCCGCGACGAGCATGCCCGTGACCGCGCCTGCGCGAAATGCGGTCGTCAGACCCTTCTGCAGACTCTCGCGCGCGGCCTCGGCGGTGCGCACGTTCGCCCGCACCGAGATGTTCATCCCGATGAAGCCGGCCGACCCCGACAGGATGGCTCCGATGAGGAATGCCACGGCCGAGAGCGGCTTCAGGAAGATCCCAATGATGATGGCGACGATGATGCCGACGATCGCGATCGTCGTATATTGACGCTTAAGATAGGCGCCCGCGCCCTCCTGGATGGCAACCGACACTTCGACCATGCGCTGGTTGCCGGAGGACAGGCTGAGCACCTGGCGGCTGGTGAAGATGCCGTACAGAATGGCGATGATGCCGCAGGCGATCGCGACGTAAAGCAGGTTGGAGCCGGAATTCATGGGTTCACGTTTCCCCGTTTTCTTTAGGCAGGCGGGCGCGGCCGCGGGAGACGCGGCGGCCTTTGAAATCGGCGGCTCTTTAGGGGGCGTTTGCGCGGCTTGCAACCGCGCGGATCGAACAGCCTAATGGACGAGCAGGGCGAGCGTCATGCCGCAGGCGAGGCCACTAAGGCCGATCAGCCACTGATGAAGCGGAAGTCCCGCGAAGCTCAATACCCTGGTGCTCAAATCCCAGCCTCTCTGGCAGATCGACCGGCTCGTCGCCGCTGGTGAGGGAAAGGGATGGCGCCCCAGCGGTCAGCTTGCCGATGCGGCTTATCCTCGTTCCTCTTGGTAAAGAAAGGCTTGCCGGATCGAATTCGGCGGGAAGGGCGCCGAGGAGCGCATAGTCATCGCCGCCCGTCGCGGCGAACAAACGAGCTTCCAGGCTCGAGCCCTTTTCCGCAAGGAACGCGCTCGAGAGCGGCAACCGGTCCAGCTCGATCGTGATTTCGCAGCCGCTCGCCTCTGCCATCCGCCGAGCATCGAGAAGCAGCCCGTCGGACACGTCCATCATCGCGTGAGCATGGGGCGCCATCACCTGTCCGGCGCCGAGTAGAGGCACCGGGCGCCGGTAAATGTCGACCAGCGGTCCCGCTGCGCGAGCTTCGGCTCGAAGCTGCGCCAGCCCGGCCGCGGCGTCACCGATCGTTCCGACGAGCCAGAGAGAGTCTCCGGACCTGCCGCTCGAACGATCTGGTACGTGGGTGCCCGCCCTGCCGATCGCGGTCAATCCGAGTACTCGCGGGGCTCCTTCTTGCAGCGCGATCGTGTCGCCACCGATGAGGGCGAGATCATAGCTCCGGCACGCATGCTCGACGCCAGTCAGGAATTCGCTCTCCCAGCTCCCCTCGCCGACAAGGGTCAGCGAGAGCAATGCGCCTGCTGGCGTTGCGCCCTTCGCCGCAAGATCCGACAGGTTCACCGCTACGAGTTTCCAGCCGACGCTGGCGGGCGGGTCAGTGGGAAGGAAATGGACGCCCTCGGCAATGCTGTCGTGGGTGACGACCAGTCCATCAAGGACGGCGACATCGTCGAGCAGGCCGCGAGCTTCCGGAGCAGTAGCGATACGCCGCAGTCGGTCGATAACTTCCGCTTCGCGGATCATGTCGATGAGCGATAGCTCTCAGCCTCCCTCGCGGGAAGGCGAAAGCGTCGGGGAATTGAGCTTCCTTACGCTGCGAACTGGAAAATCGCGGCGGCGGCAAGGCCGACTGCAAGCACCGCAGGCACCCAGAATCCGGGTCCGTAAATAGCAGCCGATGATTAAGAGCGTATCTCCTTCGAGATTGCGTCCAAGAGACCGTTCACGAAGCCGCTCTCGCGCTTGTCGTAGAAGGCATGGGCGACATCGACATATTCCGAAATCACGGAACCGATCGGGACGTCGGGGCGGGCGATGAGTTCGTAGGCACCGGCGCGAAGGATCGCCCGCATCGGCCGATCAAGCCGCTCGAGGGTCCATCCTTCGGCAAGACGGGCGCCGATCAGTGCATCAATCTCGCTTCGCCGGGCGTCAGCACCGGTCACGATGTCGTCGAAGAA
>DATATH010000150.1:0-6412 GCA_036268895.1 Sphingomicrobium sp. | reverse complement strand
ACAAGAGCGACGATCACCTCCTCGACCCCTCGAAGATCGACTGGCGCGCGGTTGCGGATGGCCATCTTAAGGTACGCGTCCGCGAGCTTCCGGGCCCGGCGAACTCGATGGGACGAGTGAAGTTCGGCTTTCCGAACGCATGGGACATCTATCTCCACGACACGCCGGTGAAGGATCTCTTCGCTCAGGACGACCGGGATCTCAGCCATGGCTGCATCCGGCTGCAGGATGCAGAGCGCCTGGCGCGCTGGATGCTCGGCCATGATCCGAGGGCCGTCTCGAATGAGCCGGAGCAGAATGTGACGCTACCGACACCGGTCCCGATCTATGTCACCTATCTGACGGCGCAGGTCCACGACGGCCAGCTGAGCTACGTCGACGACATCTACGGCCGCGACTCCAATTCACAGGTCGCCGCTCTGAGATAGAGCCACTATTCAGTCAGATGCCGGGTCGAGATCCGGCCTCGATGAGGCTGGACGTGGTTCGTCAGACCGATACTTCATCCATGGTTCTAAGCTCTGGCCTCGGCGGGCCTTCGCTCCTGTAGCGCTCGGTCAGATCCTTCCTGCGCTCTTCCAGCAATTCTCCGATGGACTCGGTGTCGATCCCGCCCTTGCGCCTGCGCAAAGATACCGCCGGGTTCTTCCTCTTCTTTGATATGGTGCTCGATCTCTTCCTGGAGCACGTGCACCTTGGTGTCGAAGAATCCATCGCCGGCATTCTCGTTCGCCTCGATCTCGGCGACGAGGAGCTTGGCTGCATCGTGCTCGACATAGCCCTCCTTGAGATCGCCTTCGTCGACCGTTCCTTCGCACGCTGGATAGAAGATCTGCTCCTCGAGGCCGAAGTGGACCGAGAGCGCGAGACAGATTTCGTGCGCGAGCTCCTTCTTTCGGCCCTCACTCTTAGCCTGCTCAAATTCCCTGAACAGCTTCTCAGCTTCGCGATGGCCCTCCTTAAGAAGCGTTATCGCGTCCTTGCTCGCCATCTGCCGCATTCTCCTGCGCTTTTGTCCCGGACAGAAACAGATCCCGCTGCTTGGATGTTCCTGCTTGCAACCTGCGCGATGAACGCGTCACAATTTCCGGTCCCGCAGGCTCTCGACATCAAAGGCGAAGCCGAGCGCCGCTAACGGCCCTTTTCGGCGCTGTCGCCGCTGTCGCTGGTTTCCTCGTCGGCCGCAATGATCGACTCTGCGGGCGACTTGTTGAGCTCCATCCAGTCGCGGAAGGGCAGGTGATAGATCATGTCCATCACTTCGAACTCGAGCCCACCGGGTTGCCACGTATCGCTGTTCCAAAGAGCAACCACGCCGCTCTTCTTCTGCGGATCGAACAGAATGAGCGAGCGATAGCCCTTGATCCCACCGCGGTGGCCGATGATCCGGTGCCCCGCATAATCATAGCTTCGCCAGCCGTAACCGTACCAGGCTGTCCCGAGCCGCTCGAGAAACTTGCGAAGACGCCCGCGCTCGCCCGGAGTGACGACATAGGGAGCATGGATCGTATCGATCACCCTCGCGTCGACGACATCGGGCATTTCGCCCATCTGGGCTTCCATCCACAGCGCCATATCCTTGATGTTGCTGTTGATTCCGGCAGCCCCGGGAACCTTGTAATACGTATCGACCATTGGCCACGGCCGCTTCCCCGCGCTGTGCGGCCGGGCCCAGCTTGGGTTCGACTCGAGACCTTCGAGCGACACGCTGCCGCTGCTCATTCCGATGGGGTTGAACAGATAGCGCTTGATCGCCTGCTCATAAGGCAGGTGCGTGGCGCGCGAGACCATTTCGCTCGAGGCGTCGTAAGCGACATTTTGATAGTCCCAGCAGGTGCCGGGCCTGCAGACGGCGTTCAATGTCGCAAGCTCAGTCCTCAAGAAGCTCGGATCCTGGCCTTCTTCGAGCTTGTTGGCATAGGCATCGCGGTAAAGACCGAGGCGATGCGAGAGGAGATCGCCGACCGTGGCGACGCGCTCGTTTTCATTGGGAAGCTTCAGATCCGGCGCATAGTTCGCAACCGGTCCGTTCAGATTGATTTTCCCTTGTTCGGAAAGCTTCGCGACCATCGTTGCCGCAACGCCCTTCGAGCAGGAGGCCCAGCGGAAGACGGTTTCAGGAGTTACAGGATCGCCCGATCCCTCGAGAGTCTCGCCATATCCCTTGAGAAAGGTGATACGCCCGTTCTCGACCACGCCGACCGCAAGCCCGACCATCGCCGGCTTGTGCATCAGCTGCTGGAGCCTTGCGTCGAGCAGGCGATAATCAATGTCGCGGCGGGACTCGGTCGACAAGGACGCGAGCTTAAGATGCGCCGCCGATACTTCGGCTCGGCGTCGCTCAGCCGTGTGCGGCCGCATCGCCAGAAGCGACGCGCCCATTACCAATACGAGCGCACCCAGCCCCAGCTTGCTAATAGACTTCAAGAATTCACTCTCCCCACCCTCAACTCAGCTCTGCCGGGGAGGGGCCGAGCCCTCAACGCTTCCATCATGCTCATGCGACAAAGCGACTCTGTCTTGCGACGAACGGGCTTATGGCTATGAACGCGCGGCACACCTCACGTACCGCCAGGAGCCTGACCGGATGCAATTCCTGAAGACCTTGTTCTGGGTGCTTGTGGCAGTGGTGGTGGTGCTCTTCGCAGTGCGCAACTGGACTCCCGTCACTCTCAAACTCTGGGGCGACATCCAGGCGGACATCAAGATCCCGATCCTGCTGCTCGTCTTCTTTCTCGTCGGCTTTCTTCCCACCTACCTCGTGATGAGAACGAGGCTCTGGACGCACCGGCGAAAGCTCGATTCGCTCGAGCGAAGTCGCGCCTCGGCAAGCGCCGCGCCTGGACGTGACTCCGAGGAGCTCGGCGAATGAATCCGATCTTTGTCGCTCTGGACACTCAGGACGTCCACCGGGCGGCTGCAATCGCGCGCGACGTGAGCGGTCTTGCTGCAGGTGTGAAGCTCGGCCTCGAATTTTTCTGCGCGAATGGTCACGACGGCGTGCTTCGTATCGCCGAGCACGAAACACCGATCTTCCTCGACCTCAAGCTCCACGACATCCCGAACACGGTCGGGAAGGCGGTCGAAGCCCTTGCGCGGCTCGAGCCGGCAATTCTGACGGTTCATGCGTCGGGCGGATTGGCGATGATGGCCGCAGCGAAGGCCGCGGCCCCACCTGAGACGAAGGTTGTTGCCGTCACCGTCCTCACCAGCCTTGATCGAAACGACCTGTCGAGCATTGGGGTCGATCGCTCGCCGGGCGGCCAGGTGAAGCGGCTTGCCGGGCTTGCACGCGATGCGGGCCTCGATGGGATCGTCTGCTCGGGAGCGGAGGTCGGCGCTGCGCGGGCGGCCTGGCCGGAGGGCTTTCTAGTCGTTCCTGGTGTTCGCCCCGCGGGCGCTGAGGCTCAAGATCAAAAACGGGTGGTGACGCCAGCTCAGGCTCTTAGCGACGGCGCCTCTGTTCTCGTCATCGGCCGGCCGATCAGCGCGGCGGCCAATCCCAGGCGGGCGATCATGGACATCGCGTCTTCGCTGGCGCAGACGCCCGCCGATGCGAGGATTTGAACGATGAGCTGGCTCAGCCGGGTCCGCAGCGGCATTCCCTTCCTTCCCAAGCGGCAGACCGCCGAGAACCTTTGGCATAAGTGCCAGAAGTGCGGGACGATGGTCTTCGTCAAGGAATGGGAGGAGAATTACTGCGTCTGCCCGCGGTGCGATTTCCATGACCGGATCGGACCGACCAAGCGCTTTCAGCAATTGTTCGACGCAGCAGAATATGAGCTCCTTCCCGCGCCCGAGGTCCGCGAGGATCCGCTGCGCTTCAAGGACAGCAAGCGCTACACCGATCGTCTGAAGGCTGCACGGACGGCAAGCGGCGAACGCGACGCGCTGGTCAATGCGCGAGGTAGAATAGACGGCCATAAGGTCGTCCTCGGAGTCCAGGATTTTGCCTTCATGGGCGGATCGATGGGCATTGCCGTAGGGGCAGCGATCGTCGCGGGAATTCGCGCCGCGATCAAGGATAACTGTCCCTACGTCATCTTCACCGCTGCCGGCGGTGCGCGGATGCAGGAGGGCATTCTCAGCCTGATGCAAATGCCGCGGACAACCGTGGCTCTTCAGGAGCTCAAGGAAGCGGGCCTTCCCTACATTGTCGTTTTGACGGATCCGACGACGGGCGGAGTCACCGCTTCCTATGCGATGCTCGGCGACGTCCAGATCGCCGAGCCCGGCGCGCTCATTGGCTTTGCCGGCCAGCGGGTAATCGAGCAGACCATCCGGGAAAAGCTGCCCGAGGGTTTCCAGCGCGCTGAATATTTGCTCGAGCACGGGATCATCGACATGGTCATTTCGCGCGGCGAGTTGAGGGACAAGCTCGGCCTGTTGATCTCATACCTCTCGCCGGAGGCGAAAGAGGCCGCCTGATGGCGGATTTTGCCCGCTCCACCAACCCCGAGGTCCAGGCGCAGCTCGATCGATTGTCGAAGCTCTCGCCCGCCGGCGACCGCCTCGGTCTCGAACGCATCTCAGCATTGCTGGAGCGGCTGGGCCGGCCGCAGGACGAGCTTCCGCCTGTATTCCATGTCGCGGGCACCAATGGAAAGGGCTCGACCGTCGCGTTTCTCCGCTCGGCACTCGAGGCGAGCGGCCATAAGGTCCATGCCTTTACCAGCCCGCACCTCGTGCGCTTCAACGAGCGGATTAGAATTGCCGGTCGCCTGATCGAGGATGACGATCTTGCTCATCTGCTGGCCGAGGTGATCGATTCCGGCGGTGGCATCGAACCGAGCTTCTTCGAAGTCGCGACCGCGGCGGCCCTTCTTGCGTTTGCGAGGACTGAGGCAGACGCCTTGATTCTAGAGGTGGGTTTGGGCGGCCGACTCGATTCGACGAACGTGATCGACAAACCCCTCGTCTCGGGCATCACCAACCTCGCGCTCGATCATCAGCAATTCCTCGGCAACGGGCTTCCCGACATCGCCGGCGAGAAGGCTGGGATCGCCAAGCCGGGGGTTCCGCTCGTGACTCAGCTCTATCCGCCCTCGATCGGCAGCCGGATCGAGGAAATCGCTCGCGAACGCGGGGCTATCTGGCTTCCGCGCGGCGGAGCCTGGGACGCAATCCCAAGTCGGGGCAAGCTTCATTACCGCGACGAGCATGGCGAGCTCGACCTGCCGCTCCCGCGGCTCCCCGGACGCCATCAGGCGATGAATGCAGCGCTCGCACTCGCCATGATTCGCCATCAGGGATTGCTTCGGGTACCGGCCCCGTCCTTAAGCGCCGCAATGGGCTGGACCGACTGGCCGGCGAGGCTCCAACGTCTAGCGCCCGGACCGCTCGTGGACCATCGCGAGGTCTGGCTCGATGGCGGGCACAACCCGTCCGCCGCAAGGCAGGTGGCGACGTTTCTCAAGCATCAGTTCAACGACGGCAAGCCGCTTCACCTCATATTCGCGAGCCTGGCGAGCAAGGACCCGCCACGGATGCTCGGGCCCTTCCGCGGCCTTGCCGAACAGGTCCATGCCGTGCCGATCCCCGACCATGCCTGCTTCACGCCGAGCGATCTCGTAGAGATTGCCGGGGAGCTTGGTTTCGTCGCCGACGCCCACGACGACATCGCGGAAGCGATCAGTGCCATCGCGCCCGACTCACGAATATTGATTTTCGGGTCGCTCTATCTTGCTGGCGTGGTCCTCGAGGCTAACGGGCAGATACCCGACTAGCGCGCGCTCTGGCCGCTTTCGGCAAGCGCTTCTGTTGCCTTGGCGCCGATTGCTCGCGGCAACCCTGAACCGGCCGCACGCCGCTCCTGCGCCGCGACGCGCGCCCATTCCAACAGGACGAAAAGAACTGCAAGGAGACCAGCTGCAGCTGTCCAGCGGAAAACCAGGGCATAGCCATATTTGTCGAAGCTTTCTCCAGCGACACCGCGGCCCAGCGAACCAACGAGGAAGGTCAGCGAGGAGAGCAGGGCGTATTGGACGGCGGTGAATTTCTTGCTGATGATGCCCGACAAATAAGCGACGAAAGCGGTAAGGGCGATGCCGGTTGCGATATTCTCGTAACAGATGGCAACGAGGAGCCGGACCATGCGGTCGTCGGCGCCGAACAAGCCCAATAGATTGCTCAGTCGAACGGCGTGAGTGAAGGCGTCGATGTTCGCTCCGCCATTCGCGAGATCGGCATAGATGAGATTGCCGAGCGGGGTCACTGCAGAGCCGATCAGAACCGTCGGGAACCTGCCGATGCGACCGAACAAATAGCCGCCCAGGCTGATCCCGACCATGGTCATGAAGATACCGAACACCTTGGAGGCAAAGGCGACCTGATCCTTCGTGTAATGGAGATAATCGAGATAGAATGGGAAGGCGAAACTGGACCAGATATTGTAGCAGAGCGCGTAGGTCAG
>DATATH010000149.1:0-6773 GCA_036268895.1 Sphingomicrobium sp. | reverse complement strand
CGGATCGACAAACCGGCGGCTGAGGCCGACCGACTGGCGAGCCTACAGGCAATGGTAACTTGAAGGCCGTGATGAAGCCACGCTAAGCCTCGGCCTCTTCCGGGGAGAGGGGATTCATGATCAAGGACCTGCTCGCCGGCGCGGCAGCGCTGGCGATGGCCACTGCGGCCGATGCCGCAACCTATGCGATCCAGGCGGGACACCTGATCGTCGATGCCGCCCAACCCGAGCGCGGCTCATCGACCGTCATTGTCGACGATGGGCGGATCTCGCGCATCGACAATGGCTTCACATCCCCTTCGGGAGCGATCGTCGTCGACGAGCGCGGCCTGACGGTCATGCCGGGAATGACCGATGCTCACGTCCATCTTACCGGCACGTCAGGTGTGCCCTGGTATCAGGGATTCACTCAGAAATATTCCGTTCCCTACGAGGCGACGATCGGCCTCACTCACGCGCTTGAGATGGCGCAAGGCGGCTTCACCACCGTTCGCGACCTCGGCGGCGACACGAGCGCAGTGATCGCCGTGCGCGATGCGGTCGCGGAAGGTCGCTTTCCAGGTCCCCGAATCAAGGTTGCCGGGGCACCGCTGTCGATCATCGGAGGCCATGCCGACCCGACCACTGGCTTGCCCCCCGAACTCGCCGCGGCGATGGACGAGGCACAGCTCGATCCGTCCGTCTGCACCGGCGCCCAGGAATGCCAGAAGGTCGTCCGGAAACTCGCCGCTGCCGGAGTCGACTGGATCAAGATCATGGCGACCGGCGGCGTTCTCGATCCCGGCACTCGGGGGCTCGAGCAGCATTTCACCGACGAGGAGATGAAGGCGATCTGCGACATGGCTCACTTCATGGGCCTCAAGGTCGCAGCGCATGCGCACGGCGCACGGGGAATCGACGCTGCTGTACGGGCGGGCGTCGATTCGATCGAGCACGGCACGTTCATCGACGAGCAGGGCGTCAAGGACATGAAGGTCCACGGTACTTATTTTGTCGCAACTCTGATGGCGTTCAGCGGCGTCGCAGGCGCGCTCGGCAAAGGGGTGATGGCGCCGGCAAGCGAGGCCAAGGCGCGCCAGACGCTCGGCGTTTGGGGCAAGGGTCTCAATCTCGCTTACCGAAGCGGCGTCAAGATCGCCCTCGGCACGGACAGCGCGGTCGCTCCGCACACCGACGCCAACAAGGAGCTGGCGCTGATGGTCACGAAGGGCGGGATGAGCCCGCGTGACGCGCTGATCGCCGCGACGAAGGGCGGTCCGGATCTCATGAGCCTCTCGGCCGAGACCGGGACGCTCGATCCCGGCAAGTCCGCCGACCTGATTGCAGTCGAGGGAGACCCCTTGGTCGATCCGACCGCTGTCCAGCGGATCGGCTATGTCATGGTCGAAGGCAGACCCATTCCGATGAAAGGACATTGATGCGCAGTTTGCTCGCTCTCTCGCTGCTCCTGTCAAGCGCTGCTTATGCGGCCGACGAGCAGCCAGCCGGGGATGTCCCGACCAAGGAAGCCAAGGCCGAAGCGGCAAAGCCCGATGCGGATACCGTCAAGGCAAGCGTCGAAGAGGACGCCCAGCCGGTCAGGCGGTCGATACCGTTCCACGGCCACACCCTCTCCTACACGGTCACTCCGGGACACCTGACGATCCGGAACGACAAGGGCGAGCCAACCGCGAGCATGTTCTATGCCGCCTACACCGTCGCTTCGGCAAACGGTCGTCCGCGGCCCGTCACCTTCATGTTCAACGGCGGCCCGGGCTCCTCGACGATGTGGCTGCACATGGGCTCGGTCGGCCCGATCAAGATCGATGCCTCGACTCCCGAGACGATCCCAGGCCCGCCGTTCCGTTACGGGCCCAATCCGGACACCCTGCTGGATATCAGCGACATCGTCTTCATCGATGCTCCAACCACCGGTCTCTCGCGCCCCTTGGGGAAAGCCGAGCCGAAGGACTTCTTCGGGGTCGACAAGGACCTCGACGCCTTCACGAAGACGATCGAGCGCTATCTCACCAAATATCAGCGCTGGAACAGCCCGAAGTTCATCATCGGGGAAAGCTACGGGACGACTCGGGCGGCGGGGCTTGCAAATTCACTTTTGAACGCCGGCGTCCAGCTCAACGGAATCACCTTCGTCTCGACGGTGTTCAATTTCGCCGATTTCCAGGGCGACCAGTCGCTTGTCGATTTCCTCCCGACCTATGCGGCCGACGCCTGGTACCATGGCAAGATCCCGAACAAGCCGCCGCTCGACGCCTTCATCGAGCAGGCTCGCGAATTTGCGAGCGGTCCATATGCGGCGGCGCTGCAGAGGGGAAATGCGCTCGGGGACGAAGAGAAACAGTCGGTCGCCCAGCAAATGGCGCAGCTCACCGGGCTTTCGTCCGATTATATTCTTCGCTCGAACCTCAGGGTGCAGCCGTTTCGCTTCCAGCGCGAGCTGCTGCGCGACCGTCACCAGGTCATCGGACGAATCGATTCGCGCTTTGTCGGCACCGAGCCGGATAATGTCGGCGAAGGAGCGGACTATGATCCGCAGGGGAGCGCGATCACCGGCGGCTTTGTCGCCGCGCTAAACGACTATCTGTTCGGCGATCTCGGCTACAAGACGCCGCTCACCTACCGTCCGAACAACTATGGCGGGATCGGGAACGATTGGGACCTGACTCACAAGGGACCAAGCGGCCCACAACAGATCGCCGACACGAGCGACGATTTGTCGAACGCAATGCGGCAGAATCCGCGCATGAAGATCCTATCGGTGAACGGCTATTACGACCTCGCGACGCCGTTCCACGGCGCCGAATATGAGTTCAAGCACATGGCCCTGGAACCGCAGCTCCAGTCGAACATCGAGTACAGATACTATCCGGCGGGCCACATGATGTACATCGATCCGGTCTCCGCTAGGCAGCTCAAGAGCGACCTCGCCGCCTTCTATGCGAGCGCGATGTAGATAAAGGAAAAGGGCCGAAGGATTGCTCCTCCGGCCCTTCCGCCCCCTAGGTTTAGTCGTCGAACCGTCAGCTGATTGTCTGCAGGTTCACGGCCGCGGTCTTGCCCCGGCGGTCGACCTCCAGCTCGAACTCGAGCCGGTCGCCCTCGTTGAGCGTCGGGATGCCCGCACGCTCGACCGCGGAGATGTGCACGAATGCGTCGGGCTGTCCGTCATCGCGCTGGATGAAGCCGAAGCCCTTCATCGCATTGAAGAACTTGACCGTTCCGCTAGCCTTTTCGCCGGTGAGCTGGCGCTGCGGCCCGCGCTCGGCCCGCTCGACCGCCATCGGCTCGCCCTCGATCCTGAGGTTGGTCGCCGAAATTCGGCCACCGCGATCGACGAGCGTGAACTCGAGCGGCTGCCCGTCAGCAAGGTCGGTTAGACCGGCCTGCTCGACTGCCGAGATGTGGACGAACACGTCTTCGCCGCCATCGTCCCTGACGATGAAGCCGAAGCCCTTCTGCGGATTGAAGAATTTGACGACGCCCTTGCCCTCGCCGACGACCTGCGGGGGCATTCCCCCGCCGCTGCCGCCACCGCCGCGAAAGCCGCCGCCGCCACCACCGCCGCCGCCGCGATAGCCTCCGCCACCGCCGCCATAACCTCCGGCTCCGGCTCCGCCGTAGCCGCTGCCGCGATCACCATAACCGCCGCCGCCGCCGCCACCGCCGAAACCACCACCACCACCGTAACCGCCGCGGCCCCCAAAGCCGCCGCGTTCCTGGTAGCCGCCGCCGAACTCGCTAGGACTTTCCTCGCCGAAACTCTCGCGCTTATCGCGACCGCGACCGCCGCGGTCCCCCTTGCGCCCTCTGTCGAAACCCATGAACCATCCGAACTTGTTAGCCCGCCTAACCTCAAACCAACGCGCTCGGGCCAAATGGCGCAACCGGTCACGGCGCGTAATTCACTTCACGCACCTTTCGCGCCAATACAACAAAAATGATGGCTGCTCTAGTGACTCAAATTCCAGCGAATTTTGACGGGGCTGGCAAGGCGGGCTGAAGGGGGACTAAAGCTTCCTGTCACGCTTGACCGAGGAAACCGAATGGCCGTTCATCTGCACGAGGAAGACCTGTCCGCGGATGTGAGATTCGCCGATGGGCCGATCGCCGTCGACACCGAAGCAATGGGCCTCGTCCCGGGACGCGACCGGCTATGCCTGGTCCAGCTGTCCGACGGCAAGGGCGAGGAGCACCTCGTCCATTTCAGGCGGGACAGCGATTATTCAGCGCCCAATCTCAAGGCCCTGCTGTCCGATCCCAATCGTCTCAAGCTTTACCATTTCGCGCGGTTCGACGTCGGGATCATGCAAGCCTATCTCGGGATCATGGCCGGGC
This sequence comes from Sphingomicrobium sp., assembly GCA_036268895.1. Classification (GTDB taxonomy): domain Bacteria; phylum Pseudomonadota; class Alphaproteobacteria; order Sphingomonadales; family Sphingomonadaceae; genus Sphingomicrobium. The sequence continues at coordinate 2,438 of DATATH010000149.1, read as the reverse complement.
CACTCTATTGCACTCGGACCGCGTCGCGACTCGTGCGCACCTATACCGACCGCCATGGCCTAAAGGACCTGGTCAAGGAGCTTCTGAACGTCGACCTTTCAAAGCAGCAGCAGACAAGCGACTGGGGCGCCGACGAACTGACCGATGCTCAACGCGAATATGCGGCAAGCGATGTTCGCTACCTTCACCAGCTGAAGGAGAGGCTCGACGAACGGCTGCGGCGTGAGGACCGGACCGCGCTGGCGCAGGCCTGCTTCGATTTTCTTCCAGCGCGAGCGCTCCTCGACATCGCCGGCTGGCCCGAACAGGATATCTTCGCGCACGATGGCTGAATCGGCTTCTCGGCGGCGCGTCAGCAAACAGCGCTGGGCGGAGCCAGGAAGCGCCCACGACTGGCTCGTCAAGTGGACCAAGGTGATCCTTCCGAGCGCTGTCGGGGCGCTGATCGCCATCCTCGCCCTCGCCCCACTCGGCAAGCACAGCGACGTCAGCTTCATCCTCGACAAGAAGAAGGTGCAGAACGCGCCCGAGAAATTGCGGGTGGAACAAGCGCGATATATCGGGACCGACGATAAAGGACAGCAATTCACGATCGTCGCCGGCAGAGCGATTCAGCGCAGCTCGGATGTCCCTGTCGTCGACATCAAAGGGATGGCCGGGCGCCTCAATCTCGCCAACGGGCCACTGTTCATCGACGCCATCCAGGGACGCTACAACCTCGACACGCAGAAGGTTATGATCGACGGTCCGGTGAAAGTCGCCGGCAGCGACGGCTACCGGCTTGCCACCAGGGATGTGACCGTGGACTTGAAACAACACCAGCTTGCAAGCGCCGGGCCGGTCGCGGGCGCGATGCGGCTTGGCCAGTTCCAGGCGGGTCAGCTGCACGCCGACCTTGGCAACCGTACCGTCGTTCTCGATCACGGTGCTCGCTTGAAAATCGTCCAGGGGGCGGTCAGATGATGGGCGTGCGCTTTTCCGGCATCATCCTTGCAACTGCTGTGCTGGCAACCTCTGCCCTGGCGCAGGTCAGGCAGGAGCAGCCCCGCTCCGCGCTTGCCGGACACAATACGAATGCCCCGGTAGACGTCACTTCGGATCGAATCGAGGTGCAGGACCGGGCCGACAGGGCGGTGTTTTCCGGAAACGTGCACGTGGTCCAGGCCGACATGACCCTCGACACCCAGCGCCTCACCGTGGCCTATTCGGGCGGCCAGGGCGCCAATGGTCTCCAGATCAACCGCCTCGATGCGGCCGGCGGGGTTGTCGTGCACAGCCCTTCCGAAACCGCCAAGGGCGACTTCGGGGTCTATGATCTGGACCACAAGCTCATCACTCTGATCGGCAACGTCCAGCTCACGCGCGACAATAATGTGGTGAAAGGGTCGCGGCTGGTGATCGACCTCAACTCCGGCCGGGCCGTGGTCGACGGCGGCCCCCCTGGAGTGAATTCGAGCGGCGGCCGGGTAACGGGCCACTTCACGGTGCCGCAGCAACCGCAGCAGCAATCGAAATAGGCCCGCGATGAACGAAGCGGTCATCCTCGCGCGCCCCTCGAACGAGGTGCACCAGCAGAGCGGCGGTCTCGAGGTGCACTCGATCGCCAAATCCTACGACCGGCGCGCGGTTCTTCACGACGTCTCGCTCGATGTTCATCGTGGTGAAGTCGTTGGTCTCCTCGGACCGAACGGAGCGGGCAAGACAACCTGTTTCTATTCGGTGATGGGCCTGGTGAAGCCCGACAGCGGGCGGATCTTCCTCGACGGACAGGACATCACCGAGCTGCCGATGTACCGCCGAGCGATCCTTGGTCTTGGCTATTTGCCGCAGGAGACCTCGATCTTTCGGGGTATGACCGTCGAGGAAAATATCATGGCCGTGCTCGAGGTCGCTCAGCCCGACCGCGCGCTTCGGCGCGACCGGCTCGAGCAGCTGCTCGGCGAGTTCGGCCTCGCCGCGCTTCGCGACTCCGCAGCGATGGCGCTTTCGGGCGGGGAGCGCCGGCGGTGCGAGATCGCAAGGGCGCTGGCGGCTGAACCGACCATCATGCTGCTCGACGAGCCGTTTGCCGGCATCGACCCGATTTCGATCGCCGACATTCGCGAGCTGGTTCGCGAATTGAGGAGCCGCGACATTGGTGTTCTCATCACCGACCACAATGTCCGCGAGACACTCGACATCGTTGATCGCGCCTGCATCATTTACGACGGACAGGTCCTTTTCGCCGGTACTCCCGAAGCGTTGGTCGCCGACCAGGAGGTCAGGCGCCTGTACCTCGGCGAGAGCTTCGCACTCTAGCGAGCGGTTCGAATGGGCCTGGGCCCCTCCCTAAGCATCCGCCAATCGCAACAGCTGGTCCTCACTCCCCAGTTGCGCCAGGCGATCCAGCTCCTCCAGCTCAGCAATTTGGAGCTCGACGGTTTCATCGCCGAGGAGCT
>DATATH010000148.1:0-5517 GCA_036268895.1 Sphingomicrobium sp. | reverse complement strand
CTTTTCGGCCACGATCTCCGCCCGGATCTTTTCGGCCTGCGCCTCGTATTCGGGCGTCCCCTGCTCCAGTTCGGAATATTCGTCCCGCATTCGGAATTCGAGGTTGCCGCCCAGCTGGATGTCGGTTCCGCGGCCCGCCATGTTCGTGGCGATCGTCACTCCACCGATCCGGCCCGCCTGGGCGACGATGTGCGCCTCCTGCTCGTGGAATCGGGCATTGAGAACGGAGTGCTTGATCTTGGCTTTCTCGAGAAATTCCGAAAGCATCTCCGATTTTTCGATCGATATCGTGCCGACGAGCACTGGCTGCCCGAGAATCTGCTTGGCGCGGATCTCCTCGGTAATCGCGTCGAACTTCTCGGGCATGGTCTTGTAGAAGACATCGTCCTCGTCGATGCGCATGACGGGCATGTTGGTCGGGATCGCGACCACGTTCATCTTGTAGATGTCGAAGAATTCCGGCGCTTCGGTCATCGCCGTGCCAGTCATGCCCGAAAGCTTCGGATACATACGAAAATAATTCTGGAAGGTGATTGAGGCGAGCGTTTGATTTTCCGGCTCGATCACCACGCCTTCCTTCGCCTCGACCGCCTGGTGCAGCCCGTCCGACCACCGCCGCCCTTCCATCATTCGGCCGGTGAACTCATCGATGATGACGACCTTCCCGTCCTTCACGATATAATCGATGTCCTTCTTGAACATGACGTTGGCCTTCAGCGCCTGGTTCAAATGGTGGACGACCTGGGTGTTGGCGATGTCGTAAAGATTGCGGCCCTCTATTAGGCTGGCCTCCTCTAGCATTCTTTCGGCTTTTTCAGTGCCATCCTCGGTGAGGACGACGCTCCTCATCTTCTCGTCGAGGTCATAATCTGACGGGACGAGGGTTTTCACGATGAGGTCGACTTTGATGTAGAGGTCCGATTTGTCGTCGGTCGGCCCGGAAATGATCAATGGCGTGCGCGCCTCATCGATCAGGATCGAATCCACTTCGTCAACGATCGCGAAATTGAACGGCCGCTGGACCATCTGCTCGCGCGTGAACTTCATGTTATCGCGCAGGTAGTCGAAGCCGAACTCGTTGTTTGTCCCGTAGGTTATGTCGGAGCCGTAAGCGGCTCGCCGCTCCTCGTCGGTGAGATTCGGAACGATCACGCCGACGCTCATTCCAAGGAAGCGGTAGATCTCGCCCATCCAGTCAGCGTCGCGGCGGGCGAGATAGTCGTTGACGGTGACGACGTGGACGCCCTTGCCCTCGAGGGCATTGAGGTAGACCGCGAGGGTCGCGACGAGCGTCTTTCCCTCGCCCGTCTTCATCTCGGCGATCTCGCCGCGGTGAAGAGCGATGCCACCGATCAGCTGGACGTCGTAGTGCCTCTGTCCAAGCGTCCGGATCGCCGCTTCGCGAACGGTCGCAAACGCATCTGGAAGAAGGCTTTCCAGGCTCTCCCCGTTGTCAAGCCGCTGCCGGAAAACCTCCGTCCGGGCGCGTAGCTCGTCGTCGGACAGCGTCTGGATTGAAGGCTCGAGATTGTTGACGGCGTCGACATATTTGGAAAGGCCGCGGACATAGCGGTCGTTGGCCGATCCGAAGATGCTCTTTGCCACTGCGGCGAACATGGAATTCCCTTAAAGACCCGGGCGCTTAGGAAAGGGCGAAACCGCTCGCCGACGCTCTGGGAAATTGTCGCGGGCGATGTAAGGAGCGCCCTAGCCGTAGTCAATTAAAGGGACCGTGAACAAAATGGCAGGATTGACCGGTCGCTGCATGTGTGGAGCGGTGCATTACGAACTCAAGAGCGAGCCGTTCGACTGCGGTTGGTGCCATTGCCGCACCTGCCAGCTCAACAGCGGCGCCCCGGCGATGGTCTTTGCGAGCGTTCCGAACAAGGATTTTGTCTGGACTTCAGGGGCGGGCAAAGTGAGGTCCGTGCGCTCTTCGAGCTTTGGTCATCGCGAATTCTGCGGTGACTGCGGCACGCCCTTCCTGATGAAGGTCGATCATCAGCCCGAAACAGTCGATTTGAGCGTTGCGACGCTCGATGATGCGCAAGCAATAATTCCCGGATTTCACATTTTCTGGGGAAGCAGAATCGGCTGGTTCGAGCCAATGGACGAGCTCCCACGGCACGCGAAGTTCCGACCCCAAACGCGCGGTCTCGAAACGACCGAACCGCGGAAATAGCCTCTATCAACCAGCCTTTTGGGTCGGGACGTCCAGATTGGTTTCGAGCCACTGCTGGATCTGGCTGCGCGGCGCAGCGCCGACCTTCTGCGCAATGGGCTGTCCACCCTTGAACAGCAACATGGTCGGGATTCCCCGGACACCGTAGCGACCGGGCGTGTCCGGATTCTCATCAATGTTGAGCTTGGCGATCGTCACCTTGTCGCCGAGGTCGTTGGCGATCTCTTCAAGCGCTGGAGCGATCATCCGGCATGGTCCGCACCATTCGGCCCAGAAATCGACGAGGACTGGGCCATCGGCTCCCAGCACATCAGTTGAAAAGCTCTGGTCGGTGACCGTTGTGGTGGTCATGGCGAATATTTCTCCTGCAATCGTTAACGACCATATGGGCGTTAGCTCCTCGCCTCTCAACCCATAACTTGGATCAGTTTAGGGCCGGCGGTGTAGACCAGGGCTGCGGAGATTTCTCGTCCGGGGAAGATCACACGCAGCGCATCGACATAGGCCTCGATCTGCGCTCGATGTCCCTTGGGGATCTCGGCGTTGCCCGAGGGCACTCGCCCAGTCTTGAAGTCGATCACCAAGATCCGTTTTTCCTCGACGAGCAGGCGATCGACGGTGCCGGCAATCACTCGGCCATCACGCAGAACCGCCGCAAGCGGCGCTTCGGCAAGCGAACCCGCGCCAAACAGCGAAGAAAAGCGACTGTCGGCAAGGATGGCGCAAACCTCATCGACGATCGCGCTCCTGATACCCGTGTCGGTGACATGCGCCGAGCGTTCGAGCCAGCGATCGGCCGCGGCGGCGCGCTCGTCTGGCCCAATGGCGGGCAAACGCTCGAGGAGCTGGTGAATCCAGGTACCGCGCAAGGCCGCAGAGCGCATCGCTTCGCTCGGCGGAGCCGCGCCTTCATCGTCGATCGCAATCGCGGAAGGAGCAAGAGGCCGCGGCGGCCGCGCCTCGGGCGGTGCCGGAGACAAGGCCCATCGAGGAACGGGAAGGTTTGAAGGGCGCAGCTTTGTGTGTTTCGACTTCGCTCTTGAGGGGCGCTCAACGCCATAGACGAGCCCCGGACCCCACCGATCCTGGTCCGCAGCATCTGCACCAAGCGACATCATCGCGCGCTCGACAGCAATGTGCCAGCAGTTGACCGGCCGCGCCTCAGAGCCGTCCTTCCTCGGCTTGGGCGCGACGCCGGCCACGATCAGCCGGTCCGCTGCCCGCGTCAGCGCGACATAGAGCAGTCGCCAATGCTCTTCGAGATCACGCTTCTCCTCGGCGAGGATTAGCTCCTCGAAGGGGCTGGAGCGCTCCTCCTTGTTCGGCCGGAGCAGAGGTACGGCATCACCCGATCCGAGATCGAGGTCCAGCGAAATCGGTGGGCGCCCGAGGCGCTCCGGATCGGCGGTCGCGTCGGCGACGATCACGACCGGCGCTTCGAGTCCCTTGGCGCCGTGCACAGTCATTACCCGGACTTCGTTGCCAGGCCGCCCGGGATCGCGCTGCACATCGACCGTGCCGCGCGAGAACCAGGCAAGGAAGCGGTCGAGCGAGGCGGTTTCGCCACGCTCAAACTCCAGCGCGCTGTTCATGAGTTCATCGATCGGATCGCGAGCCGCAAGACCGAGACGTGCATAGAGCTTACGCCGACCTTCCATCGGCCCTGAAAGGATGGTCTCGATGAAGACCGACGGGGTTGTGAAATCGGCGATTCTCAAGAGCTCGCTGAGTGCCTCATAAGCAAAGCGGAAGCCGTCGTTCTCATCCGCCCGAGCGCGAAGGGCGCGCCAGAGCCTGCCCTTCCTCCCGAAAGCAAGCTTGAGCAGCAACTCCTGATCCCAGCCGATTAGCGGCGACACGAGCAAGGATGCGAGGCTGAGGTCGTCGTTGGGCTGGACCGCGAACTTTACTGCCGAAATAAGGTCCTGAACCGCGAGCGGCTCGTGAAGGTGCAGGCGGTCAACGCCCGCGACTGGAACGCCGGCGGAAAAGAGACGAGCGACGATAAGCGAGGCGAGTTCGCCACGGCTCCGGACCAATATGAGAATGTCCCCGGGCGTCAGCCCCCTCTTCGTCGAGGCCAGGTACGGCGCTTCCTCGACGAGACTTCGAATGCGTTCCGCGAGCGCGTCCGCATATTGCCGAGCACGAAGTGATACCCACCTCTCCTCGCCTTCATCCCCCTCCTCTTCGAGATCTGCAGCGAATGGCTGCCAAAGCTCGACCCGTCCCGGCCGCTCTTGGTGATGTGCGACGTGGAGCGGCGGCGCTTCGCTAAGGGCCAGGGCATCGTGGCCGAGTTGCTTGATCAGTGCGTCGACGACATCGAGCACCGGCTGCGAAGAGCGGAAGCTCGAGGCAATCGAGAGGTCGCGGAACTGGCGCGCCCGGCGCTTGAACAGATCCAGCGTGTCTGGTGCACCGGTGAGCCCCTCGGAACGGCGCCTGAATCGCTCGCGTGCCTCGATGAACCGTCGCGGGTCGGTTCCCTGGAAGCCGTAGATCGATTGCTTGAAGTCGCCGACCATGAACAAGGTACGGTGCCGGTCCTCGCTTTCGCTCGAACCGCTGAAAAATTCCGCGACCAGCTCCTCGATGATCTCCCACTGGGCAGCATTCGTATCCTGCGCCTCGTCGACGAGCACATGGTCAACCTCGCGGTCGAGCTTGTAACGGACCCAGTCACCCATGCCGGGCTGGGTGAGCAGTCCGCGCGTCCAGTCGATCAGATCGTTGAAATCGGCCACTCCCGCGGCTCGCTTTGCCCGGCTGTAGGCTGTTGCAAACGCCTGGCCGGCGCGCAGCCCCGAGGCGATGTCGGAAGCCAGCCGCGCACCGTTCTGGATCTGGAGGAGCTCGCCGATGAGGATTGCGAGGCGTCCCGCGTGCGTTTCGTAATGCGGCTCGGCCTTTGCCTGGCCGGCGGAAACCCGAAGCGTGTCCTTTTCCGTCAGGACGACCTTGCGAAGTCCATCAAGACGCGCGGCGCGTTCGATCGGAGTGAGCATCAGCCACTCTTCGATGACTTCCGCATGACCAAGGCCCGTCTGCGCGCCCCACTTGCGGTTCGCTTCGGCGACAGCCCGCAGGAGATCGCAATCGAAACGGTCGTCGCCGCAATGGTGGACGATATATTGCTCGACCGATTCCTCGGGCAAATTCATCAGCATGCGGATCTTGGGCTCGATCGTGCGTGACGGCCCAAGGCCGTTCATTGCGTCGGCCTTGCGCGCACATGCCTGAAGATAGGCCACCGCTCCCAGCTCACCGAGCCGCCGGCTTAGACTTTGGACGTCACCCATAAGTCCGGCTTCGCCGCGAGCTTCCGCATCGGC
>DATATH010000147.1:0-20632 GCA_036268895.1 Sphingomicrobium sp. | reverse complement strand
CAGGTCGTCCTCTGCGGCCTCGCGATCAGCGTGCTCATCTACTTCGCGCTCGGACTCTCTTTCGAGGCCGCGCTCGCGATCGGCCTACCGCTCGGCCTGTCCTCGACGGCGCAGGTTCTTCCAATGCTTCGCTCGGACAACGAGCTGAATACGCCCCAAGGCGAGCGGGCCTTCTCGATCCTGCTCCTTCAGGACCTCGCGATCGTTCCGATGATCACGATCATCGCCGCGATGGCGCGAGTGGTTCCGGACCCGAGCGCTCCGACTGGATGGGTGTTGGCGCTCTCCACGTTGCTCGCGGTAATCGGGCTGGTCATCGTCGGGCGGGTCGTTCTCAACCCGCTGTTCCGGTTGGTCGGCAGGCTCGGCGAGCGGGAGCTGTTCATCGTCGCAGGGCTTTTCACCGTGATTGGCGCCGCTGCGGTCATGCACACGCTCCATCTCTCAGTGCCTCTCGGCGCATTCGTCGCCGGCGTGATGCTCGCCGAATCGCCGTACCGCCATGAGCTCGAGAGCGACGTCGAGCCGTTCCGCTCGATCCTGCTCGGCCTCTTTTTCCTCTCGATCGGGATGCTGCTGGATCTTCGCCTTGTCGCCGCGCGGCCGTTGCTCGTGGTCGGGCTCGCCGCCGGCGTCATCGTCACCAAGACGATCCTGATCACTATTCTGAGCCGAAGCTTCAGCTGCAGCTGGACCCGAAGCTTCCGGCTCGGGCTGCTGCTCAGCCAGGCCGGTGAATTCGGATTCGTCCTCTTTGCGCAGGCGACCGCCGCGCAGCTCATTCTTCCCGCTACGGCGTCTCTGTTCAGCGCGGTTGTTACTCTGTCGATGATGACGACGCCGTTCCTCATGCGTCTGACCGATTGGCTCGAACGACGAGAGGTGCGCAGCGCAGAGGGCCTCGACGGGCCGGAGAAATCACCAGAGACCAGTGCCATCGTTGTTGGCTACGGACGATTCGGCCAGACTGTTGCGCAGATGCTCCAGGCCAAGGGCATCGGTGTCACCATCATCGACAAGAAGCCGGCCCAGATCGAGCTCTCGGGGGAGTTCGGGACCAAGGTTTATTACGGCGATGGCCTGCGTATCGACCTTCTTCGCACTGCAGGCGCCGAGACGGCCAAGGTCATTGCGTTCTGCAACGACAATGAGGGCGGCGAATTGTCGCGCAGCGCCGTTGAGGCTGTGCTCGAAGCATTTCCTCAAGCCTCGGTAATGGTTCGCGCCTTCGACCGGCTTCACCTCATCGACCTTCGCGGCCTGGATCTGGTGCTTGCAGAAAGGGAATTGTTCGAAAGCGCGGTCGTGATGGGCAAGGCCGCGCTCCGCGCGAGCGGGATCGAGCAGCGCGAGATCGACCGGGTGGAACATGAATATCGCATGCGGGATTGCGAACGGCTCGAGCGCCAGGAGAAGACCGGAGATATCCGCGCTGGCTGGGAGACCGCATTCGGTCAGGATCGAGCATTGCCCGACGAGGAAGCGACTCCAGCCTAGGGCCCGCCTGCAAGAAAATCATCGAGCGCGCGAAGGATCGAATCGACGACTTCCTTGTGAGCGCCGGCACCGCTCTTCACGTGAATATGCGCTTGTTCGTAGAAGGAGCGCCGCTCGTCCGAGAGCCGCTCGAGAGTTGCTTTGGGATCACAGTTCCGGAGCTGGGCCCTGGTGTCTCGGCGCGAGGTCCGCTCGGCCAATATCTCGACAGGAGCGTCGAGCCAGATTGTGATCGCGCGGTCATTGAGAAGGTCGCGGGTGCGCGGATCGACATAAGCGCCGCCGCCCGTCGCGATCACTCGGACAACACCTTCATCGACCAAGCGAGCGACGAGGCGCCGCTCGCCATCGCGGAAATCGTGCTCGCCGTAGCGCTCGAACACTTCGGCGGGCGAAAGACCAGCGGCATCCTCGATCGCCGCGTCGCTGTCGACGAATTGCAGGCCGAGGCGCCTTGCGACGCGCCGGCCGACGGTCGATTTTCCTACCCCCATCAGCCCGACCAGCACGATTGGCCGATCGAGGCGCTTCCCTAATTCTATCACCCTGGGGGCTATACAGCGGCTCACGTGCTCGGCAAAAGCGCCCGCATGTCGAGAATAGCGGTGCTCATCATCCTGCTCGTCGTCATCATCGGCGCGCTCGTTTACCTCTCCAGAGTCCCAAAGGCGCAGCCGACCCATAGGATCGAGGTAACAGTGCCTCAGGGGGGCAATGCGCATTAAGCCTCTACTGATTGCGTCTGCTGCTCTCGCGATCGCCCTTCCGGCGCTCGCACAGCAGGTAGCTCAGAGCCAGCCCGCCAACCAATATCCCAATGGCGGCATAGGAGCGACTCAGGCCCAGCCTCAGGCGCAGCCTTCGACTGCCCCCGGATCTGCCGGCCTCGACACGTCCGGCGGAACCGATGAGACTGCGGTCGAAGAGGTGGCTCCGGCCAACCTCCAGCCTGTGCAGCCTCCGATCGAATATCCTGGCTGGGCACGACGAGATCCCTGGGACGTCGGCAAGCTCGACCCGGCGGCCGAAGGTCTCGGGGACAATCCCTGGGGCGATTCGAGCGGTGCCTTTCTCACCACGCTGATGCGCCGGATGGATACGCCAATTGCATCGCGATGGGCACATATTGCGCTGCGTGACGCGCTGCTCGCCAAGGCGCACTCACCGCGCGATGTGAACCCCATCGACTGGGTGGCGGAACGGTCCTGGCTGCTCCTTCGAATGGGCGAGGCCGATGCGGCGCGAATGCTCATCGATGGAGTCGATACTGACCGCTTCACGCCCAAGATGCTGCAGGTTGCAGTGCAGAGCGCGCTCGCGAGCGCCGATGCGGCAGCCCTGTGCCCCCTCGAGACCGGCATTCGGAAAGATGATCCGGGAATCCGGCAGCTCGTCCAGGCGATGTGCGCCTCGCTCGCCGGCGACCCGGACAGCGCCTCGGCGCAGATCGACAATGCGCGGCGCTACGGGCGCATCGGCGGCATCGATCTTGCGCTCGCGGAAAAGGTGGTTGGCGCCGGCGGTGGCGGCCGCGCGGCAACGATCGAATGGCAGCCGGTCGACAGCCTGACTGCCTGGCGATTCGGGCTTTCCGCAGCAACGGGCATGATTCCACCGGACCGGCTGGTCAACGCGGCCCCGCCGCAGCTGCGCGCGTTCGAGGCGCGAGCGCCGTTGCTGACGCCGCAGCAGCGGCTCGACTCGGCGCTGATCGCTGCAGGTCTCGGCGTCTTCTCATCCCAGAGTCTCGTCGACCTCTATTCGGCAATCTACGATTCGACCGATCCCAGTGACCTGCCGTCGACCGACGCCTGGCAGCTTCGCGAAGCCTTCGTCGGCAAGGACGAGCCGGCAAGGCTCGATGCCATCCGGCACCTGCTCGGCACTGGCAAGGAGGGGCTCCAGAAAGAGGCGGCCCGAGCCCTCGTCGCTCGGGCTGCGACGCTCGTTAGACCGGATTCGAAGCTCGCCAAGGATGCACCCGAGCTCATATCGGCGATGCTTGCCGCGGGTTACGACCGCGCGGCGGCTCGCTGGATTCCCGCCGCCAGCGGAATGAGCGACGAAGACGGCGACCGCTGCTGGGCAATGCTTTCGCTTGGAGCTCCGGGCATCGCCAACGTCGGCACCGGACCGCTTGGCGCTTTCATCCGGCGCGACACGAGCCCGAATAAGGTCCGAAGCGCTTTCCTCGTCGCCGGGCTTGCTGGGCTCGGCCGGATCAGCACCGACACAGCAAATTCTTTCAACCGCCGCTACGGTCTGGGCCTCGGAGCGACGACGAGCTGGACACGGATCATCGATGCGTCCGCTGGGCGCGGACAAGCCGGCACGGTGCTCGTCCTTGCGGGTACGGGATTCCAAACGTCCAACTGGGACAAGGTGCCTCCCGCCCATCTCTATCACGCGGTTGCGGCCCTCGAACGCACCGGGCAGGACTTCACGGCGCGGATGATTGCCGCCGAGGCCCTGTCCCGAACGTGATCGCGGACGACCGAGCGCTCGTCGACCGGTTCCTCGACATGTTGGCTGCCGAAGCGGGGGCGTCGAAGCACACGCTGGCCGCCTATCGCAACGATCTCGAACGCGCAGCGGATGCCATAACCTCGCTCGGAACGGCAGCGGCCAGCGATCTGGCGCGGCTCGGAACTGCCTGGGCCGCGCTCGCGCCTTCCACGGTAGCTCGCCGGTCAGCCGCACTCAGGCGATTTTTCGGCTTCCTCGTCGACGAGGGGTTGCGCCGCGACGATCCCTCATCGTCTTTGCCGCGGCCGCGTTTCGAGCGGCCGCTGCCACGGATTCTCGATGAGGACGAGGTCCGTCGAATGTTCGAGGCAGCCGAGGACCGTGCGTCAAGCGACGAGGGAACGGCCGTCCGGAACCTGGCATTGCTCGAATTGCTTTATGGATCCGGCCTGAGGGCGAGCGAACTGGTCGGACTGCCGCGCGGCGCGGTGCGCGTGGGGCAGCCGTTCCTGGTGGTTCGGGGCAAGGGAGCCAAAGAGCGTCTGGTCCCGATCTCGTCCAGAGCGGAAGCGGCGGTCGCGAAATGGACGAGCCAGGTTCCTCCCGGCTCTTCCTGGCTGTTCCCGAGCGGCAAATCTCACCTCAGCCGAGTGCGATTGTTCCAGATTGTCCGTGCCATGGCTGCGGATGCCGGAATTTCGATCGAACGGGTCAGTCCGCACGTCCTTCGCCACGCCTTCGCCACGCACCTCCTCTCAGGGGGCGCCGACTTGCGCGTCCTTCAATCGCTGCTCGGCCATGCGGATATCGCGACGACGCAGATCTACACCCACGTCGACAGCGCTCGACTGGTGGAGCTGGTCAACGCCCGCCACCCGCTTGCGACGCGCGGTCGTTGACCTTGGCGGCGGCTTCGTCCTAACCGCGCGAGCCAGATGTTGACGTATCTCGATTTTGAAAAGCCGATCGCCGAACTCGAGACCAAGGTCGCCGAGCTTCGCGAAACCGCCAATAGTTCGGAAATCGACATCGACGCGGAGGTCGGCCGGCTCGAGTCCAAGGCCAGCAAGCTGCTTCGCGACACCTATGCCAAGCTGACCGCCTGGCAGAAGGCGCAGGTCGCGAGACACCCCGAGCGGCCGCATTTCAAGGATTATGTCGCTGGGCTCGCGGATGACTTCATGCCGCTTGCCGGCGATCGGGCCTTTGCCGACGACCCTGCAATTGTTGGCGGACTCGCCCGCATCGATGGCCGAGGCGTGATGCTCATCGGACACGAGAAGGGCGACGATACCGTTTCGCGCCTCAAGCATAATTTCGGAATGGCGAAGCCCGAAGGATATCGGAAGGCCATCCGCCTCATGACGCTCGCCGACCAGTTCGGAATTCCGGTCGTGACGCTGGTCGATACGCCGGGAGCATTCCCAGGCGTTCAGGCGGAAGAACGCGGCCAGGCCGAAGCGATTGCCCGCTCGACCGAAGAATGTCTGTCGCTCAAGGTCCCGATCATCGCGGCGATCGTGGGCGAGGGGGGATCCGGCGGCGCAGTCGCGATTGCTACTGCGAACCGCGTGCTGATGTTCGAGCACGCCGTTTATTCGGTCATTTCTCCAGAAGGCTGCGCTTCGATCCTGTGGCGCACTGCCGACAAGGCGGCGGAAGCGGCCGAAGCGATGAGGATAACCGCGGCCGACCTCCAGGGGCTCGGAGTTGTGGATCGGATCGTTGAGGAGCCGCTCGGCGGAGCGCATCGCGATCGAGATGCGGCAATCGGAGCCTTGAAGGGCGCGCTGATCGAAGAACTCGACGGCTGCAGCAAGCTCGGCCCGAAGGAAATCCGGGCGCAGCGCCGCGCAAAGTATCTCGCGATCGGCTGAGTGGCGGGGAGGAACCCCCTTAGTCATTCTCCGTTCAAAATTCGTCGAGCTTTTGTTCGCTGCCCGAAACAGAAGGCTGCTGCCAAGATGCGAAAAGGCGCTCTGTTGTTCATTGCCGCTGCGCTCTCGCTTACACCCGCGGCCGCGCAACAAGTCCATTACCTCAGCCCGCGGGACGTTGCCGAGGCCCAGCGCGAGAATGCACAGCTCATCGAGGAGCTCGGCGGAGCCGAGACCGGTCCGCGTGCTGCCTATGTCGAAAGTGTCGGGAGGCGCGTCGCTGCATACTCCGGAATCGCCAGTCCCGGCCAGCAGCTGCATTTCACGACGCTGAACTCCGCCGTCGAGAATGCTTTTTCGGTCCCTGGCGGATATGTCTACATCACTCGGCAACTGATGAGCCTGATGGGCGATGAGTCGCAGCTGGCTTTCGCTCTTGGCCATGAGGTCGGTCACATCGCGGGAAACCACGCCCATCAGCGCGAAGAGGTCGAACGTGAAGCTGCGCGCGAAGCGCTTCCCTACATCTGGATGGGACAGATCATGGGCGGCTTTGCGAGTGAAATCGCGCTTCGAAACCTGCTCGCAGCCAAGCTCCAGACCTTAAGCTTCTCCCGCGAGCAGGAATATGAAGCCGATACGTTCGGCCTGAGGTATATGATCCTCGCCGGTTATGATCCGGCGGGAGCTGCCGAGCTGCTCGCCTCTCTTTCGCGCGAGACCGCGCTCCAGTCGCGGGTCCAGGGCCGGACGAACCGGCGGATCCCTGAATGGGCGCTCACCCACCCCTTGAGCGAAAACCGAATGCAGCGCGCGTTGCAGGAGGCCCGTGCGACCGGGCGCCTCGGCAAGGGGCTGCGCAATCGCGACGCCTTCCTCAATGAGCTCGAGGGCATCTATGTCGATGACGATCCGGCGCAGGGCATCATCGATGGCCCGACCTTCACGCATCCCGATCTTCGCATCCAGTTCCGCGTCCCGACCGGCTATCTCATGTCCAATGGCACCTATGCGGTGACCATCTCCGGTTCGGCGGGGAAGGCGCAATTCAGCGGTGGCCGCGCCAGCGGATCGCTCGATGATTACATCCTGAAGGTCTTTCAGCAGCTCATTCAGGGTGAGGGACAGATCGCCGTTCCGGAACCGAAGCGGATGACTGTCAACGGCATGCCGACGGAATATACGACCGCTCACGTCAACACCGGTTCAGGCGTAATCGACGCCAGCGTAATAGCCTACCAGTGGGATCGGCAGCATATCTATCACTTCGTCATGTTGACGAAGGGCGGGACCGGATTTGGCCCCTTCACATCGATGATCAATTCGCTGCGAAAGATCTCCCCGGAGGAAGCTTCGGCAATTCGGCCGCGGGTCATTCATATCGTGACGGTCAAGGCCGGAGAGACGCTCCGGTCGCTAGCCAGCAAAATGGCCTATCGCGATTACCAGCTCGACCGGTTCCTGGTGCTGAACGGGATGACAGCAAACAGCACCCTCGTGCCCGGGCAGAGGGTGAAGCTGGTCACCTATGGAGCGCGGCGCAGCTGAGCGCCCGCGTTACATATAGTTGTTCATCGTCTGCAGGAGCAGGCTCCATTTGCCGCTAACGCCCCCACCGAGCTGTTCCATGGCGCCGATCGTCGCAATGGAGATCAGCGCCACGATAAGCCCATATTCAATTGCAGTAGCCCCGCGCTCATCCACGCTGAGCAGTCGCAAGATTGTTCGGATAGCGCTCACGCCACCCTCCTCTGGTCCACGTCCACGCGCCGGGTGTAAGGCAAGCTCGGTTAACAACTCTTACCCCGGGCAAAGTTAACGCGGCATCATCTGCTTCTGTGGCGACCATGCCGCGAAATGGAGAATCTCGAATGTCTCGGTCGTCCGGCTGCCGTCGCCCGAATCCGCGAACGCCTGAGCCGCCGCACTGCGCTGTGCCCGGGTGAGAGGCGGCGATCTGGAGTGAAGGACGTTCGTCGCGCCCATCGTCCGGAGGTCGGAAACAAGTCGTTCGAGCGATGGATAAGATACCTGGACGCGCTCGACGTCGACCACCGGCTTCACGAAGCCCGCATCGCCAAGGAGCGGCGAGAGTGCCGAGGCTTCAATACGCGGGTGGACGTGGGCAGCCGCACCTTTGAGGACCCTGTCGGCTGCGAGCATCGCCGAACGCAGCTGACGAAGGGTGTCACCGCCCGAAAGCGCTCCGATGAACAGTCCCTCGGATCGTATCGAGCAAAAAATCAAGTGAAGCGCCAGCGGAAGGTCGTTGACCGTATCCAGTGTTCCAAGGGCAACCACGAGGTCATAGGCTTCTAAGGGGGGCTCCCATGCATCCTCGATGATTGGCTCGCCGCAAGCTCTGGTTGCGAGTGATGGACCGGGGTCTCTAACCTCCACCTCCCCAGCAACCGATCGAAGCCGTCCTGGCCACTCGGAGTCGAGGCAGCCGATCAAGAGCGCTCGCTCGAACTTCCGCTTCATGAGCCCGATACGATCAAGGCAATCTTCAAAGACGCGATCGGCGAGAAAGCATTCAGGGCCGACGTTCGCAGCACGATCGCGGCGGAGTATGCGCAGCTTCATGTCGAACAGTTCGGTCACCGGTCCCGCTTGTGCGTCGCGCTGTTGCGGGCGACAAGGAGCAATGAGAAGCGCCGCCCGCCTTCAGTCGATGGGTGTCCTCATCAAAGGGCCGAGCGTGGTGAAACCTTCCCATTTGATGCGTTGACGTTGATACCTAAATATTGCGGCGAAAGAAAAGTCGCGTGACGATCGAGATCTATACAAAGACCTTCTGCCCCTATTGCTGGCGGGCCAAGGCTCTGCTCGAAGCCAAGGGCGTGGACTATCGCGAGATAAGCGTAGATTTTGAGGGCGACATAAAGGAGCAGATGATCCAGCGGGCGAACGGTCGGTCCACGGTGCCGCAAATCTTCATTCGCGAGCACCATGTCGGCGGATGCGACGATCTGCTTGCGCTCGACCGCAGCGGCGACCTCGATGATTTGATCTCGAGATGACTCGCATCGCGATCTTCCAGTCAACCACGGGGATCGATCCGAACGAGAATGCGCGCGCTCTTTCGGATGCCGTCGGCGAGGCTTCCGCAGGCGGAGCGGAGATATTGTTCACGCCCGAAATGTCGGGCCTGCTCGATCGCGACTCCGCGCGCGCGGCGAAAAGCCTCCGCCCGGAAGAGCAGGACGAGGTGCTTGCTGCCTGCCGCCAAGCCGCGCGGCAGCATCGCATCTGGCTCCATGTCGGCTCGCTTGCAGTGCTGGCGGACGAAGGCAAGGTTGCCAATCGTGGCTTCGTGATCGACCGCGCAGGGGAAATCCGCGCCCGCTACGACAAGATACATCTGTTCGACGTCGATCTGCCTACCGGTGAAAGCTGGCGCGAGTCCAACGTCTACTCGGCCGGAAAGGGCGTTGTCCTCGTGAATGGCACGCCGGTCGGCAAGCTCGGGCTGACGATCTGCTACGACCTGCGCTTTCCCGGCCTGTTCGCGCGCCTCGCCGAAGCCGATGCAGATCTGATCGCCGTACCGGCGGCATTTACGGTCCCGACGGGAACGGCGCATTGGCACATTCTCCTTCGCGCGCGCGCGATCGAGGCTGGGCTGTTCGTAGTCGCCGCCGCGCAGGTCGGGCGCCACGCCGACGGACGTCAGACGTTCGGACATTCGCTCGCGGTCGATCCGTGGGGCGAGGTTCTGCTCGACATGGGCGAAGAGCGTGGCGTCGGGTTTGTAGACATCGACCTCAAGCGCATCTCCGATATTCGAGGACGCATACCTGCGCTTAACCACCGCCGGCCTATTCCCGAGGCGGTGACCTTGTGATCGTATTCGATCTGCAATGCCGCGAGGGCTGCGAGGCATTCGAAGGCTGGTTCCGATCGAGCGCCGATTATGAGGAACAGCGCGGGGCGGGACTGGTCGAATGTCCCTTCTGCCAATCGGCCGACATCGAAAAGGCACCAATGGCGCCTCGCGTGCCGAGGAAAGGATCGGACAGTCCGCTTGCGCGTCTCGCCGCGATGCAGGCCGAGATCCTCAAGGGATCGCGATGGGTCGGTGACAAGTTTGCTGAAACTGCGCGAGCGATGCACAACGGCGAGGTCGAGCACGAGCAGGTTCATGGACGAGCGACGCTCGAGCAGGCCAAATTGCTGGTCGACGACGGAGTACCGGTCGCTCCGCTGCCTCTTCCCGTGATACCGCCCAATCAAGTGAATTGAATTCGCGTCAATTGATTGGATGCGCTCTCGTCCCTATTCGAGGGCGAGCGACCCCGTAGCTCAGCAGGATAGAGCATCAGATTCCTAATCTGAGGGCCACAGGTTCGAATCCTGTCGGGGTCGCCAGCTTTGGGAAGGCAAGTGGAGATGGCAACGACGCATTCGCGAGGGGAGAAGGTATCGGGTCTGGTGGGCCGGCTGTTTCTCGATCATCCGCGATCGCTTGGAATGAGCTGGTCGAAGCATGGCGCAGGTGCGTTCGCGATCGGCGCAACCTTGGTCGGGGCCGGCGCAGCGTGTCTGGTGCACGCACTGGTGCCGGGTTGGTTTACCCAAACCGCCGGCAAAACCGTCGTCCGTATCTACGACCACATCCAGAGCCGAAAGGCTGGCGCACCGGATCCGGAGAACTGGCCTGACTACGAAATCTGACCGGTCTGTCCCGGTCGCAATCGTCGGTGGCGGCGCTTCGGGCACGATACTCGCAGCGCAGCTTGCCCGCAGGGGCATCCGCACAGCCCTGATCGAAGGAGCCGGCCGCGTCGGCCGCGGCGTCGCTTATTCAACGACTGAGCCTGCGCATCTGCTGAACGTCCCCGCTGACGGGATGAGCGCCTGGGCAGGGGAGCCGGACCATTTCGCGAAACGGTTCGAAGCCGAAGGTGGTCATCCCCAAGGATTCGCGCAGCGTCGCTTTTTTGGCCGCTACCTCGGTGACATTCTCGACGAAGCCATCGCTAGCGGCTGCACCGATGTCGTGCATCATTCGGCCATTCGCGCGGAGCATAAGAACGGACAGTGGCGCATCCTGCTCGACGATGGCTCGGCGATCGGAGCCGAAGCAATGGCGCTCGCCATCGGAAATCAGGAGCCGGAAGCGCTCCGCGCCTTTGAGGACGCGCGAGACCGCTTCATCGCCAATCCGTGGGGTGCAGAAGCGCGCCGGGCGGTCGACGACCTTGCCTCGAACGGCGGCGACGCGCTGCTCGTCGGGACCAGCCTCACCATGGTCGATCTTGTGCTTTCGCTGGACTCGGCTGGGCACCGCGGCGGCATTCTCGCATTGTCCCGGCGCGGGCAGCTCCCGCGCGCGCACGGCGATTTCGAGCCCGCTCCGGTGGACGCCGAGGAGGTGCCGCACGGCCGTTTAGGAGCGATGTGGAGTTGGCTTCGGCGACGAAGCGCCGAGGTCGGCTGGCGCGCCGCGGTCGATAGTCTGCGTCCTCACGGTCATCGACTGTGGCAAAGTCTCGATGCCGGCGAGCAGCGGCGGTTCCTGCGCCATGCGCGGCCATGGTGGGATGTTCACAGGCACCGCATTGCGCCCGAAGTCGCAGCGACGATTGCGCGCCAGGTCGCCGAAGGACGTCTCGAGATCATGGCGGGCCGAATTCTTGCTGCGAATGAGAGTCCGGACGGCCTGGATGTCGAGCTTCGTCGCCGCGGCTCGGCCGCTGCCCAAATAAAAACCTTCGCTTATGCCTTCAACTGCACCGGCCCGCTTCATTCGATAGATCATACCCGCGACCCGTTTCTGCGCTCGCTCCTCGAGGGCAGCCACGCGCGACCGGACCATCTTGGGATCGGGCTCGAAGTCGATCAAAATTCGCGGGCAGGGGAACGATTGTGGGCCCTTGGACCTCTAACCAAGGGTCGGTATTGGGAAATTATCGCAGTCCCCGATATCCGGGACCAGGCGGCCGCGGTCGCGGACGAAGTCGCGCGGGAGCTCAAGGAATGAATCCACCGTTCGAGCATGGCGAGCCGGAAGATGGCGATCTCGTCGAATCCGACCCAACCCCGGAAATTCCCGGGGAAGTCGAAGAGGCGGTTCGAACGCTCATCCGATGGGCCGGCGATGATCCCGATCGCGAGGGTCTCCTCGACACGCCGCGGCGGGTTGCCTCTGCCTGGCAGGAATATGCGCGCGGATACAAGGAGGATCCCGCCGCCCATCTCAGCCGGACCTTCGAGGAGGTCGGCGGCTATGACGAGATCGTGCTCCTCAAGGACATTCCGTTCCAATCTCACTGCGAGCATCACATGGCGCCGATCATCGGCAAGGCTTCGATTGCTTACCTGCCGCGTGACAAGGTTGTCGGGATCAGCAAACTTGCCCGGGTCCTTCATGGTTTTGCACGGCGGCTGCAGGTTCAGGAGCGGCTGACCGCGCAGGTCGCGGACACGATCTGGGAGCATCTCCAGCCCAAGGCTGTCGCAGTGGTCATCGAGGCAAGCCATGCCTGCATGACCGCGCGAGGCGTCAGCACGCCGGGCGTGATGATGACGACCAGCCGGATGATGGGGACCTTCCGCGAAGACGAGCGGAGTCGCCGCGAGGTGCTCGCGCTGATGGGCTACTGAGGAGGGGATTGGTCTGAAGAACGCGCCAGCCGCGGACCGATGCCTCCTGCCGATATTTTGTGGGCGGCCATCCTTTATTGCTGTCAGTCTGTCGCCCGCGACCAGCTCTGAGTCGCGCCAGGGGGAGAAGCGGCATGACACTCACTCGCCGCGCATTGCTCGAGCAGATCGGGAAGGCGGGAGGACTTGGCGCCGCCTACATGGCGATGGAGACGCTCGGGCTTGCCATCCCGACACCTGCGGGCGCTGAGAATTTCGCCCTCCCCGAGGCAAGCGGGCGCGGCCGTTCGGTTGTGATCCTCGGCGCCGGAATTGCCGGACTTGTTTCTGCATATGAGCTGCAACGCGCCGGCTACCGGGTCACCGTGCTCGAGGCGCGCGATCGGATCGGAGGCCGTTCGTGGACGATCCGAGGCGGCGACCGCATCGTTCAGACTGGTCGGCCCGACCAGCTCGCAACGTTCGATCCCGGCCTCTACCTCAATTCCGGACCGGCTCGCTTGCCGAGCACTCACCGGCTGATTCTCAGCTACGCGCGGCGGTTCGGAGTTCAGCTCGAGCCCTTCATCAACGTCAACAGAAATGCCGGCTGGGACTTCGGCGGCAAGGTCCAGCCCGAACGGCGCATGGTCGAGGACATGCGTGGGCACCTCGCCGAGCTTCTCGCCAAGGCAATCGACCGCAAGGCCCTCGACGGAGTTGTTGCGAAGGATGAGCTCGATGCGGTGCGCCAGTTCCTCGCGCCCTACGCCGGCGTCGGACCGGACGGTGTCTATCGGCCAACGGGCCGCTCGGGCTATGCCGTCGATGGCGGCGGCTACGATCACGCCCCGGTGCCGCTGCCGGCGCTCGGCGTAAAGGAGCTCGCTCCGTCAGGCGCGATCGTCCTGCCCTATCTCTTCGAGCACATCTGGGACATGCAGGCGACGATGCTCCAGCCGGTCGGCGGCATGGATAGGATTGCGCACGCAATCTACGACCGGGTGAAGCCGACGGTGCGGCTGAGGACGCCTGTTTCCGCTATCCGGCGAAGCGGCAATCGAGTGCGCATCGAGCATGGCCCGGGCGAGCAGATAACCGAAGCCGATTTTTGCATCTGCACGCTCCCGCTGCCGATCCTCGGACGGATCCCGAGCGACTTCTCACCCGCAAAGAAAGCGGCGATCGGGCGCGCTCCGCCTTACCTCCACAGTGTAAAGCTCGCGTTCGAGGCGCCGAGATTCTGGGAAGACGACAATATTTTCGGCGGGCTCGCCTGGACGGACCGTCTCAATGAGAACGTGATCTATCCTTCGGGCGGCATTGGAAGCGAGAAAGGCGTGATCATCGGCGCCTATTGCGCGGGCTGGACTCATCGGGACACTCCCGATTCCTTCGCTGCGCTGTCGCACGAGCAGCGACTGCGAATCAGCCGCGATTCGATCGAGGCCCTCCATCCCGGGCGCTCGCCCCTTTTGACCAAGGGCATCACCGTCGCCTGGGGTCTTACCCCTTATTCCGAGGGTGTCGGCGCCTTGTGGGGCGACCCCGACTTTGGCGGCAACGCGGAGCGTGGACCGGTCTATGCCGAATTGATAAAGCCCGAAGGGCCGATTGTCTTTGCGGGCGAGCATCTGAGCTATCAGCCGGCATGGCAGGAAGGCGCGGCCACATCGGCCCACGAAGCCCTGAAGGTCGTCGCTGCAATGGCGAAGGAGAAGGCCTTGACGGGAGCAACCGCATGATGCGCGAGGGCGGATGCGCGTGCGGCGCGGTGCGTTATCGATTGAACCGCGAGCCGATGTTCGTCCACTGCTGTCACTGTACCGCGTGCCAGAGAGAGACCGGCAGCGCGTTCGTCATCAATGCACTGATCGAGAGTGGCGGGGTCGAGACTTTGAAGGGCTCGCCTCAGGCGGTACCGACGCCGTCGGAAAGCGGCCGGGGTCAGCAGATCTGGCGCTGCCCGGATTGTCAGATTGCCTTGTGGAGCAACTACGGCGGCACCAGGGACGTCCTGCGCTTCGTCCGCGTCGGCACGCTTGATGCACCAGGAGAAGTCGAGCCCGACATCCACATCTACAAGCGGTCAAAACTTCCCTGGGTTCACCTCCCCGAGGACGCCCTTGCCGTTGAAGCGTATTACGACAGCAGCCAGATCTGGCCCGCAGAGAGCCTCAGTCGTCGAAAGGCTCTGTTCGGCTAGGAGCCGACACCCGGCAGGTGCGCCGCGACGTTCGCCCACGGCAGGTTCAACCAGAATACTGCGAGCGGCACGGCAATGGCAATCGAGGCCATTGCCAAGCCCAGCTTCGTTGCCGGATGGGTATGACCGACGGTTCGTCGGTCCCACAAGAGCAACGGAATGAACAGCGATAGCCCGAGCAGCAGCAGGATCGAAATGCCGACCCTTGTCGGCGGCGCGATCGGCAATCGGCCGATCGCCGGGCCCATCATGACCAGGATCGCGGCGCTCAGCATCAGGCGCTTGTGGGTCTGGACGTCGCGGCGATTTTCCCATCCGTTCCAGACCAGGATCGCGAACGGGATGATCACCGAGAGAGGAACGATCGTCCAGGTCAAGGGATCGGTGAAGGGAGCCTGGTTGGCGCGAGCCACTTGCCATACGGCAGTGAGATACATGACGGGGATCATCAGAATGGCGAACAGCATTCCAAGCTTGCCGAGCTGCATATGAATTGCATGTTTCCGCGCCCCGATCAGCTGTGTCTGGGCGACGATGAGAAGCATCCAGATGCTGAAGACGGTCCCATGAAGGATCACCCAGGGCGGCAGCGTCGGGTTGGGCCGCGGATATGAAGGGACGAGGCCCTTCAGGTAAAAGCTCGGAGCGAATCCGAGAAGCACAAGGAACAGGAGAAACAGCGCCATGCGCGAATAAAATCTGCGCTCCGACGCTTTGCGGTCGAGCCCCGATGCGACGACGGTTGCCATTACCACCCCCAGTAAACGGCCGGTGAGCGCTACCTTGATCGAAAATCTTGCCCCGATCAACGAGGTTGGCATGACGCTGGCGCAACTTGTGTCGCATCAATAAGACGCAGTTCAAATTCAACTCAGCGAAGGGGAGACGGGCAATGCGTCATCTGGTCATCACAGCCGCAGCGCTAGCGCTTTCGATTGGTGCGGGCACCACGGCTGCGCCAACAAAGCCGCCGATGATCGCAGCTGCGGTGTCATCGCCCGACCGCAATGCCGACAACGTCAAGCTCGATTCCGGGCGCAAGCCCGCCGAGGTGCTGGAGTTCCTCGGCCTCAAGCCCGCGATGCACGTGCTCGATCTCTTCGGGGGCAATGCCTACTGGGCCGAAATCATGGCGCCGGTCGTCGGCCCGAAGGGTCACGACACGGTGTGGGAGCCGAGCCAATTCTATAGCGACAAGACGAAGCAGTCCTTCGGCGTGTTTGCTGCGAAACACCCTAACGTTTCGATTGTCAGCTCGCCGTTCGAAGCGCCCCAGTTGCCCAAGAACTATGCCGACTTCGTGATCCTCAACGACAATTATCACGATACCTACTGGCAGAGTGACAAGTTCGGCATTCCAAAAATGGACCCGAATGCGTTTTTGAAGGCGGTCTATGAGTCGATGAAGCCGGGTGCCGTGATCGGTGTCATCGACCATGTCGCGAACCCGAACAACGACACGCGCGCCACGGTCGAGAAATACCATCGGATCGATCCGAACGTGGTCAAGGGCGACTTCAAGCGCGCAGGCTTCGTGCTGGTGAAGAGCGGAGACATGCTTCGGAACCCCGAGGATGATCACACCCTCCTGGTTTTTGACCCCAAGGTTCGCGGCAAGACGGACAGGTTCGTTCTCGAGTTCCGGAAGCCGCGTTGACGGCGACGTCGGACGGCGCCGCGAAGGAGGGCGGACGCGGATTTCGGGCCTATTGGGCGCTTGCAGCGCTCGTTCTCGGGCTCATCGGAGGATCGCTCTCGCCTGCTCTTCCGGCGCCCGCCCATTCGGCGTTGATCGGAACCGCGAGCTTCATCGGAACCCTTTGGCTGAACGCGCTCAAGATGACGGTCATTCCACTCGTCGTCGCATTGCTCGTGGTCGGAATCGCAAAAAGCGCGGAGGCCGCGCATGCGGGGCGCGTCGCTGGTCGTTCAGTCTTGTGGATCGTCATCATCTGCACCGTCTCGGCGGTCTTCGGTGCCGTGATGATCCTGGTCCTCACCCGGCTGTTTCCACTTTCGCGATCGACAGCGGCCGGGCTGCAGACGGCACTCGCAGGTATCGAGAACAAGGCGCCGGCGTCGCTTCCGGGCATTGCCGAATTCTTCAAGGGTGTGATCCCCGACAATGTCGTTTCGGCGGCCGCGAACGGCGATATCCTGCCGCTGGTGGTGTTTTCAGTGCTGTTCGCGCTGGCGCTGGGCTCGATTTCGGAAGCGGGCCGGCGCTCGCTCGTGACCTTCTTCGAGGCAATCGGCGACGCCCTCCTCGTCATTATCGAATGGGTCTTGATGATCGCGCCTCTCGGCGTCTTCTCGCTGGCACTGGTTGTTGGCTCGGCGGCTGGAGGAGCAGCGTTCGCCGGTCTCACCCATTATATCGTCCTCATTTCGGCCGTCGGCATTCTCGTTTCTTTGGCTGCTTATCCGCTTGCCATCATCGTCGGCCGAATCCGGCCGACCGAGTTCACCCGTGCGATGATCCCCCCGCAGGCGGTCGCAATTTCAACGAGGTCGTCGCTCGCCTCGCTTCCCGCCATGCTCGCCGCCTCGCGAACCATGGGTATTCGCGACGAGGTCGCCGACGTTACCCTTCCCATCGCTGTCGCGCTGTTCCGGGCGACCGGGCCGGCAATGAATGTCGCCGTGCCCTTCTACGTCGCGCACTGGCTCGGACTGCATCCAAGCCTTGCTCAAATGATCGCGGCCACCGCTGTCGGCGCCATTATGAGCTATGGCGCCGTAAGTCTTCCCGGAGAGGTCACATATATCAGCTCGATCGCTCCAATTGCGCTGGCGCTTGGAGTTCCGATCGCGCCGCTCGCTCTCCTCGTCGCGGTCGAGATGGTGCCAGACATTTTCCGCACCGTCGGCAATGTGACGATGGATGTCGCCCTCGCCGCTATCGTGAACCGCTCTTCGACGAGCCAGTCGGCAAGCTGAACGGCAGCTGACCACCGTTCGTCGGCTGGGATGGCTACGAGCGGCCTTTGTCGGCGTGCCGACAATCTTTCATCTGTCATCGAGCGGCACGTGAACTTGTTATTGCGATGCGGCACTAACAGCCTGCGACGCGGGTTTGAGTGAGTTCCCCCTCTTCCCCAGCCGGCCCGCGTCGCAAAAAAGGAGACACGAAATGTTGAAAGCCATTCCCGTGGCCGCCGCGCTTGCGGCTGCGGCAGCATTAGTAGTGCCGACGGTCAGCAGGGCAGCTGAAACGAATTCCGTGCGTGTATCCTATGCGGACCTCAATCTTGCATCACACTCTGGTCAGCAGTCGCTGCAGCGGCGGATTACGTTCGCTGCCCGGATCGTCTGCGAGCTCGAGGATTCCCGGCAGCTTCCCGTGGCGCTTGCGACAAACGCCTGCCGCAGCGATGCGATTGCAAGCGCTCGGCCGGGATATGAAGCGGCCGTCGCCTCGGCTCGGCACGGAGCCGTGATCGTTGGCGAAGGCGCCGCACTCATTGTCAGCGGCGGTTGATCGCCGTCAGGTTCGAACCGCCGCGCGTTTCCCAGGCGCGCGGCGGTTCAGTATTTCATCGGCCTGCAATTGCTCGGACGCGATCCGAATAAAGTCGTCCGACCGGCTGTTCGGTCCCGTCGGCAAGGCGCGCGATCCAGCGGCCCGACTGGTTCCTGGTGAATCCCGTAATGAAGTCCTTGCGAACGATCGCCGAGCGGTGAAGGCGGACGAACAGTTCTGGATTAAGCCCCTCCTCGAGCGCGGCCATCGAATGATGGATGAGCCAGCTGCGGCGGCCGACATGGAGCCGCATATAATCGCGCTCGGCTGACACCCGATCGACGTCCTGGGCGGCAATCCGGACCAGGCCAGACAGGTCCGACGCCCAGAATTCCTCGAGCCACTGCGAGGTCTTGCCGGGCTGTGGCTGGCCGGTCCGCGCACGCAGATAGGTGCGAGCCCGATCGAGCGCTCGCTGCAGGCGTAGCGGGTCGACGGGCTTCATCAGGTAGTCGACCGCTTGGACCTCGAAGGCCGCGACGGCGAAGTGGTCGAAAGCTGTAACGAAAACCACGGCGGGCGAGGGGTCCTGTGCAGCAAGGGCTCGAGCGACACCAATGCCGTCGAGGCCGGGCATGGCGATGTCGAGCAGGAGAACGTCGGGATGCAAGGCTTCGGTCAGATTGATTGCTGATTCGCCATCGCTCGCTGTGCCGACGAGCTGTGCCCCGTCCGAGCGCAAGAGGAGAAGCTGCAGCCGCTCGGCCGCCAACGGCTCGTCGTCGGCTATGAGGACCCGGAGCGGCTTTTCCTCAAGCATTAGTCTCGACCGGCATCGTCATCGAAACCTTGAACCCGCCGCCGGTCATCGTGCCGAAGCGGCAACTGGCCCGGTTGCCGAAGCGTGCATCGAGCCGCTGACAGGCATTGGCGAGACCAAGGCCGGTGCCTTCGTGAGTCGGTGTCGCAAGCTCCTCCCGTCCGCCGTTTTTCAGTCGATTGCTGATTTCGACGACCATCCGGTGGTCGTCGAGGTGGCGCGCCTCGACCCGCACGACGACCGCCTTGCGGCTTTTGGCTACTCCATATTTGATCGCGTTCTCGACGATTGGCTGAAGCAAGAGCGCCGGGAGCCTCGCCTGTTGGAGGGTCTCGGGAACATCGATCTCGACGTGCAGTCGATCCGGGAATCTTGCCTTTTCGATATCGAGGTAGAGACGCTGAAGGTCGATCTCCTCGGCGAGCGTGACGTTCGCGCCCGGATCGAGCGACAGGCTGGTGCGGAAGAAGGTCGACAAGGCCAGAAGCATCGTTTCGGCTCGATCGGTTCGCCCGGTCATGACCAGCGACGACAACGAGTTCAGCGTGTTGAACAAAAAGTGCGGGTTGATCTGGTAGCGCAGGGCCTGGATGTGGGCGGTCTGGGCCGCGGCTTCGGCATCGGCGGCCCGCTGCTGCGCGCCGTGCGCCTCCGATTGTGCGAGCATGGCGATATAAAAAGCGCTCCACGCCGCGAAGAAGAACAGCCAGCTGACCATGATGTCGGCCGCCATCCGGAACTGCTCATAAGCGGCGAGGGAGCTGACGTTTGGATAGGTGACGATGAGGGGCGGACCGTTGGGGCGCTCGATCTGTGTCCGGGCGCCGATTTCCGTGACCTGATAGCCCTCTTTCGAAACATACTGGAATTCGTCGTGCGGCTTGTCCTGGAACCGGTCCGCGGCGACGAGGAAGCCGGACAGGGCGCCCGCAGCGACGAACGAGGCGATGCCCGCGATCACCGCCTGGCGCCGCAAACTCGATTCTGCGGCAATGAATCTTATCGCAGCATAGACACAGAAGGTCAGGAGGATTCCGGCCGTAATCGTGACGGCCCTATTTTCCATGACCGTGACCGGATCTCGCCCCAGGAATGCACGAGCGACGACGGTAAGGAGATAGAAGAACCAGAAACCGAGAATCGATTTGGCGGCCAGGCGCCAGTCGTCGAACCGGCTTCTGACTGCTGGTGCGGGGGTCATGAACACGCCACCTTCATGTCCCAAAACGCTTTCCCGGCAAACCGCCGCCTGCCCGTTGGCAGAAGCTCCGCAACTTCCGGTCGAAACGCGACGTTCGGCGGAACGCCTCTCGCACGCTGCTCGTTACAGACAAGCAATGGTAGGCCACGGAGATGCTCCTGTGAATGACAAGAAAAAAGACAGGCCGCCCCCGACTGTACATCCTGCCGCGCCGGACCAGGAGCTGGAGCAGCAGCTGAGGCGCAATCCCCACGATCCGAACCTGAAGGCGGACGTTGGAAGCGATGAATCGATGGACGCTTCGGATCCGCCATCCGCAACGCAGCCCGGGAAAAGCGACGAACCGGCACCCTCGTCAGGTTTCCCCGAATAGTAGTTTCGAGACCGTCACAAAAACGCATCGGCGTTGCAATAATTCAACAATCCACAGTTTTGACGTCTTTGGTGGATTTCTAACCTAGACGCAGTGACTCCCCTCTGATTCAATATGAACGGAGGGTGGGACTGTGGTTAA
>DATATH010000146.1:0-11082 GCA_036268895.1 Sphingomicrobium sp. | reverse complement strand
CGCAATACTTCTTCTCGCCCGAGGATCTGGCCTATATCGCCAACCACTACATCTACACAGACCACTCGCAGAAAGTGACGGCTTCGGGCGGCGGCAGCTACACGATCCGCGACGGCCTTGGCGCGCTCGTTCCGACCGTGGATTTCATCTACGGCTCCGGCCTCAGAACTGACGATCCGAACGGCATCATCCCGAACGGCGGCGCGCTCCCCGGCTACTGGGTTTTCAACGCCGGCATCGCGCAGAACTTCAGCGGTCCTGGCGCGCTCAAGGGCGTCAGCATCCGGGCCGACGTACTGAACCTGTTCGACAACAAATATCAGATCCGCAGCGGCACCGGCGTCGGCGTCGGTGCGCCCCAATGGGGGGAGCGTAGGGGTTTCTTCGTCGGCGTGACGAAGACGTTTTGACCGACTTTTGTGAGCCCGTCGCCGCTTCCATCTGTTGAAACCGTAAGCGAACGCCAATGATGGGCTTGCCCATCTGGGCAGTGCTGCTCGTGGGCGTCACAACGGGGGCGGCAACGTTGGCCGGCGGAACTTTGATCCTGTACCTGACCTCGGCGCTTGACTTGATCCTCGCGTTTTCGGCTGGCGCGATCATCGGCGTCGCACTGTTCGACCTCCTTCCCGAAAGCCTCGACCTCGTCGCCGGGACCCACAGCCCTCTTGCCATCACTGCGGCTGTCGCGACTGGTTTCCTCGTTTATCTGACTGCGGACCGAGCCTCGAGGATCCTTGGACAGGGCCGAAGCAGGCCGCGCCACTTCGCTCCTGCAAGTCTCACCCTTCACAGCTTTGTCGATGGCATGGCCATTGGCCTCGCGTTCCATGTCTCTCCGGCCGCCGGCTTCACGGTCGCAATCGGCGTCTTGGCGCACGACTTCGTTGACGGCGCCAACACCGTCGCCGTGAGCCTGTTCAGCGGGAGCGCGATCCCCACGGCTCGCGCCTGGCTTGCGGCGGACTCTGTAGCTCCGCTTGCCGGCATCCTGGTCGCCGGAGCCATTGCCATTCCGCGCTTTTCACTTGCCCTCTTGCTCGCCGTATTTGGAGGCTTCTTCCTCTACATAGGCGCAAGCGAGCTGCTGCCACGCAGTCAGGCTCGTCGGCCGCGACTTTCAACCGTTGTCGCAACAGCGGGAGGATTGGCGCTCATCTTTGCTTTGATGTCTCTGTCCAACACCCTGTGAGCTCGTCGTTCGCGGTCGGTCTGGTCTTGGCGATGAGCGCCTGACCCACTCCAAGGACGTCACACTGCCAACTGAAACACGTCGCGCAAATTCACCAGTCATTTCTCTTTCGCGTTGCATGGGAAATGTACAATTCGTTTCCGCCCGGATCTTCGACAATCATCAGCAGGTAGCCCCACCAGCCTTCTTTTACCTGCACTCCGGCGTTCTCGAACTCGGTGCGGACAGCGGATGCATCATCCGGCTCCAGCGAGACGAAAATGAAACCTCGTCCGACCCTGTCGGGCCAGCTTTCCGCTTATCGCAGAATTCTGGTAGCCGTGCGTCATTGCTTGGGGGCCGGCCATAGGAAGGTGGACAATGGAACCGATACCTTGACGAGTGAAGGCTTGCCAAGCGACGACCCAATTTCCCAGGACATTTGCGGAATGAACATCTTCCCCGAAGATATCTTCACCGAACCAACGAATGTCGATCCGGACACCCTTGCCAATCTCGGGCCGCTCCGACGCCTGGCGGGGCGCTGGCGATCATCGACCGGACTTGACCGGAGCCCAAAGGCGAAGGGCCCAGAAGAGCGCAACTACATTGAACAGATGGACTTCGAGCCGATCGATGCGCAGGCCAATGGGCCGCAGCTGTTCTATGGGCTTCGCTATCACATCCACATCAACACGCCCGAGGAGGACATCGCGTTTCACGATCAGGTCGGCTATTGGCTCTGGGAGCCCGCTACCGGACTCGTGCTTCAAACCGTGGCGATTCCTCGAGGACAGGTCGCAATAGCCTCCGGTAAAGCCCATCCCGGGGACGATCGAATCGTGCTGACCGCCGAGCGCGGTCAAACGGAATATGGCATTTGCTCGACAGCGTTCCTCGAATATGCGTTTCGGACCGAGCGCTATCAAATCGAAGTGACGTTCAATCCGGATGGCACCTGGAGTTATGTAATCGAGACGACCCTCAGCGTTCGGGGGCAGGCTGGACCGTTCACCCATCGCGACGTGAACACGCTTACCAGAATCGGAGAGCCGTCGCCCAATCCGCTAATGCAAATGCTGACCAGCAAGACGAGCGAGCCGCAGATAGTCCGAAGCTAAGAGTCGCATTCCAACGAGAGGAAGAATGCCGCCGCGGCCACGCACAGCAGCAGCTTCGCCAGCGATCCGGCGGCATGGCTTGCTGTAACCATCCATTCGATCCTGATGAAAGCGTTGGCGATGGGCAGCGTAAGCGGCGCAGTCAGCCAGATTATCCCCGCGAGCTCGAATGCTGGTGACCAATGGGTCGTGCCAAGACGGCATGCCAGAAACGTAACGCCTCGAGGCGGTGAGCAATGTCGTCACTTGCGCGAGCATCACGCGCCTCGTGTCGTTCGACGTCGAGCGCCAGACTTCGGGATGCAGGAGGTAGCGAGGGTGGAACAGCATGCCGCCATTCGCACTGAAAAAGAGAACATAAAATTGCCGCGGTCATGACTGCCAGGAGGCGCGCCGCCCTTCAGTTAAATAGCGTGTTCGGCCGCCGATCATTTCGCGCAACAAACAGCCTTCCCAATTTGTTGTGCGCTTCGGCTACGCCAGAACAGGGAGGAAGCCATGAAGCTGTTAATCGCGTCGATCGCCGGCCTTGCCCTCATCTCCTCGTCGGCCCTTGCACAGCAGGACAATGGGATGAGTTCCGGCCAGACGACCACCACAACGCACGTGAAATCGACCACCAGACACATTCATGCAACCAACGTACCTCGGACGGCCCATCACGCGACGAGGACGCACCACCATGCCATGCGCTGCGGCTGTCCGCCCAGCCACATGAAGGTGCATCACGTGAGGCATGTCGTGAAGAAAACGACCACAACTACGAGCTCCAGCCCGAGCTGAACAATTAGCTCAGGCCCGCGCTTTCGATGGCGGAGCCCGTAATATATCGAGGCGGTTCGCGCTGTTCGGCACCGCTCAAGTGGATCGTGTCGTCTCGACCGGAACCTGGCTCGCTGCGCCACCTGCGATGCCGAGGCGCTCCTTGGCGTCCGCGATGATCTTCTTGAATCGCGGGTCATCGCGAATGCTGCTGAGGTCGGGATCGAACTCGGCCGCGCCGATCGAGCCTTTGATTTTCGATAGCGAGGAAGCGAGCATTCGGATCGCGGCATCGCGATCCCCGAAGTCCCGTGCGAAAGCGCAGGCGAAATTGTAGCGCATGTTGAGGTTATCGGGATCGATCAGAAGCGCGCGCTCCATCCATTCGCGCGCCCTGTCCTGTTCGCCGAGCGCGGCAAGGGCGCTGACTCCGAAGCTGATTGCAGCGCCGTTGCTCGGATCATGCGCAAGCACCTGCTCGACCTCCTTGAGGGTCATCTTCGCGGTGTCTTTCGCCGACTCCTTGTCGCCAAGCCCGAAATAACAGGTCGTCAGCATCCCCCAGCCATGAAAATCGTTGTCCATGAGCGACGTCGCCTTTTCGAAATGCGTCGCGGCCTCCTGGACCTTGCCTCGCCAGATGAGAAAGTTGCCGATCGCCTTGTTGAGCTCCCAGGAATCGGGGTTGAGCCGGAGACCTTTCTGAAGCTCGGCGAGCGCTTCATCGTCGCGGCCCTTCACCTCGAGCCTCCGGGCCATTGCGCAATGGGCTTCGGCGATCGTCGGGTCGATCGCGAGTGCGGTGTGCGCTGCTGCGACACCGTCGTCGACCTCATAGCCGAAGCCGTAGCGAAGGTTGGACTGAGCAATCGCGAGGAGCGCCCAGGCATCTGCATAATAAGGATCGATCTCGACGGCCTTGCTGCTGATGCGCATCACGCGCTCTTCGCGCCCGGGATCGCCATGGTTCCCGGTGACCCAATATTGGCGCGCCAGAAGGTAGAGATTATAGGCCTCGGCGCTGTTGGTTCCGCGGCGCTCGAGCGCTTTCTTTTCCTCGGGCAGAAGACGCACCTTCAGCGCCTCGACGATCGCTTTGGAAATCTCGTCCTGGATCGCGAAAATATCCTCGAGGTCGCGATCGTACCGAGCGGCCCAGACATGCTCGCCGGTAGCGCCGTCGATCAGCTGGGCGTTGATCCGGACACGCCCTCCAGCCTTGCGAACGCTTCCCTCGAGCACGTGGCTGACGCCGAGCTTCTTGGCGACCTCCGTCACGTCGACCGAATGGCCCTTGTAGGTGAAGGCAGTGTTTCGAGCGACGACGCCAAGGGCCGAGACGTTCGACAGGTCGGTTGTGATGTCTTCGCTGATGCCGTCGCTGAAATATTCCTGCTCGCTGTCGCCGCTCATGTTCTGGAAAGGAAGGACGCAGATGCAGAGGTGGCGTCGTTTCCTACCCTTCGTTTCGGAGTCGGAGCGGGGGACGCCGGCGAGCGACCGAACGCTGCCCAGGAGCTTTCGCCAGCCCGGAGCGTCGGCGTCTCCGTCCCACAGGCCGAGCTCCGCGCACTGGATCTGGTTGAAGGGAAGCGGCGGGATATGCCCATCGAGAGTTGCCTGGACGAGCGTGCCCGCAGTCCTTGCGGTATCTGCCTCGGCGCGCACCCATTGCGACTTCGCCGCCTCGACGGACCAGAGGACTACGACCGCCTTTGCGGAGTTCAGTCGCTCCTCTATGACCTCGGCATAGGCGCGGTGCGCGGGGAGCTCGTCATCGCGCCAGACCTCGTATCCGCCCGAGCGCAAGCCTTCCGCGACGCGCGCCGCTTCCAATTCATCCGCCCGAGCATAGGAGAGGAAGACATCTGCCATTAGGGTTTTTGCCCCGTCAACCCTGTGACCCCCCAAGTATCAGGACTTAGGGCGAGAGTCTTGGAATTACTCGGCTGTCGTCGGATTGATCACGGTTCGGACCTGGGAAATCTTGTTCGCCGGGAAGCCGCCCCGCTGCGCATGTTCGCGGATCATGTCCTCGTTCGGAGCGCGATAGACGCAATAGATCTTGTTGTCGGTGACGTAGCTTTGGACCCACTGGATCTGGGGGCCAAGTTCGCTGAGCACCGAGCATGAGGTCTGCGAAGCTGACTTGAGGTCGGCAGCCCCGAGCTGCCCGACCCCGGGCATTTCGCGTTCGATCACATATTCGGGCATGCAAAGCACCTCCACTCTCTCGCGCTCTTCCCGCCACCGCTCTTAGACTATCGCCGTTTCAGTCCCAAGCGCGTTCGCCTCAAGCTGACGACATTTTCCCTAGTGGTGGCCGAGGCGCTGGCGAAGCTCGGAGACTTCCCAATGATCGTTGCGACTGAACGGCAGCAAAGCGTTCAGCGCCGAGTAGGTGCTTCGCCCGAGCGCGCGCTTGAGGCCGGCGAGTTCGGCGAAGGTGGCGCGCACTTCGGCCTGGTCGAACTTGGGCTCGCCCGACTCTTGTTCGATCATGACCTCTTCGGCTTCGCTGACAAGCCACGCCTGGAGCTCCCAATAGCGGCGGATGCGTTTGGCCCCTTCTGGCCCCTGCCGTTCGGCAAGCGCCGCAATTTTCCGGCCCGCGGGAGTATCGGGCCACCGGCCCGAGCGCAGTAGCTCGAGCTGAACGTGGTGAGCGGTGCACTCGGCGATCAGCCACCGCTTCGCCTCGGCCGTTCCGAAATAGAAGATCCCGATCAGCGCCAGAGGCGCGACGATGATCGCTCCCATCATGGCGACGAGCGGCTGGGCGGGGAACTGGTTGAAAGCGATGTGGAGGGCGACCGCGACCAGATAGCCCGGAACGAACCATAGGAGATTGAAGTCGAAATCGCCCGCGGCCTCGCGGGTCTCACGCTCGGCGAACTCGTGAGCCATCGCTGCGAGGATCGCGAGCGTCGTTCCGTGCATGACCGCAGTGCCGACGCCGCGGACGAGCCAGGTGCCCGCTCCATAATTGGGAAAGATCGTGAGGTAGATGATGTTTTCGACGACCGCGAAACCGGCGCCGATGGCGAAACCGGATATGACCGCGTCGAGTTTGTAGCCGATGCGGTTGAAACGGAAGAGGCCGATCATGATGGCGGCCTTGATCGCTTCCTCGATCCAGGGCGCAACGAAGCGGCTGTAATTGGAAAAGCCGATCGGAAGCGTGTCGAGGAGACGCCCGCTGACCGGCCACGCGAGCCCCGCGCCAATCGCCCCGAGCACCAGCAGCACCAGGACCTCGCCAAAGCTCATCAGCTTGAACGCATCGAGCCATACGAACACCGCAAGGAGGACCAGCACGGGGACAAGGGCCAGCCCCCAGTGGGCAGCCTGGATCAGCAATTCAGACATGGCGCTACATGATCTTCAGTGAGGCAAGCCACTCTGTCTTCCGATAATGCCCATCTGCCCATCCACTGGCAGCGCCGACAGAGAAGACCATTGGGAGACGCAAAGCAACGGTGAAGTTGAGATCGAACTGAGTGCCAAGGTCGTAGTAGCGGTGGCTTGAGCCGTCCTGCGCTTGCGTTTCCATGGCTCCGGCGAACACCGCGGGACGGATGTAGCTGAGATAGAAAGATGGTGTTCCGACCTCGGCGAAGCGCACCGGCGGGAGATTCACCTCGCCCGTCAGCTTCGCGAACTTGCGCGCCGCGATCTCGTCAATGTCGAAGCCCGGAAAGCTTTCGAGTTCGCGGTATCGCTTCTCGGGACGATCATCGACGTAATTGTTGCGGAAGGAGCCGAGGTAATAAGCGGCGAGCGCATCCTCAGGCGGGCCGCCGACCATTCCGGCGTGGCCGTAGAGCCAGACCGAGCTGTTGGGGAACGGGAGCGGCAAGCCGCCGCTCAAACTGCCGTAGATCTTCGGATACCAACGCCCCTGTGCCTGGTCGGTCCCGACCGCGATGCTGCCTTCGATGCCCTTTTCGTGATCGACGCCCCCCAGCGCCTTGGTCGTGTTGGTATATTTCAGTCCGATCTCTCCCGAGCGCAGATTCTTGGGTCCGAGGATGTCTTGCGCGCCGGGGAGCTGGTCGAGCCCGAAATAGGCGGCGAATGAACCGAACACGTCGAGCTCTCGAGGCGGATCGTAGATCAGGGGCTTGGTGTAGTTGACGATGCCGGCATCGCCTTTGCGGCTCCTCAGCACTGGCCCGAACAAGTCGTAGAAGTCCGACAGGTTGTGCCAATAGGTCAGCTTCCAGTTCGGAGTTTGATATTCGGCGTCGAAGTGGAATCGCTGGCCGCCCTCGACATGGTAGGGGGAAAAGGAGAAATCCGCGCTGAACTGCCGGAACTGCAGCGGATCGGCGAGATGTAGGTAATAGCCGAAGGCAAGCTTCTGGTCGTAGCCCGAGATGATCGGATAATGGCCATCAATGCGCATCCGCTTGAACGGATCGTAGGTGCCCCGACCGGTGATCAGCTGGTCGAGCGGAACCTTCGCCGGCGATCCCACGCCCCATCCCTTGAGCTCGGGATGAGCATTGACGACCTCGGTGCCGAGGAACTTTATGGTGCCGAGGTCCTGCCGGACCTCAGGCCGGACAATCGATGGATTGAAGCCTTCGCCGGTGTAATCGTAAACGAGAAGCGTCCCGTCCGGACGAAGCTGCGGACGGAAGAATCCGGTCGCGGCGTTGGTGAGGACGTCCCATTTCCCGCTCGCGATATCGAGCCGATAGATGTTCGAGACGCCGGTATAATAGGAATTGCCGAGCAGGGACTTTCCGTCGGGCGTGAAGGTGAACATCTCCGGCACTGAGGGCGGAAGCGAAAGCGTCGTGACCGGA
Organism: Sphingomicrobium sp.; assembly: GCA_036268895.1. Classification (GTDB taxonomy): domain Bacteria; phylum Pseudomonadota; class Alphaproteobacteria; order Sphingomonadales; family Sphingomonadaceae; genus Sphingomicrobium. Next base: position 3,214 of record DATATH010000146.1, on the reverse strand, counting down.
TCATCGGCATCGTCGTTTTCGAGATCGGACATCTTCCAGACCTTGACGGACTGCTTGCCGTCGACGCCTCCGTACGAGGCGGAGACGAGCTGGCCATCGGGCGAGACGTCCAGGTCGAACACGATCTCGCCATAATGGAAGGTCTTGATCTGGTTGAAGCTGGTGTATGGCGGCGGGATCCTTACCAGAGTGACGAAGCCGTTCTGGTGGCGGATGCCCCACAAGCTCTTGTCTGCCGGGTCGAAGGCTAGATCGCCGATGCGCGCGTCGGTGAGAAGGCGGCGCTGCTTGCCGGTGTCGACGTTGATCGCGTTGATGTCGCGATAGGCGTAATTCTCGTTGGTGTAGAAGGCCGTCCGAGTGGACGGGTCATAGGCGACGCTCGTCACCTTGTAGAGCATCATCCCATTGAGGTCGGTGAGATGCGTGACCTTGCCGGTCGCAAGGTCCATCTTGCCTAAAAAGCCGATCCGGCCCGGATAGCGGAAAGCCGCGATCAGGCTGTTCGTCTTCTCGTCCACGAAACCGCGCGACATCGAGCCGAGCGCACGGGGTGAGAGATGTTTGGGCTCGGTCAGCGGATATTGTGCAAGTCTTGCAAGATTATCCTCTTGGTATTTGTGCTCGAACACGATCCATTCGTTCCAGACCGTGTCGAGCGACTTGCCGAAGACGTGCTTGAACTGGTCGGCGTAATAGGCCTTCGAGTCCGGCGAGCGTCTAAGCCATTCGACGAACTTGTCTGGCCCGTAGGTCAGCGCAATGTAGGACATGAACCTTGTGCCGTAGAGGTAGGAGTTCGCGCCCACCTGGAAGTCGATCTGAGTGCCTTCGCTCTCAAGGCCGAGCGGAGAGAAGAAGGGCGAGTTATCGTGTACTTTGGCGCGCCAGACCATCTCGTCATAGCCGCCCTGGGCACGCCCGAGGCCGCCGGCCATCCATGTTTCCATGAAGACCGCGCTTCCCTCCATGTACCACCGCGGCGTGAGGTTCCGGGGGGTTGTCAGGAAGTTGTAGAGAATGGATTCGGGGTGTTTCTGAATAGGTGCCGGCTTTCCCCCGAGGAAATGCCGCCAGCCCGCGTCCTTTGAGTTCCACGCGTCGATCGTCCCGACGTGCGTCAGCTCATGGTTCATGAGCGTATAGAAGCGCTCTCCGGGCGAGAAGGTCTCCATCGAGAGCGATAGCGGAGCGACATCGAGCAGGACCATGTCGCTCGGCGAACCAAGCGCCGCCGCATTCCCGTAGTCGGCGAAGTCCTTCAAGAGGATCGTCACCGGCTCCCACGGCTGCCAATTGAGATTCTTCTTGTGGAAGGCGAGCGAATTTTCGAACGCCCGGCCGATATAGGGCGTGAGGTAGGTCTGGATCGGATCGATGTAGAGAAGGGTGAGGTCCCTGGTTTCGAGCACCGACAGATGAAAGCCCGAGGCGTTCGGCGGGACATGGTCGGGGTTCTTGGGTTCGGGTGCATTCGGCTTGGTCGGTGCCGGAGTGACGGGCTCCGAGGGAGGGGTGCCTTGCGGCTGGGGCGGAACGGCGTCCGGCTTTTCGACCTCGGTCGTCGTGTCGGGAGGAGGAGGAAGGGGTGCCTGCTTGGCGGCAGTTTGCGCTATCGCCGCACTGGTCCAGCTGGTTAGAACGAGCGCCGCTGCTGCACGCGCAAGGCGGCGCCCGCTAAACCTTCCCCCCATCTACGGCCCTCCCCCGACCGTTACGTCAGTCGGAATGCGACTGAGAGGCCGCTTGCGAGACTCCAGCCTGGTTGAGCGCCGCCGAGAAGCTCGGATTGGCCATCAGCGCCGCGAGATTTGGCTGGGCCGCGATCGCAGCCCAGGCCTTCTGGTTCGATGACAAAGTTGCGAGCGCCGCGGAGTTCTTGCTGACCGCATCGAACGCACTCGGATTTGCCATGATCGCCGAGAAAGCCTGAGGATTGGCGAGGATCGCCTGCGACACGCCGGCATTCCATTGGCCTGAGGCGGCCTGGGACGCGAGAAGCGAATGCGCATCGAAGGCCTGCAGCGCTTTCGAGGCCGAGCTCAGCTGCATTCCATTGTTCGCCAGATTCCCGAACGCCGTCGCATTACGCCCGAGCGCCGAGAGGAACTGCGGGTTCAGAATTCCGGCGTTGCTCGACAGCCCTTTGAAGGACCCGGCATTCGCTGCGATTGCGGAAAACACCTGCGGGTCCGCAGAGATCGCCTTCATCGCATTGTTGTCGCCAGCGAGCTTCTGGAACGCAACTGCGTTCCTGCTCATGGCAGCGTCGCTGGCTTTCGACGCTGCGTCGCTGAACGAGTGGGAATCGTGCGCAAAACGGCCGAAGGCCGCCGGGTCAGCGAGGATCGCCTTCAGGGCGTCCGGATGGCCGGCAAGACCCGCAAAGGCCTGCCAGTGCCCGGTGATTGCCTTGAACGCCTGGGGCTGACCCGCGAGGAGCGAGAAGGCCGAAGGATTGGACGCAACTGCTGCTATCCCGGCGCTCGAAACGCCTGCGAGCTCAAGCTGGTGCGCCGCCGTCGCGGCGCTCTTGATGAGGCCCGTGAGTGCGTTCGGATTGCCCGACAGTCCTTTGAAGGCTCCGGCATTCGCTGCGATCGAGCTGAACACCTGAGGGTCAGCCGAAATCGCTTTCATCGCGTTTGTATCGCCCGCGAGCTTCTGGAACGCAGAAGCATTCTTGCCCATCGTCGCGTCGGTCGCTTTCAGCGCGGCATCGCCGAACGAATGCGAATCGTGCGAATAACGCCCGAACGCAGCCGGGTCGGCGAGGATCGCCTGGAGCACGTCCGGATGTCCGGCAAGCCCGTCGAAGGCCTGCCAGTGCCCGGTGATCGCGTTCATCAGCTGAGCATTTGTCTCGTGCGATTTCGGCGCCCAGGCGGAAGCACTCTCCGCCGCCTTGATAAGCCCGTTGAAGGCATTCGGCTGCTTCGAGAGCGAATTGAATGCCTGAGGGTTGTTAAGAATCGCCGACAGGACTTGCGGCTGGCTGGCCAGCGCCTTGAAGCCCGGGCTTCCGGCGAGTGCGCGGAAATCGGGATTATGAACCATCAGCTCGAACGCGTCGGTCTGCATCAGCTCAGGAACCGACGTGTCGCCGAGCGTCACGTCGCCTTGGCCGACCTGCGACGATACATAGCGCTGCGCCGGACCGATCGTGCCCTCACTGGGGCCGGTCGGCGGATAGACCCGCCCGAGCCCGTACGCT
>DATATH010000145.1:0-6713 GCA_036268895.1 Sphingomicrobium sp. | reverse complement strand
TTGCTGTTCGACTGTCGTTCCAAGCTCGGCGGCGCACTCCAACGTGCCCGAACGGCTCGATGAAGACAGCGAAGAGGCTGGCTCATAGGCAAGCATTTCGGCTGCGATCCCTGATTTTCGCGGCATTCGACTTGAGTCCTGCGGAAAAAGAACGGGGGTGTGCAGCTGTCCATCGCTCGTCAACCACCAGACGGCCCGGAGCGGCCATGGGGAGGAGTGGGACATCATCAATCGGGGCGCTGCGACCCGCAATCTGTGCGTTGCTGCTCATCGCAAGCGCGACCGACGCGAACGCCGAATCTTGGGTCGATTGTTGCCAAAGCTGCCTTGGGGCCCAGCGAGGTTGCAGTTGGTCCGGCTTGATTCACATGAATTGCAGTTCCATCATTCGCTCCATTATCGGAGGGGGCAATTTTCCATGCGAGTTCGTTGCTACTCGAGCGCGCTGTTTCTGGTGTGCGTGACCGCTCCTCTTGCAGCTCAAGATGCACAAGGTCTCGTCGCCAAGAATCTCGAGGCGCGCGGCGGAGCGGCGGCCCTCTCGGCAATCAAGAGCATTCGCTTCGAAGGTCGAACGATCTTCCCTGGGGACTTCGAGCTTACCTACAAGGAAACGCGCGCGCAGCTCGCGGCAGGAGCGGCGACCAGGCTCGACCTTACTCTCCAGGGGCTCGATCTGGTTCAGGCCTATGACGGTCGCGGCGCCTGGAAGATCAATCCCTTCGAGGGGCGCAAAGACCCGGAGAAAATGTCTTCCGACGAAGCTCGGGAGATGGCCGATTCGGCGCTCATCGAGGGACCGCTGCTCGCTTCGCGCACCAACGGCAGCCATGTTCAATACCTCGGTAGAGACGATTTCGACGGAACGCTCGCCTACAAGGTCAAGGTCACTCAGAAGGACGGAGACGAATTCACCTATTGGCTCGACCCCGATACCTTCCTTGAGATCAAGGTCGAGGAAACTCGCACAATCCGCGGCGCGACGCACACCACCGAAACCGAGCTCGGCGACTATGAGAAAGTCGCAGGCATCTACTTCCCGATGTCGGTCGAAAGCTGGACTGAGGGCCAGGACAGCCAGCGCCAGCGCACCATCATCGCCACCGGCGAAGCGAACGCGCCGGTCCCAAGCGACTATTTTGCCGAGCCCGGAGGCGTAGCGACGCCGGCCAAGGCATCCAGCGAACCGCCAGACGCGTCGACCAAGCCGCACGGCAAGAGCGCCGGTAAGAAGCTGCCGGCACCGTCGAAGCCGAAGGGGGAGTGAGGAAGATGCTGCGTTATATTCTGTTGGCCTCCGCCGCCCTTTCCATTGCTCCGGCATATGGCCAGTCCTTCGATACCGCGGCGGTCTCGGGCCTTGGCGTGCGCAACATCGGTTCGGCCACCATGTCCGGCCGCATTTCGGCGATTGCCGGACGTCACGAAACGGACGGCAAGGTCACCTTGCTCATTGGTTCGGCGTCGGGTGGAGTATGGAAGTCCGAAGACGGCGGCACGACCTTCAAGCCGGTCTTCGACAAGGAGCCGGTGCAGTCGATCGGAGCGGTGACGCTCGATCCGACGAACAAGAACGTCATGTGGGTTGGAACCGGCGAGAGCTGGACCCGCAATTCGGTGTCGATCGGGAACGGCGTCTACAAGTCGACCGACGGAGGCGAGACCTGGACCAACATGGGTCTTCCTGGAACCGAACGGATTACCAGGATCATCGTCAATCCCAAAAACGGCAACGTCGTTTACGCATGTGCGCCCGGACCTTTGTGGTCGGACTCGCCCAATCGAGGGCTCTACAAGACGTCGGACGGCGGAAAGACCTGGTCGCTGATCCTCAAGGGGACGAACCTTTCGACCGGTTGCTCGTCGGTCGCGATGGACCCGACCAACCCCGAACATTTGTTTGCCGGCACGTGGGATTTCCGCCGCAAGGCCTATGAGTTCCGCTCGGGCGGCAATGGTCCGGACCAGCCGTCCGGGAGCCGCTTCGCCGAAAGCCATGATGGCGGCAAGACGTGGACCTATCTCACGTCGGAGAACCGCAAGGGACTCCCCAAATACCCATGGGGTCGGCTGGAGATCGCATTCGCACCGTCGAACCCGAAGCAGGTTTACGCGTTCATCGAAAATTCGCGTCCGGCGCTGTTCGTGTCGACCGACGGCGGCCAATCCTTCGAAGAGCGGGACCGAAGCCAGGGAATGGTCTGGCGACCGTTCTATTTCGGAAGGATCGTGGTCGATCCGAAGGACCCCCAGCGCCTGTTCAAGATGGGATATTCCGTCACCGTCTCGGACGATGGTGGAAAGAGTTTCTCGAACGCCGCCGGAGCCTCGCACGGTGACTGGCACGACGTCTGGATCGATCCCACCAACACCAAATATCTGGTCGGCGGAGACGATGGCGGGCTGTGGTACAGCTACGATGGAGCAAACAAATGGTGGAAGGCGAACAACCTTCCCATAAGCCAATTTTATCACGTCAGCGTCGACAATAAGGACCCGTACCAGGTTTACGGCGGTCTGCAGGACAACAGCGCATGGGTTGGCGACCAGGACTATCCTGGCGGGATTACCAACAGCCGCTGGGAGAATCTGTTCGGCGGAGACGGCTTCTGGGCATGGGCCGATCCGGCCGATCCCGATTACGCCTATGTCGAGGCGCAGGGCGGAACGATCGCGCGTGTGAACCGGAAGACCCTCCAGGCGCGGCTCATCCAGCCCCAGGCGAACTATAAGGAGAAGCTGCGCTTCAACTGGAACACGCCGATCATGGTCTCGCCCAACGAAAAGGGTACGATTTACATCGGATCTCAGTTCCTGTTCCGAAGCCGCGACCACGGCGCGACCTGGGACCGAATTTCGCCCGACCTCTCGACGAACGATCCAGTGCGCCAGCGGCAGGAGCAGTCTGGCGGAATCACCGTCGACAATTCGGCGGCCGAGATGAACACGACCATCTACTCGATCTCCGAGAGTCCGCGAGCAGCGGGGCAGATCTGGGTTGGTACCGATGACGGAAACGTCCAGCTGACGCGCGATGCCGGCAAGAGCTGGAGCAACGTTACTGCAAATCTTGGAATGCAGCCGGGAAACTGGATCAGCTGGGTTGAAGCGAGCCGCTACGATCCCGCCGTCGCCTACGTCACCGACGATCGTCACACCGTCGGTGATATGGCGCCCTACCTGTATCGCACGTCGGACTACGGCCGCACCTGGCAGCGCCTCGTTGGTCCCGAAACTCAGCAGATTCGCGGCTACGCCCATGTCATCAAGGAAGACCGGCTCAATCCAAACATCCTTTATCTCGGCACTGAATTCGGTCTCTTCGTCAGCCTGAACGCCGGCCAGAGCTGGGCGCAGTTCAAGCCTGACAACTTCCCGGACGGCCTCGCGGTCCGTGACATCGCAATCCAGGAACGCGACGATGCGCTGGTGCTCGCAACCCATGGTCGCGGCATCTGGGTGATCGACGACGTCAGTCCCTTGCGCCAGCTGACCGCGCAAACGCTTGCAAGCACGGCGGTGCTCATGCCGAGCGGCCCGATCCAGCAGCGTCTTCAGGGAAACGGAGGCTGGGCCGAGGGTGACGCTTCCTATGCGGGTGACGATCCGCGAAACGGGGCGACGATCACCTATTTCCAGAAAGCCAGGCACGTGATCGGGCGTATGAAGCTCGAGATCCTCGATTCGAACGGCAAGGTCGTCGACGAGATTCCGACGTCGAAGCGCCGCGGCCTCAATCGGGTGCAGTGGTCGATGCTCACGAAGCCGCCGGTGGTCCCGCCCGCGGCATCGCTTGCAGGCTCGTCAACGTCCGGCCAGCGGGTACTTCCGGGCAATTATATGGTGCGGCTCACGGATGCGGGGCAGGTGTCGACCGAACCGCTGACGATCACGCTCGACAGGCGTGCGACCTTCACCGTCACCGATCGCGCGGCGCAATTTGCCGCGGCCGAGCGGATCAAGGGCATGTTCGAGCGAATGAGCAAGGTCGTCGCCGAGATCAATGGCGTTCGACAGCAGGCTGGAGCGATCGCGCAAATAGCGGCGGCGCCTGCCGACGTCAGGGCGGCCGCTGCAACGGTGGGCGCCGAGGCGGATGCGATGCGCAAGCAGATCGTCGCAACGACCGAGGGGGGCGCCATCACCGGCGAGGAGCGGCTTCGCGAGCATACTGACGAAATCTACGGCGCAATCACTTCGGTCGAAGACCGTCCGACCGATTACGAGATGGCGCGAATCGACGCGCTCGACCGCGAGCTGAAGGACGTTGAAACCGGGTGGGCTGCATTCCGGTCGGGCGATCTGGCGGCCCTCAACGCCAAGCTCAAGGCGGCGAGCCTGCCGCCGCTGGCTATGTTGAACGTCCGGTTCGACCCGGACGACCTGGCTCGGGGTGGTCCGGCAGCCGCGCTCGCAAGAGGGCTCGTTGGACTGCACCTCTACGGCGATTCCGACCTACTTCGGGAAACTCGCGAGAAGGACTGAGCAGCTTGTCGCCTGCAAGGGATCAGGCGGGACAACGAAAAAAAGGGGGGCTCAGATGCCCAATGCAATCCCGGCGTACACCGTCCGCCGGGCCCCGGGTTCGATCCCGTTCTGGAAGACGCGGTTGTAATATTTCCGGTCGAGAATGTTCGATACGCCGCCCAGCAGGCGGATGTTGCGGGTTAGCTGCCAGTCTCCGGACAGATCGAGGAGGGTATAGGCGGAGATCTTGGCCGGAATGAAGTTAGGGGTTCCCGGAGCCCCGACGGGGAGGTCGGAATCCTGGAAATACTGACTACTGACGCTCGAGCCCGCAAGGCTGACATTGAAGTGTCCGTCGCGCCTTAGGCTGATCCCGTATTTTGCGGTTACGGCAGGTGCGAAGGCGGGCTTGTCGCCAACCCGGTTCGCAAGATTGCTCTTCGTGAACTTGGCATCGAGCAGGCTGATGTTAGCGAACGCGGTCAGGTGCAGCGGACCATTTCGAGCCGCCAGCAAATCATAGGAGATTTCGCCTTCGAACCCGCGGTGGCGAGTGTCGCCGCTGTTCTGAAACAGGCTCTCGACCGGTGAGATGACGATCGTCTCGATCCGGTTCTTGAAATCGATCCAAAAAAGGCTCGTATCGTAGAACAGGCCCTTGACCGGCGTTCCATGGACGCCGGCCTCCCACGACAGCGACTTCGAAGCGGCGGGAAGGCCGCCCGGATTGACGTTGGAGAAGGGCGAGGCGACATCGAAGAAACGAACCGGGCGATAGCCCTGGCTGACGCTGAAATAGGTCTCGTTCTGATTCCCGAAATCGAACCCTGCACCAAGACCGAACATCGGCACCGTTCGGCTCACCGATTGCTTGATCAAAGGCCGAACCAGATTGGGCGGCCGAACGGTTTCATCGATGCGGATCGTTTCGTGGTCGAGCCGGAAGGAAGGGACGATGTGCCAGCGGCCCGGTAGCCGGAACACATTCTCGGCGAAGATCGCCCCGTACCAGTCGTTCCGGAACTGATCGAGGCGGGGCGTGCCGTCTTCGCTGCCGCGCGGAGCGGTGATGTTCGTGCTGGTCCACTGCCTGAACGGCGCACTGTCGTCATAGAGAGTCGTGCCGAAGGTCAGGGCATTGCCCTCGCCCCAGCGCTTGCGAAGGCGCCAGTCGAGCCCCTGAGCGTGAAACGCTTCATCCTGGAGCGTCGTCGTGGACGGGCTCGCGCCCGCAGGTGCCGAGCGCTGGTAAAGGTCCTGCCAGCTCGCCCAGAGCTTTGCTTCCGAGCGCCAGCCGCCGGGAAAGTCGCTCTCGTTGCCAAGTAGGACGGAGGTTCGGCGCACCCAGTCGTGATTGAACGGTGTCACGGCCTGGTCGGGATCAGCGAGATATTGCGCATAGCTGAGCTTGCCGGGATCCCCCGAGCTCGCGTCGTGCGCATGGAGGTCAAGGTACCAGAGGCTGCTCTTGGTCGGCCTGTAGGCCAAATAGGCGTCCCCCTGGATGGTACGGGACTGTCCGTTGTCGCGCTGCCCTTCGCTCCTTAGAGAGCCGAAATTCGCGCGTCCGGAGAACGGACCGCTCGAACCCTCGATCGTGTTGTAGCTCGAATATAGCCCGTCGCTCCCGATCACGTTCTCTGTGTAGGCGCCGAACGGCTGGTTCGCTGCCGGCCGTTTCGAGACGAGGTTCACCGCCGGCGCCGGCTCGGGACCGTAGAGGAGGCTCGAGCCGCCGCGGATCAGCTGCACTTCCTCGAGCGATTGGGGAAGCGGCATATAATAAAGCGTCGGGAAGCCGATCCAGTCGGTCGAGATCGGAATGCCGTCCTGGAGCACGAGGACATATTCGGATTCCTGCGGATTGCCGAGGCCGCGGTAGCTCATGTTGAACTGAGTGCCCGTCTGCTGCTCCGAGACGAACAGGCCGGGCGTGCGCGAGAACAGCTCGCGCTGGTTTTCGTTGACGATCGTGGGCAGGAGATCGAGCTTCGTGACGCTGGTCTTCTTCGTCACCGTGATTTTCGTTCCGTCGACCTCGCGCATGATGTGGTCGAGCTTTTCGGGCGTGTTCTCCTTGCGCTCGCCGATCACGACGATGCTCGGCTCCGCGCCCGGCTGAACGTTTGCATCAGCGGCATGAACGAGCGTGGGCCAAATGCCCAACGCGATTGCCGCAAAAGCCTTGGCGGCCCTCATGAAACTTTCCTCCGCAATGATCCTTCGCCGGAACATATTCGGACGTG
>DATATH010000144.1:0-13900 GCA_036268895.1 Sphingomicrobium sp. | reverse complement strand
AAACGGCCAACCGCTGCCCTTTTCCGAAGCCGTTCGGGTTGGCGACATCCTCTATCTCTCGGGCCAGATCGGCATCGGCCCGGACGGCAAGTTACCCGGCGGCATCGAGGCACAAACCAAGCAGGCCATGGACAATATTGGAGCGGTCCTGAAACGCGCGCGCCTCGGCTACCGCGACGTCTTCCACTGCACCGCGCTACTCGCCGACATGAAGGACTGGCCGGCGTTCAACAAGGTCTACGTGTCCTATTTCCCGGCCGGAAAGATGCCGGCACGCAGTGCATTCGGCGCGAACGGGCTCGCGCTCGGGGCACTGCTCGAGATCGAATGCCAGGCCTATGCCGGAAAGCAAGCTGCGCCGACGCGCTGACTACTTCGGCATCGACATCTTGACGTAGGCGACGCGGGTCACCTTGAGCTTCTCGCCCTTGTCACTGACAGTGTTGATCGAGTGACCGACTTTGACCGGGCTCGTCGACCAGCAGATCTCACCCTCCTTGGTCATGGCGCTTGTGAAGCAGGCCTTGCCGTCCTTCATCACCGCTGTTCCATGATCGAGATGCTTCCCGGCTCGCGTCTGGACGATGAAGTTGCCGTCGGGATCAATCGATTCACGCGCCTTCGTGCCCTTGTTGTCGGTGTAGAGCCAAGTCGTCTCGTCGAGCTGGAAGGCGGCTTTGGCCGGAGCTGGCATCGCCTTCGCCTTCGCGTCAGCCTGGCCTGAATAAGCACATAATACGAGAGCTGCGCTAAGGCAGGTGATCAAACGCATTGGCTTTCTCCCCCTCATGAGAGGAGGGGCAATTACCACCATCGGGTCCGCGCAGCGAGTCCGTCTTTCAGACGAGCTCGACGGCCATTGCCGTTGCTTCGCCGCCGCCGATGCAAAGGCTTGCGACGCCGCGCTTGAGACCGCGCTCCTGTAGTGCGGCAATGAGGGTCGTCGTAATACGAGCGCCGCTTGCCCCGATCGGATGACCGAGCGCCGTAGCGCCGCCGTTGACGTTGACCTTTTCGCGGGGGATTCCGATGTCCCGCATCGCGATCATCGCGACGCAGGCGAAGGCCTCGTTGACCTCGAACAGGTCGACATCGTCGACGCTCCAGCCAGCCTTCTTGAGCACTTTTTCGATGGCCGGCACCGGCGCGGACGTGAACTTCTCGGGTTCCTGCGCGTGAGCTGCGTGCGCGACAACGCGTGCGATCGGCTTCTTGCCGAGCTTATCGGCGACGCTCTTGCGCGTCAGCACCAGCGCCGCAGCACCGTCGCTGATCGAAGACGAGGTTGCCGCAGTGATCGTACCGTCCTTGGCAAAGGCGGCCCTGAGCTGGGGGATCTTCTCGGGATTGCCCTTGCCCGGCTGCTCGTCGACGTCGACCGTGACCTCGCCCTTACGAGTGACGACCGTGACTGGCGTGATCTCCTTGTCGAACTTGCCATGAGTGATGGCCTCGTTGGCGCGGCGCAGGCTCTCGATCGCGAAATCGTCCTGCATTTCCCTCGTGAACTGATATTCGCGCGCCGCGTCCTCGGCGAAGGTGCCCATCGCCCGTCCCCTGTCATAGGCATCCTCGAGCCCGTCGAGCATCATATGGTCATAGACCGTGTCATGCCCGATCCGGGCGCCGGCCCGGTATTTCTTCGACAGATAGGGAGCATTCGACATGCTCTCCATGCCGCCGGCAACAATCACGTCCGCCGATCCCGAATTCAGCATGTCATGCGCAAAGATTGCGGCCTGCATTCCCGATCCGCAGACCTTGTTGACGGTCACCGCCTCGGCCGAGCGGGGTAGTCCCGCACCGAGCGCCGCCTGGCGCGCGGGGGCCTGCCCGAGGCCGGCCGAGAGCACATTGCCCATGAACACCTTGTCCACCTGCTCGCCACTAAGGCCTGCGCGCTCGACGGCGGCCTTGACGGCGGTTGCGCCGAGCTCGGTGGCGCTGAGCGGCGAAAGCGCGCCCTGGAAGCTGCCCATCGGCGTGCGCGCGTAGGAGAGAATGACGATCGGATCTGATGCGGTGGTGGCCATTGATTGCTCCGGAGTCGAATTGTTGCAGTGCACATAAGACCGACGCCTCGGTTGTTCAAACCGTCGGTGCTCTGCTAGCGGCCGAACAGGAGATGGACCTATGTCCGATACCGGACTGGATTTTCAGCTCGGGGAAATGGCGGACACGATCCGCGAGACCACCGAGCGGTTCGCAAGGGAAAAGATCGCACCGATCGCCCGCGAAATCGACGAGAAGGACGAGTTCCCGCGCGAGCTTTGGCCGCAGATGGGCGAATTGGGCCTGCACGGGATCACGGTCGAGGAGGAGTGGGGCGGCCTCGGGCTCGGCTATCTCGAGCATGTCGTCGCGCAGGAGGAGGTCGCTCGAGCGTCTGCTTCGGTCGGCCTCAGCTACGGCGCTCACTCGAACCTTTGTATCAACCAGATCCGCCGCTGGGCGAATGAGGACCAAAAGCGAAAGTATCTGCCCAAGCTGATCAGTGGAGAGCATGTCGGCGCACTGGCGATGAGCGAAGCGAGCGCCGGTAGCGACGTTGTCGGGATGAAGCTCAAGGCCGAGAAGAGCGGCAACGGCTACCGCCTCAACGGCACCAAGTTCTGGATCACCAACGGTGGTTATGCCGATACGCTCGTCGTCTACGCCAAGACCGGCGAGGGCAGCCGCGGCATTACCGCGTTCCTCATCGAAAAGGAGATGGATGGCTTTTCGATCGGACAGAAGATGGACAAGCTCGGGATGCGCGGGTCGCCGACGAACGAGCTGGTGTTCGACGACTGTTTCGTTCCGCCCGAGAATATCCTCGGCGCGGAGAATGGGGGCGCCGCCGTACTGATGAGCGGCCTCGACTATGAACGCACGGTTCTCGCTGGAATCCAGATCGGGATCATGCAGGCATGCCTCGATACGGTCCTTCCCTATGTCCGCGAGCGCAAGCAGTTTGGAAAGCCGATCGGTTCGTTTCAGCTGATGCAGGCCAAGGTCGCCGACATGTATGTCGCTCTCAACAGCGCCCGGGCTTATGTCTACAATGTCGCAAGGGCATGCGACTGCGGCAAGACGACGCGCTTCGATGCTGCCGGCGCGATCCTCTACGCATCTGAAAATGCCGTGAAGGTTGCCAACGAAGCCGTCCAGGCACTCGGCGGAGCTGGTTACACCAAGGATTGGCCCGTCGAACGCTATTACCGCGACGCGAAGCTGCTCGATATCGGAGCCGGCACCAACGAGATTCGCCGCATGCTCATCGGCCGCGAAGTCATCGGTCTGTAGGTCAGCCCCAGATCTTCACCCGCTGGTTCCCGCGTTGACCAGCTGCGGGGGCATCCACCATTCATGCCGGTCCAACCGTTCGCCGACCTTCGCAATCTGGTGGCGATACTCCCAAAGCAGGGGCTGCTTTGCCATCGCCTGTCGTTACGGCTACGCGAACGGCAGGGCTTTTCGACCAACGGACCTTAGAGCGGCATGAGCGCACCGCGCATCGAGAGTAAAATCGTTACGGACAGCGACGAGTTCCGCGCCCGTGGTGAACATAACCGGGCGCTCGCCCGGAAACTCCGGACCGATGTCGCTGAGGCGGCCAAGGGCGGCTCCGAAAAACACCGCCAGAGGCACGTCGAACGCGGCAAGCTTCTTCCCCGCGACCGCGTCGAACGCCTGCTCGATCCCGGCTCTCCATTCCTCGAGATCGGCCAGCTCGCGGCATGCGATATGTACGAGCGCGAAGTCCCGGGTGCGGGCATTATCTGCGGGATCGGGCGCGTGTCGGGCTGCCAGGTGATGATCGTGTGCAACGACGCCACGGTGAAGGGCGGCACTTATTATCCCTTGACGGTCAAGAAGCACCTCCGAGCCCAGGAGATCGCCGAGCAGAACCGGTTGCCGTGCGTCTATCTGGTCGACAGCGGCGGCGCCAACCTGCCGCATCAGGCCGACGTCTTTCCTGATCGCGAGCATTTCGGGCGTATTTTCTTCAACCAGGCCCAGATGAGTTCCAAGGGCATTGCCCAGATCGCCTGTGTGATGGGTAGCTGCACCGCCGGCGGCGCCTACGTGCCGGCAATGAGCGACGAGAGCGTGATCGTTCGCAATCAGGGCACCATCTTTCTCGGCGGACCACCGCTGGTGAAGGCGGCGACGGGCGAGGAGATCAGCGCCGAAGACCTTGGCGGCGGCGACCTCCATGCGAAGAAGAGCGGCGTCGTCGACCATCTTGCGGAGAATGACGAGCATGCGCTGACGATTGTTCGAGACATCGTCTCCACGCTTCAGCCGGAGCCTGGCGCGGGACTTGAGCTGCGTGAGCCGCGGGCGCCGTTGTTCGGCGCCGAGGATCTTTATGGAATCATCCCCGAAGACGTGCGCGCGCCATACGACGTTCACGAAGTGATCGCTCGCATCGTCGATGGAAGTGAACTTCACGAATTCAAGCAGCAGTTCGGGACGACACTGGTATGCGGCTTTGCCCATATCTGGGGAATTCCAGTCGCGATCCTTGCGAACAACGGCGTTCTGTTCAGCGAGAGCGCTCTCAAGGGCGCCCATTTCATCGAGCTCGCCTGCCAGCGGCGAACGCCGCTGCTCTTCCTCCAGAACATTTCTGGCTTCATGGTCGGCGGGAAGTATGAGGCCGAAGGCATCGCCAAGCATGGCGCGAAGCTGGTGACCGCGGTCGCGACCGCGAGCGTGCCCAAGATCACGGTGCTGATCGGCGGCAGCTTTGGAGCGGGCAATTACGGAATGTCGGGCCGCGCCTACTCGCCGCGATTTCTCTTCACCTGGCCCAACTCTCGGATCAGCGTGATGGGAGGCGAGCAGGCCGCGAGCGTACTCGCCACGGTCCACCGAGACGCCGACACCTGGACAGCCGAGCAATCGGAGGCGTTCAAGGCGCCGATCCGCGAGAGATATGAAGACGAAGGCAATCCCTGGCACGCGACCGCGCGGCTGTGGGACGATGGCATTATCGACCCCGTGCAGACGCGGGACGCGCTTGGTCTTGCCTTTGCCGCAACTCTGAATGCACCAATCTCTGACCGGCCGCAGTTCGGCGTGTTCAGGATGTAATGATGGTCACGACGTCGTCGAGTAGGCGAACCTATCATCTCCTGGCCGCGCTCTTCAGCACAGCCATATTCCTGGTCCTGATTCGGCTGCTTCCGTCCCTGAAGAGTGCGAGCAATCCGCTGGTGATCCTCAGATGCATCGGCGAAGCCGTCGCGGCGGTCGCAATTCTATTTGCGCTGACGCGAACTGACCGCCAGTCCCTCGAGGCGTTCGGAATCCGAAAGGTGCGGGCCGCAACGTTCGGCTGGGGTTTCCTCTGCTTTCTTGTGTCGGCCATCCTCTCGGCGCTGACGCTCTTGGCCTTCGGTCGCTTCGGCATTGCCCAGGACAAGGCGACCCTGACGGCGCTCGCCTCGAGGCCGGTGCCGATCATCCTCTTGATCGCGGCCGTGGCCGGCATTGCCGAGGAGATCATCTTCCGGTCGATCCTGATCACCGAGCTCGAGGCGGCTACCAAAATGCGCTGGCTCGCAGCGATCGTGTCCCTCGCGATCTTCGCGCTTGCCCACGCTGGAGGGTGGGGCCCGACGCAGGTCATCTTCGCGGCTGTTCCAGGTCTCGTCCTGACGCTGTTTTTCCTGTGGAAGCGTGATCTTTGGATTTGCATCATCGCTCATTTCCTGACCGATGCTGCCGGGCTTCTCAGCGCCGCGGCTGCCCTGGCGCACCACGGATGATCACCTCCCTTCTCATCGCCAATCGCGGCGAAATCGCGTGCCGGGTCATCCGTACAGCTGGGCGCCTCGGGATCCGCACAGTTGCGGTCTATTCGGACGCGGACAGGAAGGCGCTTCACGTGCGCATGGCCGACGAGGCGGTGCACATCGGCCCGAGTCCCGCGCGGGAATCCTATCTCTGCGGTGAAAAGATCATCGAGGCCGCGATGAAGACGGCGGCGGAGGCAATCCACCCTGGCTACGGCTTTCTGTCGGAGAATGCCGACTTTGCGCAGGCGGTGATTGACGCCGGGCTGATCTGGGTCGGACCGAGGCCGGACAGTATCCGCGCCATGGGACTGAAGGATGCCGCGAAGAAGCTGATGGCCGGGGCCGGAGTGCAGGTCACTCCGGGCTATTTAGGCGAGGACCAGGATCCGAGCCGTCTCGCACGAGAAGCCGATGCGACCGGCTATCCGGTCCTCATCAAGGCTGTCGCGGGTGGCGGCGGCAAGGGCATGCGCCGGGTCGATTCGGCCGACCAGTTCAAGGACGCGCTCGAGAGCGCCAAGCGCGAGGCGGCAAGCGCTTTCGGCGATGACCGGGTTCTCATTGAAAAATACATTCTCTCGCCACGCCACATCGAGGTTCAGGTGTTCGGCGATAGCCAGGGACATGTCGTCCACCTGTTCGAGCGCGATTGCTCGCTCCAGCGCCGACACCAGAAGGTGGTCGAGGAAGCGCCTGCGCCCGGCATGGATTTGGAAACTCGGGAAAAGGTGTGTGGCGCAGCGGTCCGAGCGGCCGAGGCGGTCAGCTACCAGGGCGCAGGGACGATCGAGTTCATCGCTGATGCATCCGAGGGTCTCAGGGCCGACCGCATCTGGTTCATGGAAATGAACACGCGCCTGCAGGTCGAGCATCCGGTCACCGAGGAGATCACCGGACAGGACCTCGTCGAATGGCAGCTCCGGGTCGCCTCGGGCGAGCCGCTGCCAAAGACGCAGGACGAGCTGATGATCAGGGGTCACGCGATCGAAGCGCGACTCTATGCCGAGGACCCGGCGAAGGGGTTTCTTCCAAGCGTCGGCAAGCTCGAGCATTTCGATCTCGGTGAGGAAGGCCGGATCGAAACCGGTGTCGAGGAGGGCGATCAGATCTCGACCTTCTACGACCCGATGATCGCCAAGCTGATCGGTCGCGGCGAAAACCGCGAGGAGGCGATCGGACAGCTCTCCTCGATGCTCGACGATGTCGAGGTATGGCCGGTGCGGACCAACGCCGGGTTCCTGTTCAATGCTGTCCTTCACCCGGAGTTCCGGGATGGTGAGATCGACACGGGCTTCATCGAGCGCAATCTCAGCGATCTGCTCATCGATCCGGAGCCGACTGAGGCGATCTGGCGAGGCGCTGCAGCAGTCGCGCTCGCGATCGACGAGGAAGAGGAGCCGCTCGGCGGCCTCGCCGGCTTCCGGCTCAATGCTCCGCTCAATAGTCGCGTATGGCTGGGCCGCGCGGGCGAAGTGCGCTCGGTCTCGACCGAGGATGGCGAGTTCGCCGAGGTCTCCGGGTTTCGAGATGAAGAGCGGGTCGTCGTCTTCTACGAAGGTCAGGCTTACGAATTCTCGCTGGGGGTTCGCGGCACCGGGACGACCCATGGCATCCACGACGGCGAGATCGAAGCGCCGATGCCGGGAAAAGTGACCGCGGTCGAGGTTTCGGCGGGCGACAGGGTCGAGAAAGGTCAGCGCCTGCTCACCCTCGAGGCGATGAAGATGGAGCATGCGCTCACCGCCCCGTTCGATGGAACGGTCGCCGAGCTCAACGTCTCGGCAGGGACGCAGGTCGCCGAGGGACAGCTCCTCGTCAAGGTCGAGCCCGCGGCCCATTCCGGCCCCGATAATCCGATCCGAAACGGATGAATGTTTAAACGGGCGGAGATGCTCGCACCCCTATGCGGCGCGCATATGGGCAATCCACGTCTCCAACCGTCCGAACGCCGCAGCGAGCGGGTTGCGCTGAATGCCAGCATCTCGCTCCGCCGTTCGGGTCAGCTGAACTACCGGGTCCGGATCTTCGACGCCTCGCTTCACGGCTGCCGGGTCGAGTTCGTCGAGCGGCCGAACGTTGACGAGCAGCTATGGGTGAAGTTCGACGGACTGCAGCCCCTCGAAGCGGAAGTTTGCTGGATTGAAGGTTTCACCGTCGGAGTGGATTTCGTCCAGCCGATCCACCCTGCTGTATTCGACCGTCTTGTCTCGGGGCTCGGTAGCCAGTGAGCAGTCGTGACGGCGTTAAACCTCCATTTACCGTGGTGTCTTAGACTGTCGATGCCGCCAGCGCGAGCGTGGATCCTTGAGCTGCAGCAGGCTTGGTGCGTGCACTAGCTGAGGACCAGATGGGCGCTGAACCAAATCAGGCGGTGATCAAGCTCGAGACGGAGCCGGTTGACAGGCGCGAGCGCCGTCAGGTGAGCCTTCGAGCGCTCGCCATCCGAGACGATGGCTCAACGGCTGATATCGTTTTACTGGATCTATCGTACGAAGGCTGCGGGATCGAAACTCCGGTGGCGCTTCGGGCCGGTGAAGCGATCAAGCTTTCGGTCTTGCACCGCGGAGTGATCGACGCGCATGTCCGCTGGTACGAGAAGGGCCGGGCAGGCCTCATCTTCGAACCCGATAAAAATGCGCCGAGGGAGCACTGGCCGAGGCAGAACGAGCGCGTTCCGCTGAGCGCGGACGTTTCTCTGAGGCGGCTCGGACGGAACAACTATCGGGTTCGGGTGAACGATCTGTCCCCAGAGGGCTGCAAGGTCGACCTTGTCGAGCAGCCAAGGCTCAAAGAGCATGTGCTTCTGAAATTCGAGGGCCTCGAAGTGCTCGATTGTGAAGTCTGCTGGATCGACGGCTATGTCGCCGGCCTTCGCTTCGAAAAGTCGATGCATCCGGCGGTATTCGATTTATTGCTCCAGCGCCTTCGTTAGGCGGGAGTCCGGTTGCTCCGCGCAGGCGAGCGCACCAATCCGACCAACTCGCGATAGCGCCGCTCTAGCTCGAGATGGGCGAAGCGGGCGGCATTTCCCAATGCGTGGTCGGCAGCCGAGCGCTCCTGCGCCGCCCGCCGCATGAAATAGGATCGGTCATTTTCCATACAAGCCACCCCCCGATGCGTGGCGAGTCGGACTATACGCCCGTTCGCCGCCGAACCGAACTCAACAGGGTTAATCGCGGGGGGTAACCATAATCGTGGGTGCTAATAGCCCCGATTGGCCGGCTCGAGCCTGACGTTGCGAACAGAGCCGCGGTAATCGACGTCGCACCGAAAACCGAGATCGCCGCGAGCCCAGCGGCCGCCGCCGCCGTTCGGGAATCGCGGATCATAGGGCTGGTTGTACGTCCGTCCGTTGCCGAGCATCCCGTGAACGCGAACGCCGTTCGAACGCCGCTCTACGTCGGTGATCGCAGTCACACGGATATAATTGCTGTAACCAGGATAAGCTTGCGCATAGCCGCCTTGATAGCCACTCTGCGCTCGCTGGACAGCTGCGAAGGCGCACTGTCGGATCGCCTGCCGGTCACTGACATTGTAGCGGTTGCCGATCAGCGAATCGATGATCGCGCCAATTGTGGCCTGTGAGCCGTAATTCTGATCCGGATAAGGGTAGCCTGGCTGCGGCGCGGGTTGCGTGTAGGGCTGCTGATAGGGCTGCTGGTAGGGCTGCTGATAGGGCTGCTGATAGGGCTGCTGATAGGGCTGCTGATAGGGTTGCTGATAGGGTTGCTGATAGGGCTGCTGGTATTGCGCAGCAGCAGGAGTAGCCGCCGAGCCGGCCAGTGCGGCCGCCCCGATCAGTGATGCTAAGCGTGCCATGGGAGCCTCCGTTCGAGAGGAGCGACATACCATGGGCGGCTATTTGGAAACAGCCGTGCGGAACGGGCTCGGCGCCTCATTCAACCGATCGCACAAAGCTCAATGCCGCAGCGGAGCGGCTGAAAGACCGCGTCAAGCCTTCGCAGGGAGGGGCGACCGCCTGGTTGCGAAATGAGCCGGCTCGACCTGAACGGCGCCGCCGGTCCGCGATCTGCCGCAACGTGTATCGCGCAACTGAAGCGAGGTGTATGAGGCGCCCCACATTTGCGAGACAAGGAGAGCAGCGCCATGACGGCATTCAACGCCGTTCGCTTCAAGGTCAAGCCGGGGCGCAATCAGGATTTTCTTGATGCGCATGAGAAAATTGATCGCGACTGGCCGGGACTTCGACACGTCAACATCATGGAGACCGGTGAGCAGACCTATTGCATCATCGGCGAATGGGACGACATGAGCTCGCTCGCCGCCGCGCGGCCGCAAATGATCGCGACGCTCGATACCTTCCGCGACATGCTCGAGGAACAGGGCGAGACCGGCCTAACCGATCCCGTGTCGGGGCCGGTAGTGCTGACGCTGAAGTAGCGGCCTCATTCTTGGGTGACGGGCAAGCTATCGGCCTGGCCGCGGATGGTAGGTTCCACCAACTAGATTGGCACCCCGAAGTTCGCTGCCAAACCTTCCTTTGCCTCTGCGATCGTCAGCTTGCCGGCGCCCCTCGTCGTGTTCGGATTGCCCTTACTTTGCCGCCATCAGGTCGGGGAATTCGTCCTCGATCGAAATATCCTCATCGACGGCCTTGCGCGCCCGCTTCGGTTTTGTGGGCTTTGCATCCACCACCTTGGGCTTGACGCTCGCGCGCTCCAGCAAGGTCATCAGGTACTGGCCAGTGAAGCTCTCCGGAGTTGCCGCTACCTTTTCGGGCGTACCTTCGACCAAAATCCGTCCGCCGTTCACTCCCCCGCCTGGACCAAGATCGATCACCCAGTCGGCTGTCTTGATGACGTCGAGGTTATGCTCGATCACCACGACCGTATTGCCTTGGTCGGCGAGACGGTGGAGGACCTCGAGGAGCTTGCGTACGTCCTCGAAGTGAAGGCCGGTGGTGGGCTCGTCGAGAATGTAGAGCGTCTTTCCGGTCGCGCGTCGGGACAGTTCCTTCGAGAGCTTGACGCGCTGCGCCTCGCCGCCGCTCAAGGTCGTCGCGGGTTGGCCGACCTTGATGTAGCCGAGGCCGACCTCCTTCAGCATCTCCATCTTGTCACGGATCGAGGGCACAGCCTTGAAGAAGTCGGCGGCATCCTCGACCGTCATGTCGAGTACGTCCGCGATCGATTTGCCCTTGAACTTCACCTCGAGGGTCTCGCGATTGTAACGCGCGCCATGACAGACGTCGCAGGTGACGTAGACGTCGGGCAGGAAATGCATCTCGATCTTGATCAGGCCATCGCCCTGACAGGCTTCGCAGCGGCCGCCCTTGACGTTGAAGCTGAATCGGCCGGGCTTGTAGCCGCGTGCCTTTGCTTCCGGCAGGCCGGCAAACCAGTCACGGATCTGGGTGAAGGCGCCGGTATAAGTTGCAGGATTGGAGCGCGGCGTACGGCCGATCGGTGATTGGTCGATGTCTATGACCTTGTCGAGCTGCTCAAGGCCGGTGATCCTCATGCATGGGCCGCAGGGAATTCGAGCGCCGTTCAAAGCGCGTGCGGCGCCGGCGTAGAGCGTATCGATGGTGAGGGAGCTTTTCCCTGAGCCGCTGACGCCGGTGACACAGGTGAAAGTACCGAGCGGGAAGGCGGCGGTGACCTCCTGAAGGTTGTTCGCGGTGGCGCCGTGGACGGTGAGATATTTGCCGTTACCCTTGCGGCGGGTGGGCTTGAGCGGGATCTCGCGGCGCCCGGAGAGATAATCGGCAGTGATGCTGTCTTTGCAGGAGAGCAGTTCGTCGAGCGTACCCTCGCAAACGACCTCGCCGCCATGAACTCCCGCGCCCGGACCCATGTCGATGACATGGTCGGCGTGGCGGATCGCGTCCTCGTCATGCTCGACGACGAGCACTGTGTTGCCAAGGCCGCGCAGGCGCTTGAGCGTCTCGAGAAGGCGGTCGTTGTCCTTCTGGTGGAGGCCGATCGAGGGCTCGTCGAGGACGTAAAGAACGCCCGAGAGGCCCGAGCCGATCTGGCTGGCAAGGCGGATGCGCTGGCTTTCTCCGCCCGACAAAGTGCCGCTCGTTCGATCCAGGTGGAGATAGTCGAGCCCGACGTTGTGAAGGAATCCGAGCCGCTCGTTGATCTCCTTGAGAATGGCCTTTGCGATTTCCTTCTGCGTGGAGTTCAGCTTTTGAAGGAGCGCTCCGAACCATTCAAATGCGTCGGCGACGCTTCGGCGGGTGGACATGCTGATGTCCTCGCCGGCGATCTTCACCGCAAGCGCCTCGGGTTTGAGACGGGCGCCGCGGCATATTTCGCACGGGCGGCTCGCCTGATACCGGCTCAGCTCTTCGCGCATCCAGGCCGATTCAGTCTGGGCCATTCGGCGGTTGAGATTGCCGATCACGCCCTCGAAGGGTTTCTTCACCTCGTAACTGCGCTTGCCGTCGATGAAGCGGAGCGTGACCGCGCGACCGTCAGTGCCGTGGAGGACGACGTGCTTCGCCTCTTCGGGCAGGTTTTTCCATGCGACATTGAGGTCGAAATCATAAGCGCGAGCGAGGCTGCTCAGCACCTGCATATAATAAGGCGAAGGGGGCTGCGAGCGCGCCCATGGAGCAACAGCACCCTTGGCGATGCTGATCGCCTCGTTGGGCACGACCAGATCCTCGTCGAAGACGAGCTTTTCGCCGAGCCCGTCACAGGCCGGGCAAGCGCCTTGCGGCGCATTGAAGGAGAAAAGCCGAGGCTCGATCTCGGCGATGGTGAATCCGCTGACCGGGCAGGCGAACCTTTCGGAGAAGATGACCCGGCCCGGCGGCGCGTAGTCGAGCTTCATGCCGCCCGCGGCCGCTTGGGTTTCGGGCGCTCCATCGGCCGGATCGAGGTAGGCAAGTCCTTCGGCGAGCTTCAGAGCGGTCTCGAAGCTGTCGGCAAGCCGTGCTTCAATGCCTTCGCGAACGACAATGCGGTCGACGACGACTTCGATATCATGTTTGTATTTCTTATCGAGCGCGGGAGCGTCCTCGATTGCATGGAACTCGCCGTCGATGCGCACCCGCGTGAAGCCGGCCTTTTGCCATTCGGCAAGCTCCTTTCTGTACTCGCCCTTGCGGCCGCGCACGACCGGCGCGAGCAGGTAATGGCGGCTGCCTTGGGGCAGTCCCATCACTCGATCGACCATCTGGCTGACCTGCTGCGCCTCGATCGGAAGCCCGGTCGCGGGCGAGTAGGGAATCCCGACGCGCGCCCAGAGCAGGCGCATGTAATCGTAGATCTCGGTAACCGTCGCGACGGTCGAGCGCGGATTGCGGCTCGTCGTTTTCTGTTCGATCGAAATCGCTGGCGACAGACCGTCGATATGCTCGACGTCCGGCTTCTGCATCATCTCGAGAAACTGGCGTGCGTACGCGCTCAGCGACTCGACATAGCGGCGCTGTCCTTCGGCATAGATGGTGTCGAACGCGAGACTCGACTTGCCCGAGCCAGATAGCCCGGTGATGACCGTTAGGCTCTCGCGCGGGATATCGACATCGATTCCCTTGAGATTGTGTTCGCGAGCGCCGCGGACGGAAATATGAGTCAGCATCGGCCAGTTCGTTCCGTTTATGTTCCAGTCTAGCGTGAGGGGCCGCAGGCGGTCAACGCGGCGAGTTGCGAGATGGGGTTGGGAGGCGCAAAAAACAACGATGAAGCAAGGGGCGATCGCTTCGGGGACAGTGCCGAAAGAGCTGAGCCTGGTACAGCTCGCGCTCGTCGGAACTCCGCTCGTCTTCGCGGCCTATGCGCTGGCGCTCGGCATCGGCCATGATTCTTCGCTTATCGATGCGCTTCCAGGGAGCCTAGCCAATACGATTCCGGCCGTTCTCTTCGGGCTCATCGCTTATCGGATCATCCGTATCAGGCTGGTCAGCCGGCGGCTCCCGGTCCAAATCGTTGGGCACGCCTTCCTTTGCGGGGCTTATGCTCTACTCAGTTATTGGCTGTTGATCGTCCTGCTCGGAGCGGTGAGCGGATTTTCGGTCATTCAATTCCAGGTGGAGCCGTTCCCGATCCGGGCTTCCGTGTGGCAGCTGCTTCAGAATGCCACGACCTACGGCATCATTGCAGCGCTCGCCTATCGCGGGACAGCCAGTCCCGAGGTGA